>NZ_CP128477.1:337857-675714 GCF_030369675.1 Peteryoungia algae | reverse complement strand
GGTCTCGTCCACCTCCTGGTTCTCGAACCAGTTGGCGATCAGACCGGCGTGGAAAGACGCCATTTCGTAGCAATAGGTGATCTCGCGATCGCCTGCATACCAGAAGGCGTTTTCGGTGCCACAGGTCTTGCCGGTGATCTTGATCCCGTCCTTCAGGGCGTAGCCATCTTCGAAAACCGTGGCGACGGCCTCCAGCGCACCGGCGCTCTTCAAGAGATCGGCAAAGCCCTGCAGGTCCTCATTGCCGGCCGGCTCGTAAGAGACCTCGAATTTCGTCTTCACGCCATCCTTCATGTTGGCGGCGAGCAGGCCCATCCAGCTGTCGCGCGCCTTCTGGTATTCGAGCACGCATTCTTCCCGTCGCTCTGCAGGAAATTCGAGCGAATCAGCAAATTCCTTGAAGAACTCGCCGTTCGCCCCGGTCATCATGCAGACGATTGCATAGGCCCGCTGCCGGTCGAGACCGTGGGTCCCCATGAAGTCGTCCTCCTGCGGACCGCCTTCATTCGCCTCGTCCAGCAGGAACCAGCCATCGGCGCTGTCCTGCATGGTGGTGTAGAGCTCCTCGTCCTCGGCGCCGAGCAGCAGCACGGAAGAGAGCGCGTCGACGGCATCCTCCTCGCGCCCGAGCACCGGCAGGCCAAGCTCCGAAACCAGCATGTGGCCCGCCTCGTGAAACAGGATGAAGATCGCGTTGTTGACGACGAATCTCTGGCCTTCCTGCACCTGTTCCTCGGTCAATTCGGCTGCCCGAAGATTCGAGGATGGCTGGAAGAGACATGCGGCAGACAGCGCCAGCACGGCCGCCGCGGCGGACTGATAGGAAATCATGGGAGCCCCTCACCCGAAATTGGATCACCGCACTATGTAGCGCAGAGGTTAAGCGAGAGAAAAACGCCATTTTTGACATGAACAATCTGCGCAGGAATCGGGTGGCGGCGCAGGTGCTGCCGGGGTGAGAATGCGGCCTTCAAACCATCCGAGAGGCTTTCATGACCGCTGTCCGCTTTGTTTCAATGTCCTCCACCGAGGCCGCTTCCTACCGGGCCGGGGCAGTCGACGCCTACGGTCTTGCGCCCGAACGCCGCATTTCGCCTGGAGGCTATCCCTGCCGCCATTGCCTCGCCGAGATCGCTGCCGGCGAAGCCTATCTGACGCTGGCCTATCGCCCCTTCCCCAAGCTGCAGCCCTATGCCGAGACCGGACCGATCTTTCTGCATGCAGTGGCCTGTCCGCGCTACGAGACGACGGAGGTTCTGCCGCCAGCGCTTGCGAGCCCCGACTACATCATGCGCGGATATGGCCCGGACGATCGCATCGTCTATGGCAGTGGCAGCGTTGTGCCGACCGAGGCGATCATGGTGCGGGCGGAGGCACTCTTCGGCGATCCCGACATCGCCTATGTTCATGTCCGCTCGGCCCGCAACAACTGCTATCAATGTCGAATCGAGCGGCTCGCGCCGCCCGCTCCGCCAGCCCAATCCGGAACATCCAGATGACACAGCACAGAAGCATGAACCCGACAGAATGGAGCCTCCTGCTGCTGCTCTCGGTGATCTGGGGCGGGTCCTTCTTCTTCACCGGGGTCGCCGTCAAGGAACTGCCGCCCTTCACCATCGTTGCGGCGCGGGTCGGCCTTGCCGCTCTGGCACTTCTCCTCGGTCTCAGGCTCGCCGGGATCTCGATGCCGCGTGCGCCGAAGATCTGGCTTGCCTTCTTCGGCATGGGTCTGCTGAACAACATGATCCCCTTCTCGCTGATCGTGTGGGGTCAGGGAACTATCGCCAGCGGCCTTGCCTCGATCCTCAATGCGACGACGCCCCTGTTCGGGGTCGTGGTCGCCCATCTGCTGACGCGCGACGAGAAGATGACCGGCGGGCGCCTCGCCGGAACGATCGTCGGCTTTGCCGGCGTGGCCCTGATGATCGGGCCGTCTGCACTGTCCGGCATCGGCTCGCATTTCATGGCGGAACTTGCCATTCTCGGAGCCGCACTCTCCTACGCCTTCGCCGGCGTCTATGGCCGACGATTCAAGGCAATGGGCATTAACCCGATCGTCACCGCCACCGGTCAGATCTCCGCGTCTGCCATGCTGATGATCCCGCTCGCGCTCGTCATCGAACAGCCCTGGACCCTCGCGGCACCGGGACTGCCGACGATGGCTGCTCTCGTCGCGATCGCGCTGATCTCGACGGCGCTTGCCTATATTCTCTTCTTCCGCATCCTCGCCTCGGCCGGCGCGACCAACCTCATGCTGGTGACTTTCCTCATTCCGGTGAGCGCGATCCTGCTTGGCTGGCTCTTCCTGGACGAGGTACTCGCGCCGCAGCACTTCATCGGCATGGCGACGATCGTGGCCGGCCTCGCCCTGATCGACGGTCGACTGCCGCGGCGGCTGTTCGGTCCGCGAGGCCGCGATACGCTGTCGAACTGAATCTGGCATCACCCCCCAATAAAAATGGGCCGGCCATGGGATGGCCGGCCCAGATGGCCGCGTTTACGCGAGACATGCGCGGACGTGACGCAACGTCAGGCGACCGGAGAGGCAGCCCTTACGCGACGTTCAGCACGGCTTCCGGCGCATGGGCCGGATAACCCAGGGCTTCGGCAACCGGCTTGTTGGTAATGCGCCCCTTGTGCACGTTCAAACCATTGCGCAGGTGCCGATCCTCGGCAATGGCGCGCAAACCGCGATCGGCAAGCGCCAGGCCATGCACCAGGGTCGCATTGTTCAGCGCATGGGCAGAGGTAATCGGCACAGCACCCGGCATGTTGGCAACGCAGTAATGCACGATGCCGTCGACGACATAGGTCGGGTCGGAATGGGTCGTGGCATGGGATGTCTCGAAACAGCCGCCCTGGTCGATGGCGACATCCACGACGACAGAGCCCTTCTTCATGCCCGAGAGCATTTCGCGGGTGACCAGCTTCGGGGCAGCTGCTCCGGGAATGAGGACGGCGCCGATGACGAGGTCGGCCGAGAAGCATTCCTGCTCCAGTGCATCGATCGTCGAATAGACCGTGTGCACGCGGCCACCGAAGATATCATCGAGCTGACGCAGGCGGGGCAGCGAACGGTCGAGAATGGTCACGTCGGCGCCGAGGCCCACCGCCATCTTGGCTGCATGCAGACCAACGACGCCGCCACCGATGACGGTAACCTTGGCCGGCAGAACGCCCGGAACGCCGCCGAGCAGGATGCCGCGGCCGCCATAGGCCTTCTGCAGCGCCGTGGCACCGGCCTGAATCGCGAGACGCCCGGCGACCTCCGACATCGGAGCCAGCAGCGGCAGGCCGCCGCGTTCATCGGTCACGGTCTCGTAGGCAATGGCGGTCACGCCAGAGTCGAGCAGACCCTTGGTCTGATCCGGATCCGGCGCGAGATGGAGATAAGTGTAAAGGATCTGACCGTCACGCAGCTGCACCCATTCCGAGGGCTGCGGTTCCTTGACCTTGACGATCATGTCGGACTTTTCGAACACGTCCTTGGCCGAGGCTGCGATCTTCGCGCCAGCGGCGATGTAGGCGTGGTCATCGGCACCGATCCCGGCGCCCGCACCCGTTTCCATCAGGACCTCATGGCCATGCGCCACATATTCTCTGACGGCACCCGGGGTCAGGCCGACACGGTATTCATGGTTTTTGATTTCCTTCGGGCAACCGACACGCATGAAGCGTTCCTCTCTTTTATCTGCAGCCGAAGCCGCTTTGTTTCAGATGCTAAAATTCAACCATCGATCCCGTAAAATGTCCTTGCAAAATGAGGCATGGAGCGCGACAGAATTCGCAGCTTCTTGCGTGACGCATGCCAATAACGGGGAATTCTACGAATGGCGGAACTGGATGCCATCGATCGTGCCATTCTGAAGGCGCTTCAGGAGAATGGTCGGATGACCAATGCCGAGCTCGCCGAGACGGTGGGCTTGTCACCCTCCGCCTGCTCGCGGCGGCACGACATGCTGGAAAAGTCTGGCGTCATCAGCGGCTATCATGCGCGGCTGTCGCACAAGGCGATCGACTACAAGATGATGGTTATCGTGCATATCTCGCTGTCGGGCCAGTTCGCCAAGACACTGACCGAGTTCGAGGCGGCCGTGAGACGCTGTCCGAACGTGCTGGTCTGCTACCTGATGTCGGGGGAGTATGATTACATACTCAGAGTGGCCGCCAAGGATCTCGAAGACTACGAGCGCATCCACCGCGACTGGCTGTCCGCGCTCCCGCATGTGGTGAAGATCAATTCGAGCTTTGCGCTGCGCGAGGTCATCGAGCGTCCCAATGTGGGGCTTTGAGCAGAGGTCCTGAAAATCCTAATGATCCGATTTAGACCGTTCTTACGGATTGTTCGTAAGCTCCCGCCATTCTTCTCATCAGGACGGCATCATGAGCAATAATCTCGGAATGGATGTTCGCAAATCTCCTCGCAGTCGCTGCAGGATCGACAGCAAGGTTCGTTACTTCAAGCAGGAAGCCGATGGACGCGTAGTCAACATCTCGCGCAATGGCCTGGCGCTTGAACTCTCGTCCAAGTTCCCGGCTGCCGCCGGGAGCCCCGTCATCATCGAGAACGCCGATATCGGCCTGCTCGAAGGTGTGGTTCGCTGGAATTATGGCGGGCGGATCGGCATCATGTTCAGGCCCAACAGCAATTCGATTGCCAAGGTCGCCGCCTATTTCCGCAACTTCCACCAGGAAGTTCGCCCGGTTCTCACGCGCTAAGGTCTGCCTCCATAGCGCAATTAACGGTAAACACCCGCAAATACAGGTCAAATACCCTAAATCTGCCAGGGTGACTGCTCGCATTCTAATGACCTCGGCCAGATGCCGTTAAGGCGCCTGACCGAGATTTCCTGCGTTTCTTCCAATCAGTTTTGATGGAGCGCAGTCAGATGCTTGCTGGCAAACTCAATCCGGACGGTCGTCGAAGCCAACGCCTACGCTGTCATATCAGAGGCACGCTGGAATGTATCGGCCAGAGGCTGGACGTGCGTATTCTCGACATTTCACATAGCGGCATGGCGCTGCAACTCGAAGGGTGGATAGAGGCCAAGCGCGGCGCGATGGTCTGCGTGCGGTGTGCCGAACTCGGTCGGATCGACTGCACCGTGCGCTGGTACAGGGCAGGAAAGATGGGGCTGGAATTCGATCAGAGCACCAATGCGGTCGCTCAGATCACGGCCTATTTCCGGAACTTCCATCAATCCCTGGGCCACACCTGACAGGTGGGCGCCCGTCATTCGGCCTCGGCAGCCTTCAATTCGAGATCGAACGGTTCGATTGCGCTGTTGCCCAGGATATACAGGACGTCATTGAGATAGTTTCGGCTTTTGGTGACCTCCACCGAGATCGGGCGATCGCCTTCTTGCGCACTGGGCGGCGCCAAAGACTCCAGTGAAAACTTTGCGCTGTTGGAATCGGGCACGCCGGAGAGGATGGCCGAGGTTGCGGTATCGGGTACCGTCACGACAGTTGCCTTGTCGCCTCCAACCGTTTCGGACGACAATACGCTGCCGGACGAATCCTGGAATTCCACGCGGCATGCCGGGCAAGCTCCGGCAATCGCCTTCGTGTCGAAGATCAGCTGAGGTGCGAGGGCAGCCTCTGACGGGAGATCCTGAGCATGCCCCGTCGTGACCAGTATTTCGCCCAGGTAGTTCAAGAGCTCCGTTGGCTTTGGATCGATCTCCACGCTGACGGCCTTGACCTCGGTGTCTTTGACAACGTCCTTGACCGGGGCAATCGCACCGGCAGTCGAAAGCAGAAAGGCGGGCGCGCCAACGCCGAGCACGAATGCCTTGCTGATGTTCGGCTCATTGCCGTAATGGGCCACGATCCCGCCGATGAGGCCCAACAAAACCAGGATGGCGATCGAACCGGCTATCGGTGCCAGGATCGAGAGCCAGGGCTCTTGCGCAAGTTTCTCAAACCAGTCCGCGATCTGCCCTCCCTGGGCACGAACCAGGATCCGCGCCAGTTCAGGCGACATTCCGCCGATTGCACCTGCAAAAAATGCCGTGTTGAGCCATGGCATGAGTCGATCCCCCATCGATGACAAGAGAATAATACCTCGCAGGCCGGGCAAAATCAATCTTTGCGCTACTATTCAACCACCATCTAGCATGGGTTGCATTGGATCCGTCCATGTCTCACCCCTGTCATTTTCCAGGTGCAAGCCTCTGGAAAGCGACTTAACCTCCTTCGCTTTCAGAACCAGTTCTTCGTGAGGCCCCCATGTCGTCTATCCTCGATCTCCACCCGATTTCCCGCCGCTCTTTCCTCAGCGGCATCGCCGCCTCGGCAGCCCTCGTCACGCTTCATCCGTTTGCCGCGCGCGCTTCCGCCAATCAGGCGCATCTGCGGCTGATGGAAACAACCGACATCCATGTCAACGTGATGCCTTATGACTATTACGCCGACAAGCCGAACGACACGATGGGACTGGCGCGCACCGCAAGCCTGATTGATTCCATCCGCGCGGAAGCCGGCAACTCCATGCTGATTGACAATGGCGACTTCCTGCAGGGCAATCCGATGGGCGATTACATGGCCTATCAGAAGGGCATGAAGCCTGGGGACGTGCATCCGGTGATCAAGGCGATGAACGTACTGGGCTATGACTGTGGCACGCTCGGCAACCACGAGTTCAACTATGGCCTGGACTTCATGTTCAACACGCTGGCCGGCGCGCAGTTTCCCTTTGTCTGCGCCAACCTGACCAAGGGCGAGCTCTCTGCCGATCCGAAGCAGGATGCGCTCTACTTCAAGCCTTACGTGATCCTCGAGAAACAGATCCGCGACGGCTCGGGCGCCACGAGCCCGATCAAGGTGGGCTTCATCGGCTTCGTGCCGCCGCAGATCATGCTGTGGGATGCGAAGAACCTCGAAGGCAGCGCGCAGACGCGCGACATCCTGCAGGCGGCACGCGCCTGGGTGCCGCAAATGCGTGAGGAAGGCGCCGACATCGTCATCGCGCTCTCCCATTCGGGCATCGATGGCCATGGCGAGAGCGAGGGCATGGAAAATGCCTCGCTCTATCTCGCCGGCGTCGAAGGCATCGATGCGATCTTCACCGGCCACCAGCATCTCGTTTTCCCCGGACCGAAGGATTTCGAAGAGGTTCCGGGGGCCGATGCGGTCAAGGGCACGCTGCTGGGCAAGCCGGCCGTCATGGCGGGCTTCTGGGGCTCGCATATGGGCCTGATCGATCTGCTCTTGGAAAAGGACGGCGCGAGCTGGAAGATCGTCGACTTCACCTGCGAAGCACGGCCGATCTACCACCGCGACGAGAACCGCAAGGTCGTCGCCGATACCAAGGACAAGCCCGAAGTGATCGCCTCGGTCGCGGCCGAACATCAGGCAACGCTCGACTATGTCCGCACGCCGGTCGGCAAGACCTCCGCGCCACTCTATTCCTATTTCGCGCTGGTCGCAGACGATCCCTCGATCCAGATCGTCTCGATCGCACAGTCCTGGTACATCAAGACCATGCTGAAGGACGGCCCGCACAAGGACCTTCCCGTCCTGTCGGCTGCCGCCCCGTTCAAGGCGGGCGGTCGCGGCGGTGCGGATTACTTCACCGACGTGCCGGCCGGCGACATCGCGATCAAGAATGTCGCCGATCTCTATCTCTATCCGAACACGATCCAAGCGGTCGCAATCACTGGCGAACAGGTGAAGAACTGGCTCGAAATGTCGGCCGGCATCTTCAACCAGATCGAGCCGGGAGCGCAGGATGCGCCTCTCATCAACCCGGACTTCCCATCCTACAATTACGATGTGATCGACGGCGTCACCTATCAGATCGACCTGACCAAACCCGCGCGCTATGACAAGGACGGCGTCGCCGTGCACCCGGAAACGAGCCGTATCGTCAACCTGCAGTTCGACGGCAAACCCATCGATCCGGGCCAGACGTTTGCGGTCGCGACCAACAACTACCGCGCCGGAGGCGGTGGCAAGTTTCCCGAGATCGCTGCGGACAAGGTGATCTTCGTCGGACCGGACACCAACCGCGACATCATCGTCCGCTACATCGTCGAGCAGGGCACGATCAATCCCTCGGCCGATGGCAACTGGTCCTTCGCGCCAATCGGCGACACAACCGTCACCTTCGAAACGGGGCCGAGGGCGCGCGAGCATCTCGCCGGCTTCCAGGGCGCCAAGATCGAGGATGCCGGTGAAGCGGCCGATGGATTCGCGAAGTTCCGGCTGACGCTTTGACGGCCGAGCTTCGGCGCGTTGCGGATCAACGGGTTGGGAATCGATTCAAAGGCTTGAATCGATTCCTTAAACCGCTTCGGAAAGAAGGGGCGACGGAAATTCTGCCGGGCAATTCGACAGATGCTCCTCGAATGCGCGGATCAGCCAGAGGCCGGCGGGTCCCGGAGGATTGTCGGCCCTGCGGATGGCATGGAGGTTGTACGCCCCTTGCTCATAGGCCGGCAGGTCGAGATGCACGATCCGGCCTTGCGCCAGGTCCTCGTGGATGATCGAGACCGGCAGCCCGCCCCAGCCCAGGCCGCCGCGAATGAGCTGGTGCTTCGTCGCCATGTCGCTCACCCGCCAGGTCTTGAAAGAGAGGACGTTGAAGTCTCGCCCCTGGGTCAGGTCCGAGGCATCGCTGACGACGATCTGCGTTTCCTCCCGCACGTCCCGCAGCGACAGCTTGACCTTGCGGGCCGCCAGCGGGTGGTCGGCTGCGGCGGCCGGCAGCAAAAAGCTGTGGCCGATGCGGTCGGCGACCAGTGTATCGTCCTGACGTAGGGGCGCGCCACCGATGCCGATTGTCGCCCGACCACTCAGGACCAGTTCCACAAGCCGGCCGAGCTCCCCCACTTCAAGCCTGAGGGAGACGGAGGGAAACTCGGTCTGGAATTCCCGGAGCACCGCAAGCACCGCCGGCATCGGCACGAGCACGCTGATCGCGATCGACAGTTCGGCCTCCAGGCCCTGACGCATGCTGCGTGCCTTGGCGCGCATCACCTGCAGGTCGCCAACGATCCGGCGCGCATCGGTCAGCATCGCCCTGCCCTCCTCGGTCAGCCTTGGCTGGCGCGTGCCGGTCCGTTCGAAGAGTGATACGCCGAGCTGGCTCTCCAGGTTTCCGATCGTGTAGCTCACCACGGATTGCGCCCGGTTGAGCAGGCGGGCGGCGGCCGAAAAGCTGCCGGCATCGGCCACTGCGAGAAAGACCTGAAGCTGGTCGAGGGTGGGGTTGGCATCCATGGCTTTCGAGCATCCATCCAATTGTTCGATAAGACCGATCTACATTATCACAGTTTCATCGATAGGTGCGCAGGATTACATGCATGGCAGGCCTGCTCCCAAGGGCCCTCCAACATCCGAGGAACTGCCATGTCGTCCATCCTTCTCGTCACTTCCAGCCCACGCGGCTCTGACTCCCTCTCGAACTCGATTGCATCCCAGCTCGCCGAGAAATTCGCAGCGCAGACCGGTGGCGCGCTGGTCCGCCGTGATCTTGTCGAGACCCAGCTCGACCATGTCGACGGCATCTTCACCGCCGCCATCCGCAAGCCGGCCGATGCCCGCACCGCCGAAGAAACCGAATCCGTTGTCCTGTCCGACGCGCTCGTTGCCGAACTCCTGGCCGCAGACACGATCGTCATCGGCACCGGCCTGATCAATTTCAACATCTATTCGTCGCTGAAGAGTTGGATCGACCACGTCGCTCGTGCCGGCCTCACCTTCACTTATACTGAAAACGGTCCGGTCGGTCTTGCCAAGGGCAAGAAGGCCTATCTCGTACTGGCCGCCGGCGGCGTCTATTCCTCCGGTCCCGGTGCGCCGATGAACCACGCGGTGCCTTACCTCAAGACGGTCCTCGGCTTCCTCGGCATTGATCTTGTCGAAACGGTCTATGTCGAAGGCTTGGCCTACGGCCCGGAAGCAGCCGAAAAGGCCGTCGCGGCTGCACAGGCCAAGGTCGTGGAACTGGCCGAGGCCGCCTGATCCTTAGCTCTCCCGTTTCCATGACCAACGAGCGCGGCAAACCGGCCGCACTCGCCTTTGCAAACGGCAAGCACCTTCAGTTGCCGTTTGCCGCCAGGGCAAGCGCTGTCTCGTTCCCCGCATGGGGCGGGCGCTTGTCCCGATGGACTGTGCGCCGCGCGATCCGCCTCAGCTCGATGACGACCGTCTCACTGATTTCACGAGCGATTTCGACCACCGGCTGCGGTCGACCGAGCAGATAGCCCTGCAGCTCGTCGCAACCGGCAGCACTCAGGTAGCTAGCCTGTTCCACGGTTTCCACACCCTCCGCCACGACACGCATGCCAAGCCCGTTACCGAGCTCGATGATGGTGCGCACGATGGCGTTGGCGGTCTCCTGCTCGCCCAGGGCCGAAACGAAGCTGCGATCAATCTTGATGACGTCGAACGGGTACCGGCTCAGATAGCTCAGCGACGAATAGCCCGTGCCGAAATCGTCGAGCGCGATCTTGACCCCCAGCGTCTTCAGATGGCCGAGGATGAGACGCGCCCTCTGGTCGTCGTCGATCAAGACGCTTTCGGTGATCTCCAGCTCGAGCTTCTGCGGCGCGACGGCGGTCTCCTGCAGAATTGCCTCGATGCCGGCCAGAAAATCCGGGTGCCGGAACTGGACCGGTGAAACATTGACGCTCAGATGGACATGCGGCGGCAGGTCGACCGCCAGCCGGCAGGCTTCGCGCAGTACCCATTCTCCAAGACCGATGATCTTGCCGGAGACTTCCGCCACGGGAATGAAATCACCAGGCTGCACCATGCCGCGCTCCGGGTGGTTCCAGCGCAGCAAGGCCTCGTAGCCGATGATCGCGCCGTCTCGGGCCGAGACGCGCGGCTGGAGATAGAGCTCGAATTCGCCGCGCTCCAGCCCCCGCTCGATATCGGCCTCCAGGGCGCGCCGCTTCTCAATCAATTCGTCCATGCCCTTGCGATAGGCGCGAAACGTGTTCCGCCCCGATTTCTTGGCATGATAGAGCGCAACGTCGGCGCGGCCGATCAATTCGTCCAGCTCGGTTGCATGTTCGGGAAACAGCGCGCCGCCGATGCTGATGCCGCACTTGATGCGTTCGCCCTGCCCCGTATTGAAAGGCTGCCGAAAGGCATCGATCAGCCGGCGGCTCATATCCTCAAGCTGTGCCTCGAAATGGCAATTGCCGAGAATGACTGCGAATTCGTCGCCACCCAGCCGCGCAGCCATGTCCGCTGATCCGAGAGCCGCCGACAGCCGCCGGGCGGTCTCGCGGATGACCTCGTCGCCAGCCGGATGGCCATAGAGATCGTTGACATCCTTGAAGTGGTCGAGATCGACGAGCAGGACACCACAACCCCAATCACGATTGGGGCGGTCGACCTGGGCTGACAGCGTCTCGGTAAAAAGTGCGCGGTTGGCCAGGCCTGTCAACGGATCATGCTCCGCGAGATGGCGCATGCGTCCTTCGACGGCCTTGCGCTCCCTGAGATCGACGAGACAACCGATGCGGATGTGGCGACCGCGATATTCGATGTTGCGGCCTCTCGCCTCGATCGGAATTCGTTGTCCGTCCGGCCGCACGATGTGGAGCTCACGGGAGACATTCGGCGCCGGGTTCGGATCGTCCAGCAGCATGCGCCGCCCTTCCGCGTCCACCAGATCGAGGATGGACGAGCCCACGAGCGTCTTCAGATCTCGGCCCGTCAGCAGCTCGAGCTGCTCGTTGCCGTCGATGATCGTGCCGTTCTCATACATGACGATCGCCTCGAACGTGGCGTTGGCGAGCGCCGACACCCGCTCGGATTCCTCCTGGTCGCGCACCTGCCCCTCGAGTTCCTGGCGGCTGCGCTCCTGCTGCTGGATATTGTCCATCAGGCCGTTGAACAGCCGGGCGAGCTTTTCCGCCTCGTCACCCGGGTCGACTGTCAACCGGTCACCGAGATCGGCGCTCCCCGAGACCAGTTTCGCCAGCGCATCCTCCACATGGCCGACACCGAGGCGCGTGCCGTGTTCGGCAACGTTGAGACCGACATCCTCGACCTCGGCAGAGACACGGATCGGGACCAGCTTGTCGAGGGTCCAGAAAAAGGCGTAGCCGAGGCCGAAGGCCCAGTAGAAATTGAGAGCCGAGCCGAAGATCTGGATGTAGAGCTGGTCGAAACGCCCACCGGCTGGAAGACGGTCGACGGGTGCGAGAAGGGCAAGCGCCAGCGTGCCCGCCACGCCGGCAAAGGCATGCACGCCGACGGCGCCGACCGCGTCGTCGACCTTCAGCTTTTCCTCGACAAACTGGTTGCCGAAGACGGCGATGATCGAGCCTAGGGCACCGACCAGAAGCGCTCCGCCGGGGTCGAGCACATGGCAGCCGGCCGTCACAGCCACCAGTGCGCCGAGCATGCCGCACAGCGCCTTTTCCGGCAGAACGACCCCGTCCTGCCTGGTGCCGATGACGTAACCGACGCAGGTGCCCATGCCACCGGCAAGCACCGTGTTGAGAATGATCGGAGCGACATCGGCACTGGCCGCGAGCGTCGAGCCACCATTAAATCCGATCCAGCCGAAAAACAGGATCAGCCCGCCGGTCGTCGCCAGTACCGGGTTATGGCCGGCGATCCGGACCGGCCGGCCCTCGGCATCGAAGCGGCCTTGTCTGGGGCCGATCACCAGGCAGGCCGCGAGCGCAACCCAACCGCCTGTGGCATGAACGACCGTCGAGCCGGCGAAATCGACAAAACCGAGATTGGCGAGAAAGGCGCCGGAGTTCGGGCCGACTGCCGTTCCCCAGGCCCAGTGGACGAAGACCGGGTAGATGAGGGTCGACAGCACGATCGAACCGAGAACATAGGCCGACAGTGTCATGCGCTCGGCAATTGCCCCGGAAACGATGGTCGCGGCCGTGCCGCAGAACATCACCTGGAAGACAAAGAAGCCTGCGAGCCAGCTGTCGAGGTCCTGGAGCAGGAAATAGTCCAGGTCGAAGCCGACTGGCAGCGTGCCGGAGGTACCAAAGGCCAACATGAAGCCAATCGCGGCGAAACCGATCACGCCGAAAACGAAATCCAGCAGGTTCTTCTGGGCCACGTTGATCGAGTTCTTGGAGCGAACCATGCCGGCTTCCAGGAGCAGGAAACCGATCTGCATCATCATCACCATACCGGCCGCGGCCATCAGCCAGGCAAGGTCGGCGGACGCCTTCGCCGTCTGGGCGGCCGCAGTCCCGTCGGCGGCGACAAGCGTCCCCGCCATCCCGAGGAGGATGCCAGATGCGATCAGACCAATGCGGGGCGAAAAGGCAGACAGTAACGCAATAATCACATGAAAACCCGAGCAATTTCCCGGGCCCAGTGTTGCGCTGCAGCATTATTTTTCAGTGACTGCGAAGAAAGAATTCTTCGCATCAATTCGGCAACCGTCAGACGATTCGCGACTCTTCCCCGTCACCGAACAGAGCCGGGCCGTTCTGGTCGATGATCTGATGCGCCTTGCGGAAGGTGCAATCGAGCGCATCGTCGAGCGAGGTGAAGACATCAGCGCGGATGAACTTCCGTTCGAGAACGCGACCATCCACGGTCTGCACGATGCGGCCGGCAAGACGATACTGGCTGCCTTCGCGCAGGGGTTCGGCGTGAATGACGCAGTCCTTATAGGTCTGCGGCTCGGCCATGGGCTTGGCAGGGCTCTCGGACGAGGCGCCACCGGTGAAAACAGAAAGGATGCTGGACAGGATCGACATGCGTTTCCCCTAGCACAGGGAGGAACGACGCGGAAGAGCCGGACGGGTGGCTTTCCGCCGGTGACCGGCGTGCTAAGCTCCGCTGCGGCGAGCGAACACGACCGTGGAGAAGGAGATGCGGAGCTTCATGGGCATAACGCTTGCGTTCATCGCGGTTGCGGTCGCAACACTCATCGCCGTCTACCGAATGCCGCCGGCGCTTGCATTGGAGGGCAAGGCGCGACCCGCTGCCGACACGTCCCCCGAGGAGGTGGAATCACAGATCGCGGAAGACGAGGGAAAGGTGGGCGTCATTCGCAAGGGCCTCGCCAAACAGATCGTCTGGGCCGACCCCGCGCGTCGCGGCAAAACGCCGGTCAGCATCATATACGTACATGGCTTCTCCGCCTCCCCCGCCGAGGTCCGTCCCCTGCCCGATCTCGTGGCAAAGGCGCTCGGCGCCAATCTCTTCTTCACCCGTCTGGTCGGCCACGGCCTCGACGATCCCGACGCGCTTGGCCTCGCGACAATCGAGGACTGGACAGGCGATGTCGGCGAGGCGCTGGCCGTGGGGCGCCTTCTCGGCGAGCAGGTCGTGGTCATCTCGACATCGACGGGCGCCTCGCTTGTCACCTGGGCGCTCGCCCGGCCTTCTCTTTCGGATCAGGTGGCGGCCGCGGTGTTCCTCTCGCCAAACTACGGCGTGCAGGCTTCCGGCAGTTTCCTGCTGAGCGGGCCTTTTGGCACGCGACTGGCACGGCTTCTGCTCGGCGAGCGACGCAGCTTCGAGCCGGTCAGCCCGCTCAACGCCCATAACTGGACCACCGACTATCCGGTCGCCGCACTCATTCCGATGGCACAGTCGGTGCGTCTGGCGACCCATAGCCCGGTCGAGGCCATCCACATTCCCGCACTTTTCATCCAGTCGCCTGAAGACAAGGTCGTGCGGCCGGATCGGACGGCGGCCGTCGCCGCCCGTTGGGGCGGCCCTCACCACTTGATCGACCCCGGCCCGACCGGCGACGCCAACAATCACGTGATCGCCGGCGACACCTATTCGCCCGAAACCACCGAACCCATCGCCCGGACAATTCTCGACTGGCTCGGCCAGCAGGGCATCAGATGATCAGATTGGCAAGGATCTCGTTTTCGGTAATGTCCTCGAAGCCCAGCCCTGCCTGATCGAACCGCTCGAACAGGGCTGCGAAATTCTCGCGCTTGCCGGTCTCGATGCCGATCAGGATCGAGCCGAAATTTCGCGCCGACTTCTTCAGATATTCGAAGCGGGCGATATCATCCTCAGGACCGAGCAGGTTGAGGAAATCGCGCAACGCGCCGGGACGTTGCGGCAGGCGCAGGATGAAGTATTTCTTGAGGCCCGCATAGCGCATGGCGCGTTCCTTGACGTCGGGCAGGCGCTCGAAATCGAAATTGCCGCCCGACACGACCGCGACGATCGTCCGGCCGCTCAGCGCCACGCGGGGCAGCAGATCGAGGGCCGCCAGCGCCAGCGCGCCCGCCGGCTCCAGCACCACGCCCTCGACATTGAGCATGTCGGTCATCGTCACGCAGATCGCATTTTCAGGCACGATCAGCACCTGATCCGGCCGGAAGCTCTTCAGCGCCTCGAAATTGTGATCGCCGATGCGGGCAACGGCGGCGCCATCGACGAAATTGTCGACCTTGGGCAGCGTCACGACCTTGCCGGCCTCGAGGCTCTTCTTCAGGCTGGGCGCCCCGGCCGGTTCGCAAAAGATCATCGCCTCGGGCGACACGCGTCCGGCCATGTAGCCTGTCATGCCCGAGGAGAGCCCGCCGCCACCGACCGGCATCACCACCAGATCGGGAGCGACCCCATCGGGCAGTTGCTGCATGACCTCGGCGGCGACGGTCGCCTGTCCCTCGATGATATCAGGATGGTCGAAGGGCGGCACCATGTGGCCGCCGATGGCCTCGACATGGTCTCGGGCAGCCGCATAGCACTGGTCGAAGATGTCGCCGACCAGACGGATGGTGATGAATTCGCCGCCGAAGATGCGGGTCTTGTCGATCTTCTGCTGCGGCGTGGTCACCGGCATGAAGACCACGCCCTCGACGCCGAAATGGCGGCAGACATAGGCAAAGCCCTGGGCGTGATTGCCGGCGGAGGCGCAGACGAAGGTGGTGCCGGAGGGGCTGTCGGCAACGATCTTGCGAAAGAAATTGAAGGCGCCACGGATCTTGTAGGAGCGGACGGGCGTCAGGTCCTCGCGCTTCAGATAGACATTGGCGCCGTAACGGGCGCTCAGATGGTCGTTGAGCTGCAGCGGTGTTTCGGGAAAGAGGCCGCGCATTGCCTCCAGCGCTTCGTCGACTTGACTGGCGGTCACGTCAGCCTCCGTTGAATTTTGAACCGAGCCCCGCTATGGCATACACATAGGGCGGAGACAAAGCCTCTTTGCGCCGCAACAGACGGAAGACCTTGCTTGAATACCAATCTGCTCCGCTCCGTCGTCTACATCGCGGCCCTTTGCGGGCTCTACCTCTCCACGGCCATGCTGATCCCGGCCATGGTGGACCTCTATTATGGCGATGCCCACTGGTCAGTCTTCACCGTCTCTGCGGCCATGGTGGGCGGTCTGTCGGTCACCGCGGCCATGGCGACGCGGGGTCCGCCGCCTGCCTTTTCCAAGCGCATGGGCTTCCTTCTGGTGAATGTGCTCTGGGCGACCTTCTCGCTCATCGGTGCCATTCCGATCTTCTTCTCGGAGCTCGAACTCACCTTCGCCCAGGCATTGTTCGAATCGGTCTCGGCCATCACCACGACCGGGTCCACCGTTCTCGTCGGGCTTGACGACATGGCGCCCGGTCTGCTCGTCTGGCGTTCGCTGCTGCAATGGCTAGGCGGCATCGGGATCGTGGCGCTCGGGCTGTTCGTCTTGCCGTTCCTGCGGGTCGGAGGGGTCTCGTTCTTCAAGATGGAATCCTCCGACATCGGCGACAAGCCGTTCGCGCGGATTGCGACCTTCACCCGAGCCTTTGTCGCCATCTATGTGGCGATCACGCTCATCTGCATGATCGCCTACGACGTATTCGGCATGAGCCATTTCGACGCGCTCAATCACGCCCTGACCACGATCGCGACCGGTGGTTTCTCCACCCATGACGCGTCCTTCGGCTATTTCAACAGCTACGCGCTGCGCTGGATCGCGACCTTCTTCATGACGGTCTGCAGCCTGCCCTTCTCGATCCTGATCGTGTTTTTCATCAAGGGGCGCCTCGATGCGCTGCGCGATCCGCAGATCCTGGTCTTCCTCGGCTATCTTGCCGCCTTTGCCATCGCTGCTGCGCTCTACAACCACCTGCGCAACGGTGTCGATCTGCCGCTGGCGCTGTCACATTCCTTCTTCAATTTCTCGTCGATCCTCTCCACCACCGGCTATGCCAGCGAGGACTATACGCTCTGGGGGCCCTTTGCCGTCGCAGCCGCCTTCTTCGCGACCTTCATGGGTGGCTGCTCGGGTTCGACCGCCGGCGGCATCAAGGCCTACCGCTTCGTGATCCTGTTCAACATCATCCTGACCGGCATGAAGAAGCTCATCTATCCGAACGCGGTCTATTCCGTGCGCTACGGCCACCAGATCGTCGATGCAGACACCCAAAGGGCCGTCTTCCTCTTCTTCAGCGCCTATACCTTCATCTGGGTTGTCGGAAGCCTCGCCATGGCGCTTGCCGGATATGAATTCGCCACCGCCTCTTCGGCCGTGATCACGGCGCTCTCGAATGTCGGCCCCGGCATCGGACCCCTGATCGGCCCCGCGGGCAACTTCGCCATGATGGCCGATCCGGAACTCTACATCCTGTCGCTCGCCATGCTGCTCGGCCGTCTGGAAGTGCTGACCGTCATGGTCCTGCTCGTCCCGATCTTCTGGCGCTCGTAAGGATCAGGTCAACGTGATCCCGGCAAGCGGAGGCAGCGCTTGACGCGTCGTGCTGGTTCTTTCCACACTCGCGCCATCGCAACGCGGGAGAATCACGTGCCCCTGAAATACCCCGGCCCCATCCGTTCCTTCACCGCCGCCGCTCTCGGCGCATGGCTCGTCGCCTCCACGGCCTCGGCAGGCCCGCTTCTCGACGCAGCGATCGAGGCGGAGCGGCTGGCGGCGCAGAACGACGCGCGCGGCGCCTTCGAGGCCATGCGCTCAGGCCTTGCGGCCTTCTCGCAGACACTGCCGCCCACGGTTCCCCGGGCACTCTTCGTCAGTGACGTGCCGAAAGCCTACCGCGCCTACGCCGCGAAGGCGGAACCGGTCTTCATGACCGGCGAAAAGCTGATCACCTATGTGGAAGTGACCGGCCTCAAATGGAAACCGGCACCGGACAATCAGCGCCAGTCGCACTTCACCGTCGACCTCGAACTGACCAACGACGAAGGCAAGACACTGGCGCTGCAGAAGGAGTTTGGCAATTTCACCTTCACCAGCCACTCGGATGCGGTCGAGGTCTATACCCACCTCACCCTCGACGTCGCAGGCGCCAAGCCCGGCGGCTATGTCCTGCGCTATACCATCAACGACGTGATCGCCGAGCGCTCCACCCCGTTCGAGCTGCCCTTCACGCTCAAGGCAAAGGGCTGAACGCGGGTTTCCCGCTCCGCCCCGCCGGCCAGGGCATCAGTTCGCCATGGTCGAACGGTGCGCCCAGCCGGTCATGCGCTTCTCGATGAAGGCCATCAGCGCATACATGGCGATACCCTCGACCGCGAGCATCAAGAGGCCGGCAAAGACCAGTGGCACGTTGAACTGGCTCTGGGCCGAGCTCATCATGTTGCCGAGGCCATAGTTGGAGGCGACCGTCTCGGAGACGACGGAGCCGACGAAAGCGAGTGTGATCGCGATCTTCAGCGAGCCGAAGAAATAGGGCATGGAGCGGGGTATGCCGACCTTCAGCATGATGTCCATCTTTCGCGCGCCCAATGCCCTGAGCACATCCTCGGTCTCCGGCTCGATCGTGGCGAGGCCCGTCGCGACGTTGACGACGATCGGGAAGAAGGAAATCAGGAAGGCGGTCAGAACCGCCGGCACGGTACCGATGCCGAACCAGATGACGAGGATCGGGACGAGCGCCACCTTGGGAATGGCGTTGAAGCCGATCATCAGGGGATAGAGCCCGGCATAGATGGTCTTCGACCAGCCGATGAAGAGGCCGAGACCCAGGCCTGCCACGACAGCGATCAGGAAGCCGAGCGTCGTGGTGTAAAGCGTCTGCAGCGAATTCTTCCAGATCGGCGACCAGTATTGGATGATCGCCTCGAAGACACGCGTCGGCGCCGGCAGCAGCGTCTGCGGCAGGGCAAAGACGATGACGGAGAGCTCCCAGACGATGAAGAGACCGAGCGTGTAGAGAAGGGGGGCGGCGCGCACCCAGTTGATCCGCTGCATCAGCGGCTTCACCACCGGCCGGGTCGGGGCCGTTTCGATTGTCACGCTCATGCCACCACCCTCGCCTTCGCGATCTCGCCATGCAGGACATGCACCATGTCGTTGAAGGCATTGTCATAGGTCAGTTCGATGTCGCGCGGCCGGGCGAAGGGCACCGTGTGTTCCTTCACCACCTTTCCGGGCCTTGCGCTCATCACAAAGATCCGGTCCGCCAGGAAAACCGCCTCGCGCAGGTCATGGGTGACCAGCACGATCGTCACGCCCTGGGCTGCATGCAGATCGCGGATGACGCACCATAGCTCCTCGCGGGTGAAGGCATCGAGCGCACCGAAGGGTTCGTCGAGCATCAGGAGTTCCGGCTCGTGAATCAGCGCCCGGCAGAGATTGGCGCGCTGCTGCATGCCGCCCGACAGCTGCCAGGGGAATTTCGAGCCGACCCCCTTGAGGCCGACGATCTCCAGCAGGTTCTCCGCCTTCTCGATGTATTCCTTCTTGTTCGCCCGCAGGCGATGGCGATGCCGCTCGACGATTTCGAGCGGCAGGAGGATGTTTTCGAGCGTCGTGCGCCAGGGCAGCATGGTCGGGTTCTGGAAGGCCATGCCGACGATCGAGACCGGTTTGGTCACCTGCTGGCCGGCGACGATGACGACGCCGGACTGGGGAATATGCAATCCCGTCACGAGCTTCATCAGGGTCGACTTGCCGCAACCGGAGGGCCCGACGACGGCGGCGAATTCGCCCTTGTCGACCCTGAGCGTCAGGCCGGAGACGGCCAGCGTGCCGTCCGCGCCGCCATAGCGCATGTCGACATTGTCGATGGAAACGAGATGAGACATTGGGGCTCCGGTCAAAATGGGATTTCCCAACCTCCCCTTGAGGGGGAGGCCGCTGCGAACAGCGGGTGGGGTGGTCTCGCGAGAGGTCACCCCACCCCGAACCAAGGGTTCGACCCTCCCCCTCAAGGGGAGGATGAGGTCGTTACGGCAGCATCCGCTCTTCCTTGGCGGGCAGGAAGCTTGCGTCGAAGACCTGCTCGGCGGTGACATTGCCCTTCAGCCCCATCGACACCTTCAGCGTCTCGATCGAGGCGGCGAGCCGCTCCATGTCGACGGTGCCCATGCCGTTTTCGACCACGTAAGGTGTCTTGATGTTCATGGCATTGGCCATATCAAGACGTTCCTTCTCGATCTCGGGATTGAGCGTTTCGTTGCGCTTCAGGACGGCAGCCACGCCCTCTTCCGGATTGGCGACCGCGTCGACAAAGCCTTTCGTCAGCGCCTTCAGGAAGCCCTTGACGGCCTCGGGGTTTTCGGTGGCGAAGTCGGTATTCACCAAGACGCTGTTGCCGTAGAGGTTCAAGCCGTTGTCGGCCATCAGGATGGTGGCGATGTCGTCGGCCGCGATCCCCTGCGCCTTCAGGTTCAGGATAACCGAGAAGGCGAAACCGAAGACGGCATCGACGTCACCCTTGGCGAGCATCGGCTCGCGCACCGGGAAACCGATGCTCTCGATGGTGATGCCGCTGTCATCGATGCCGGCAGCCTGCTTGAAAGCCGGCCACTGGGCAAAGGCGCCATCCGGCGGCGGGGCGCCGAGCTTCTTGCCTTCCAGCGACTTCGGGTCTTCGGTCACGCCAAGCGACTTGCGACCGACGACGGCAAAAACCGGCTTCTCATAGACCATCATGATGGCCTTGACCTTCTGGGTCGGATCCTCATCGAGGAACTTGATCACCGAATTGATGTCACCGAAGCCCATCTGATAGGCGCCGGTCGCCACCCGCGGGATGGCCTCGACCGAGCCATTGCCCGAATCGATCGTTACGTCGAGCCCCTCGGCCGCAAAATACCCCTTGTCCAGCGCCAGAAGGAATCCGGCTGCCGGGCCTTCATATTTCCAGTCGAGGGTAAACTTGATGGCGGTCTCGGCATGGGCTTCAACGACCGGCAGCGTCACGCCGGCCATCAGCCCGGCTGCGAGAAAAGCCGCCGAAAAGAGACGTCTTGATATCATGGAATTTTGCTCCCCTTGTTTTTGATGCGTCCATCAAAGCAGGAATCAAAGAGGCCGGAAAGCGGAAAATGCTCAAACTTTCGTCAATTGTGGATATGCACAATTTTGGCGCACCGGCCGCCAAGGTCCCTGATGGCGGCGACAAGCCCGACAGGTCGCTTTGGTGCATGCGCGTCGGGAAGATGCAGAGGGAGGGTTGGTGCGGACGGCGGGGATCGAACCCGCATGACCTAAGGCCGAGAGATTTTAAGTCTCTTGCGTCTACCAGTTTCGCCACGTCCGCGCGGGCCCTGTTTCGATCAGTTCGACGGACGCGTCAAGGGCAGGCAGGGCCGTCGGCGTGCCACCCCGTGTCATTGGTCACTTAGCTCGCGCGGACGTCGGTGAATTCCACGCCGAGCACGCGTTCCTTGCGCCACTTGACCGCGCAGTCATGCGTGCCGTCATCGAGGCGCAGGCGGAAGTGAGGGGGAATGTGGGCTGTCGTCTCGGAGATGACCTAAGCGCCAACAGGCGAGAGATTGCGAATCCTGCAGTCGAAGGTGGAGCAACCTCCCGCAAGGATGGCTCGGCCCGCTTTCAGGGCCCGCGGGCGGAGTTGGTGACGGCGTGCTGTCTGATTCGTCACACCACCGAAGCGATCGTTGCGAATACATCTCGCATTTTACCGATCACGGACAGAAAACCAGAGCAGGCATGAAAAGAGGCGGGGCCTGCGCCCCGCCTTTGATGATTGTCAATTCTGTGCCGGTCAGGCCAGCTTGGCAGCGAGCTTCGCCACATGCGCGCCTTGGTAGCGGGCGGCTTCCAGCTCGATCTCGGAAGGCTGGCGCGAGCCGTCGCCGTCGGTGATCGTGGAGGCGCCATAGGGAGAGCCGCCCTTGACCTGCTCGACGCCCATCTGGCCCTGGAAGGCGTAGGGAAGGCCTGCATAGAGCATGCCGTGATGCAGGAAGGTCGGGATGAACCCCATGATCGTAGTTTCCTGGCCGCCATGCTGGGTCGCGGTCGAGGTGAACATCGAGCCAAGCTTGCCGGTCAGCTTGCCCTGCGCCCAGAGGCCGCCGGTCTGATCCCAGAAATTGCGCATCTGTGAGGCGACCGTGCCGTAACGGGTGCCGGCGCCGACAATGATCGCGTCATACTGGTCGAGTTCGGCCGGGTCGGCGATCGGGGCTTGCTGGTCCATCTTGTAATATGAAGCCTTGGCGACATCATCCGGCACCAGTTCCGGAACGCGCTTGACGGTAACGTCGGCGCCGGCAGACTTTGCGCCTTCGGCAACGGCATAAGCCATGGTTTCGATGTGACCGTAAGCGGAATAATAGAGAACCAGTACCTTGGCCATGTCGTATCTTTCTTTGAACATGCGGCCTCGCCGCGCTGTGGATGGGCGATAGGTATCGCATTTCGGCGATCCGACCAGTCACACGCGAGGGAACGCACTGTTCAATCATTCACCACCTTTACTTCTCTTCACCGACACAAAACGGTAACGTCTTTCCGCCCCGCCTGCCTCACCCCATAGGACCTGATCCATGACCTCCACGATCCAGACCGCAGCGATGCTCGCCATCGGCGACGAACTCCTGTCCGGCCGCACCAAGGACAAGAATATCGGCCATCTCGCCGACCTGCTCACCGTCGCCGGCATCGATCTGAAGGAAGTGCGAATCGTCGCCGACGAGGAGGATGCGATTGTCGAGGCGCTCAACGCACTCCGGTCGAAATACACATATGTCTTCACCTCGGGCGGCATCGGTCCGACGCATGACGACATCACGGCGGATGCCGTGTCCAAGGCCTTTGGCGTTCCCTGCCTGCATGATCCCGACGCAATGAAGCTGCTCGGAGACATGTATGCCGGGCGCGGGCTCGACTTCACCGAGGCCCGCCAGCGCATGGCGCGCATGCCGGAGGGCAGCCGCCATATCCCCAACCCGGTCTCGACCGCGCCCGGCTTCATCATCGGCAATGTGCATGTCATGGCCGGCGTGCCGCAGGTCTTCCAGGCGATGATGGCGCATGTGATCGGAACTCTGCCGGCCGGCCAGCGGGTTCTTTCCCGCTCCATCCCCTGCCCCTTCGGCGAAGGCGATATCGGGACGGCACTTGGCGCGATCCAGAAGGCACATCCGGACACCTCGATCGGTTCCTATCCGCATTTCGACGGCATTCGCTTCTCCACCGAGCTGATCGTCAGGGCCCGTGACCAGGCCGTGGTCGACGCGGCGGCGGCCGATGTCGAAGTGATGATTGCCACCCTGCGCTCGGAAAAGGATGCCGCCGCCAAACGCGATCTCGGCACCGGCGAAGTGGCCTGACATCCCGCTCCCCACTTGACCGAGGTCAAGGCGGAAGCACACACTGCAGCCCATACTTATCTTGTGCGGACGATGAATAAGGGCCGCGAGAGGAGACGACCATGGGCTACCGGACACTGCTCGCCATATTGGACACCCCCAAGACCACCAGCCAGGTGACGGACTTCGCCGTCTCCATCGCCAACCAGTTTGAGGCGCATGTGATCGGCGCCCATGCCGAAGCCGTCGCCATGGTGCCGCTGGTCGCGCCGATGGAGATCCCGGATCCCGCGACGGTCCAGGCCTTGCAGGAAATGGCCCATCAGGAAACGGAAAGCGTCGAGAAGATCTTTCGTGAGGTCGGCACCCGCGAGGGGCTTTCGCATGAGTGGCGCAGCTTCGTCACATCCTCCGGCTTCAATTCGGCCTCGCTGATCGACAGCGCCCGCAGCGTCGATCTCGTCATCGCCGCCCAGAGTGAAACCGGCATGCTGTCGGAGACCCGCTCGGAGCTCGAAAGCTTCCTGTTCGAAAGTGGCCGGCCGGTCCTGCTCATCCCGCATATCCTGAAATCGCCGAAGCCGATCCGCCGGGTGCTCGTCGCCTGGAACGGCTCGCGGGAAGCCGCGCGGGCGACCTTCGACGCGCTCCCCTTCCTGAAGGCGGCCGACATGGTCGAAATCTTCACCGTCGATGCGAGCGACAATGCCGGCCACAGCGCGCCGATGGCAGGGGCCGAAATTGCTGCCTCGCTTGCCCGGCACGGCATCAAGGTCACTCTGACCGCGTCGGAAAAGACGGGTCTCGATCCGGCAATCGCAATCGAGAACCGTCTGTCGGACAGTTCCATCGATCTCCTCGTCATGGGCGCCTATGGCAACAAGCGCTGGTGGGAAATGCTGTTCGGCGGCGTCACCCGCACATTGCTCGATTCGATGACGGCGCTGACGCTGCTGTCGCGCTGATCACGCGCCGATGCTTGCGGGAACACGGGCCTTGCCAGAGGCTTCGGATTCCCGCTAATAGCAACGGCCAAAGACTGGAGCCCTTCGAGGACGAGCTTCGCGCGGTATCTGCCGCGCGAAACGCGTTTCAGGACCGCGCACATGGCGGCCCGCCCAAGGATCCGGTCCATGGCGCCGCAGCCCGGCGCGGACGATATCATCCAGCCAGCGGAGCCCTCTTCCCATGTCTCTTCCCGATAAAGCCTTCCCCGTCTCCTGGGACCAGTTTCACCGCGATGCCCGTGCGCTCGCCTGGCGCCTTGCGGGCATGGGCCAGGACTTCCGTGCCATCGTCTGCATCACCCGCGGCGGCCTCGTGCCGGCGGCGATCATCTCGCGCGAACTCAATATCCGCCTGATCGAGACGGTCTGCGTCGCCTCCTATCACGACTATGTCAACCAGGGCGAAATGAACCTCCTGAAGGGCATCACCGCAGAACTCATGGTCAATGGCGGCGAAGGCGTGCTGGTCGTCGACGACCTGACCGACACCGGCAAGACCGCAATCGAAGTGCGCGAAATGATGCCGAAGGCGCATTTTGCCTGCGTCTATGCAAAACCGAAGGGCGTTCCCACCATCGACACCTTTGTCACGGAAGTCTCCCAGGATACCTGGATCTACTTTCCCTGGGACATGGGCTTCACCTATCAGGAACCGATCGCCAAGGGCTCCAAGGGCTGACAGGCGAAACTTCCATCCCGATCTCGCTAAAGCCCGCGCCATGGCCGCGGGCTTTTTCATGCCGTCCGAGCCCGTCGGCTGGCCATCCGTTGTCTGCGTGATGGAACAAAAGGCGCCGCTCGACCGTATGGCATGGGTATCCCATCCCTCAAGATCGAGATCGCCATGGCCATTCATTCTCCGCCCGCTGCCGGCAACGCCTATCCGTTTTCGGCGCTCTTTGTTCCTTTCCCCTTCGTCTGCTTCACGCTGACGCTGATCACCGACATCCTCTACTGGCGGACAGCGCATCTGATGTGGAGCAATTTCTCCGACTGGCTCCTGTTCTTCGGCCTCGTCTTCGGAGCGCTTGCCGTCATTGCAGGACTGATCGACCTTGCACGTCCGGCGACCCGGGCGCTGCGCCCGCGCTGGCCCGCCTCGCTGGCCTTCATCGCCATTCTGGTCCTCGCGATCTTCAACAGCTTCATTCATGCCGGTGACGGCTGGACCGCCATCGTGCCCTACGGCCTCATTGCCTCGTCCGTCACCGTGATCGCCATGATCGCCTGTGTCTACCTTACGGCCGACCAGCGCGCCGCCGATGCCTGGAGAACTCCATGACCCGCCTCACCCTGCGCCACGCGGCGCTTGCCTCCACCGCCGTCCTCGCCCTCGCGCTCGCCGGCTGCAGCGACGACAACGGCGATTTCGACATCACCAGCCAGATCGGTCCCGATCCCGTTCTTCCCGAACCAAGCCAGTCCCTCGTGCCCGATCTCAAGGTCGCCGAAGTCGTTGGCTGGGGCGAGGACGAAACGCCCGACGTCGCGGAAGGCTTCACCATCACAGCCTATGCCCGGGATCTCGCCAATCCGCGCACCGTCCACACACTGCCGAATGGCGACGTTCTCGTCGTGCAGAGCAAGGCACCGCCGGGCAAGCCGGTCGAGCGGCCAAAGGATGTCATCCGTGGTTTCATCATGTCGATCGCGTCCGGCAGCGGCGGGGGCGGCAAGCCGACCAATCTCATCACGCTGTTGCGCGATACCGACCGCGACGGAACCGTCGATGAACGCCACGACCTGCTGAAGGACCTGAATTCGCCCTTCGGCCTCGCCTTTATCGACGATACGCTCTATGTCGCGGCCGCCGATGCCGTGCTTGCCTATGATTACCAGCTCGGTCAAAACGAGATCACGACGCCGCCGCGGGTGCTGTCGCCCCTGCCCGGCGGCCCGATCAATCACCACTGGACCAAGGATCTGGCGCTCAGCCCCGACGGCCGCTTCCTTTACGCTTCGGTCGGGTCCAATTCGAATGCCGGCGAACGCGGGCTGGAAGCCGAAAAGGGCCGCGCCGCCATCTGGCAGATCGACCGGGAAACCGGCGCCTCGCGCATCTACGCCTCGGGCCTTCGCAATCCGAACGGCCTGACGATCAATCCGGAAAGCGGTGCGCTCTGGACCGTCGTCAACGAGCGCGACGAACTCGGGCCCAACCTCGTTCCCGACTACATGACCTCCGTCCAGGATCGCGGCTTCTACGGCTGGCCATGGAGCTATTACGGCCAGCATGTCGATCCCCGGCTGCATCCGCCGCGCCCCGACATGGTCGAACAGGCAATCAAGCCGGATTATGCCCTGTCGAGCCATGTGGCCGCGCTCGGCCTCGCCTTCTCGCTCGGCATGGCGATGCCGGCCGATTATGAAAACGGTGCCTTTGTCGGCAATCGTGGCAGCTGGAACCGCGACCACTTCAACGGCTACAAGGTCCTTTACGTACCTTTCGAGAACGGCATGCCGTCGGGTGAAGCCCGCGACGTGGTGACTGGCTTCCTCAACCCCGATGAAGAAGCCCGCGGCCGCCCCGTCGGTCTCGGTTTCGATGGAACCGGCGCACTCCTGATTGCCGATGATGCCGGCAACACGGTCTGGCGTCTTGCGGCAGAAGGTGCAAACCCGCTCGCCGAACCTGTCGGCACCGACCAGATGCCGGAGGGTTCCCCGGTTGCCCAGACCCAGGCGACCTCTGCGGACGCCACCGAAGCCCAGCCGGGCGACAGCGTTCAGCCGGCCACGCCAGCCACCCCCGGCATGGCCCCTGCAGAAGATCCGGCGGCGGCTCCGACACCGGAAGCACCAGCCGATCCGGGCAATGGCACGCTGGCGCCGCCCTCGGTCACACCGCCACAGACGGATGTTCCAGCCACAGGACCAGAAGGTGCCGTGCAGGACGCACCGGCCCCGGCACCGGATGAGCCCCAGCCTGCGCAACCCTAAGCCGCCCGGCTGCAACTCGAAGACATGAAGCGACCCTCCCCGTCATCCGGGGAGGGTCTTTCTGCTTTGGCGACCTGGTCGATTTCAGGCCGGGATCCGCTTGTCGTAGTCGGCCTTCAGGCGCAGCCATCCGTCCCAGAAAGGTTCCGGCCGGTCTCCCCGCAGCTTGGCTGCGAGAATGTCGAGATGCATGTGCCAGCCGGCCCCGACCATCAGCAGGTTTGCCCGGTCCGAGATCCGCCGGTGTGTGATCTTGAGCAGAACCGCATCGCCTTCCGGATGCAGGTCAAAAGAGACCTCGCCGGTGTCACCCCAGGTGAAGACCAGCCGCTTGTCCTTGTGCACCTCCAGCACCCGGCTCTCCATACGCATTTCCTCTTTGAAACCCTCGGGACGCGCGCCGGGCGGGTCGGTCAGTTCGTCATTGCGCCAGACGAGTTCGAACGGGGTGCCCGCTTTCGCTTCCATCGCGCCGTCAGCTAACCAGAGCCGGCGCTTGTCGGCATCGACCAGATAGGACCAGATCCGCGAAGGTGGCCCCGGCAGGCGGCGCTCGATCACCAGCGTCGCCGGTTCCGCCACACGTCCATAAGTGTCCATTTCCAGTAGTTCCGTCATCGTCATTCTCCATCCTTGTTGTTGGGAGATGCGGCGTCCTCCGCTTGGAGGAGCCGTTCGAGAACGTCCAGCCGGCCGGTCCAGAAGTGCTCATAGGTGCTCAGCCACCGGTGAGCGCCGGATAGCGGCCCCGGATCCAGGTGGCAGAGATGGGTTCGTCCCCTGATTTCCCGCCGCACGAGCCCCGCCCCTTCCAGCACCTTCACGTGCTTGGATGCGGCCGCCAGTGACATGGTATGGGGTTCCGCCAGTTCGCCGACGCTGCGTGCGCCCTGCGATAGGTCGAAGAGCATCTGACGACGGGTTCGGTCGCCCAATGCGTGAAAAATTGTATCGAGGATTGTGTCCGTTTGCTCAACCATGTGGTTGAATATCTATCGCGATGCGTCGATTGTCAACCACATGGTTGACTATTTCGTCACATCATCAATAGGCCACCGACGATGAACACCAGAAAGACCGTGACGATCGCCAGGGACCACCAGGACAGCACACTGCCACTTCGGGGGCCCGGATGATCCTTGTCCCGATAGCCGGTGTTCCGGTCTCCGTCATGCTTGGTGCGTTCGTCTTCCATGGCCTTCTCCCTTGGCATCGACAGAACATCGCCCTGCCCCGGAGGTTCCGTACGAGGCGCTTATTCGACGGAACCCGGTGGGCGTGGCTTCCGTTCTCCCTTGGTATCAAGAGAGGGTTCCCATGAACACGCGGTCAAAATTTCACTTGCTGGCACGTGCGGGCTACGGCGCGCGCGGCGTTGTCTTCCTGCTGATTGCGGCGCTTGCCCTGTTTTCCAGCGTTGCCGGCGGCAGACCGGACACCCAGTCTGCACTGACTGCAATCCTGCAGCAACCGTTCGGGCGGATCTGGATCGGGTTGATCGGACTGGGGCTTGCCGGCTTCGTCATCTGGAGACTTGCCCAATCGCTCGCCAATGCCGATGGCCAGGATGATGACCTGAAGGGCTATGTAATCCGTGCAGCCCTCTTCGGCAGCGCCATCACCTATGCGGGCCTTGCCCTTACCAGCCTGACGATGGCCTTGCACATGTCGAGCGGCGGCGGATCCGGTGGCGAAGAGGGGCTGGCCGCCTGGGTTATGGCCCAGCCTTTTGGCCGCTATATTGCCGGTCTCATCGGCCTGGGCTTCGTCATCGGCGGCATCATCACCGCATTGAAGGGCATCAGGCGCAAATTCGGGCGCTATCTGGCGCTGGATGCAGACAAAAACACCCCCGCCGTCCTGATTTCGATCTATGGCCTGGTCGCTCGCGGCGCGGTCTTCGGCATAATCGGTGTGTTTTTCCTCTACGCAGCCTTCACCGTCGATCCCGATCAGGCGGGCGGGATGGCCGATGCGCTGGCCTGGGTCCAGCGCCTTCCCTTCGGCGGCGTCATCTACGCCATCGTCGCGGTTGGTCTTGCGGCCTTCGGCATCTACAATTTTGTGGAGGCGCGCTACCGCCGCATCAACGTGCCCGAGGTTGGCGACATCCGCCGAGAGCTTCCGCTTGGTCGTGCAAGCTGAACCGACAGACGGTCGCCAATGGGTTCGGCGGCCGTCAGTGCAGATCCTGCGACGGCACGATTGTCACGCCCGGCGCCGTTGATGCGGCGGCGGCGAGCATGGCGCGGGCGATCGCTTCAGGTGGGTTCGCCTTCATCGACGAAGGCAGAAGCGGCCCCAACACGGAAAGCACTTTGCCCGCCCATTTCTCCACGGGGCGCGGCTCGGGACGAGGGCCGTCGATCAGGCCGGGTCGCACCAGGACCGTGCGATCGAACCCCAGCGCCAGAATATCCTGTTCGGTCTCGCCTTTTACCCGACTGTAGAAGAACAACGATTTCACATCTGCACCTTTCGCCGAATTGAGCACGAAGGTCCGGGCGCCATGGGCCTTCGCAAGTCTGGCGATCTCGAGCGGAATGTCATGGTCCACCCGATGGAAGCGCTCACGCGATCCGGCTGTCTTGATGGTCGTGCCGAGCGCGCAGATTACAGCATCGACAGTCCAGACTGCGGGATCCTGCGGAAGCGAGTCGAAATCCAGGACCGGCGCCGACAGCCCCGGCCGCGACGGCAGCGGTCGCCGGGTCGGGGCGGTCACCGCAGTGATCCGCGGATCGGCGAGCGCCGCCTCGAGAACATGGCTGCCGACAAGTCCGGTAGCGCCCAACAACAACAGATGCATGATCTCGTATCTCCTCCATCCGACGACTACGCACGCCAGCCGGCCAGACGGAACAAGGCCGACGCTAAGTCCAATGCCCGGCCATCCTGCCCTTTCCATCGCACAAACGAAAGAAGCGCCACACGGGTGTGACGCTTCTGCTTTTCGCGAATTAGCGAATTAGTGACAAGCCTCAGGCCGCCGCGCGGTAACCTGCGCTGCCAGCGGACGCGCCGCCTTCCAGCTTGAAGCGGGCGAGCTGCGCCTGCAGCTGGCGGGCTTCGCCGGCGAGAACCTGGCTGGCAGCCGTGGTTTCTTCGACCATGGCGGCGTTCTGCTGGGTCATCTGGTCCATGTGATTGACCGAGGTGTTGATCTCGCCGAGGGCTGCCGACTGTTCTTCGGCTGCGCGGGCGATCGTCACGACGTGGTCGTTGACGCGGTTGACCAGCGATTCGATCTCCTTCAGCGCCTCGCCGGTGGAAAGCACGAGCGACACGCCGCCCTTCACTTCCTCGGCCGAGGTGTGGATCAGCGTCTTGATCTCCTTTGCGGCATTGGCCGAGCGCTGGGCCAGTTCACGCACTTCCTGGGCGACAACGGCGAAACCACGGCCGGCTTCACCGGCACGGGCGGCCTCGACGCCGGCATTCAGCGCCAGGAGATTGGTCTGGAAGGCGATTTCGTCGATGACCGAGATGATCTGACTGATCTTCTGCGAGGACTGCTCGATCCGGCCCATGGCGTCGATCGCGTTGCGGACGATATCGCCCGACTTGCCAGCGCTCGACTTGGTCTCGTCGACCATGTGCGAGGCTTCCTTGGCGCGCTGGGTGGAGGTCTTGACCGTGGTGGTGATCTCCTCGAGGGCTGCAGCGGTCTCTTCCAGCGAGGCTGCCTGCTGCTCCGTGCGGCGGGCGAGCTGGTTGGCGGCCGACGAGAGTTCGCCGGAATTGCCGGTGATCGTGCCGGCGGCCGTCAGAATGTTCTGCATGGTCTGGCGAAGCACCGCCATGGTCTGGTTGACGTTGCCCTGCAGTTCGGCAAAGGCGCCCTGGAACTGGCCGTCCATGTCATGGGTCAGGTCGGCATCGGCAAGTGCTGCGATGACGCGGCGGACTTCGCTCACGCCGCGGTCGACGCTTTCGACCAGCTCGTTGACCGAGCCCGCGAAGCGCTGCAGATCGGCGTCGTCATAGGTCTTGGAAATACGCTTGGAGAAGTCGCCGGCTGCTGCTGCCGCCACGATGTCGCTGATCGAGGTCTGCAGATCCTTGCTCTGGGCGTGCAGAGCCGCTTCCTGCGCTTCCATGGCGCGCATCTGCGCTTCATTGGTGCGGAAGACTTCGAGCGCGCGCGCCATCTCGCCGATTTCATCCCGGCGCTCGGTGCCGTCAATCGCGTCGCCGACCTTGCCGGAGGCCATTTCGGTCATGACGGCCGTCAGGCTGCGGATCGGATTGACGATACCGCGACGGGCCAGCAGGAAGCTGATCGCAACGCCTGCGACGATGCACACGCCGGCGGTGATGATCTGCACCAGCATTGTGAAGCCGGAAGCGGCCAGCGCATCTTCACGCGAAGCCTTCAGGCTTTCGGCAGACGAGGTCGAATACTCCTTGACCACCGACGTCACCGTCTTCTGAGCCTCGAGCGCCTTGTCGAGCTCGGCCTTCATGGCTGCGAGGTCCTGGCCGGCAGGCGTGGCGGCAACGGCCACCATGGCGCGGATCTGATTGAAATAGGCATCGAGCGCGGTCCTGGTGCGGTCGAGGATCTGCGCCTCGGCCGGGCTGGCCGTGGTCGCGATCTTCGGCAGGCGGGCGAGCATTTCGGCCGCGCGCTTGTCAGTCTCGGCGGCAAAATCGGCGGCCTTTTCCGGCGCAAGCGCCAGCTGGTAGGTCATGCGGGAAATCGCGATGATGTCGACACGCAGGTCCATGGCCTCACGGGCGACCTCTTCGCGTGCACCGGTATCCTTGAGGGCAGAGCCCAGGGAGGACAGGCCGCTTGCACCGACCGCCGCAATCGCCGCAGCAGCGACGCCCATCAGGACGACGACGAGACTGACTTTCTTCAAAATGGACAGATTGGCAATAGACATGGAAAGCTCACTCCGCGCGACCCGCCCTCCTGGCAGGCGGCCTGTCGCGGCCGGGCATGGAGTTCATTCCATACTGTTCTTCCCTTGTCGTAATCGCGACATGTTGCGATTTCGTTGAAAAAAGCCACGAATTTGTGCACTGCAACGGCAAACCCGCTGGCCGGGCCGCAGCACCTCCGGTCCGGCAATTGTGTCAAGCAGATTTGACGCGCGACTCATCCCCAGATTTTTGGCATCGCCCCCTAAATCTTGTGGCGGCGTGTCTTCGACGCATCAAAGTCGGCGAAAACGGCCCGTGTCGGCACGAAATCTACCCAGGGATAATTCACACTCTGCATCACATCCGCTGCCGCACACGTAACACCGTCCGAGAAAGCCGTGTCATTCCCGTGACTTCGCTCTTTTGCCCGTTATCCACAATCTAACACCACAACATATAGCGTTAACATTTCCTTCAAAGACCACCCCTTGACGGAATCAGTGAGGACGATGTTAATGGACCCTGTTGCGGCGGCGACTGGACCGGGCATGAACGAGGCCGGGTTTCATCAAACATTGTAGCGGCTTTCTTGGATGTGGAACGACGTTTTGACGACGTCGCCTGCGAGAGGAAAATCGTGCGATTTTTGACCGCCCGGCGGGGTATTTGGGCCTGGCGGCATTTGTGTGGTAAAACTATATTTAGTATTTGCAGCCACCATCACCACAATATAGAGGGTGCAATCATCTCCGGATGAATCACCTGAAGGATAAGCAAGTCGGCGGCTGCGCGGTTCTGCGTGCAGGCGTTACGCAATTTTACGCGCCGGGTTTTCGGCGCCCTAGATCGAGGGACACAGGCAGATGCGCATTGAACGTCGCTTCACCAAACCGGGACAGTCCGCTTATGCGGAGATCGAGTTCCGCAAGGCCATCAGCGAGATCAAGAACCCCGACGGCTCAATCGTATTTCGTCTTGCCGACATCGACGTGCCCGCACAGTTCAGCCAGGTGGCGGCCGACATTCTCGCCCAGAAATATTTCCGCAAGGCCGGCGTGCCGAAGATCCTGAAGAAGGTCGAGGAGAACGACGTTCCCTCCTTCCTCTGGCGGTCTGTCGCCGACGAGAAGGCCATGGCCAGCCTGCCCGAAAACGAGCGCTACGGCTCGGAAACCGATGCTCGCCAGGTCTTCGATCGCCTGGCCGGCACCTGGACCTATTGGGGCTGGAAGGGCAAGTATTTCACCTCTGAAGAAGACGCTGCCGCCTTCAAGGACGAGCTCGCCTATATGCTGGCCACCCAGCGCGTCGCGCCGAATTCGCCGCAGTGGTTCAACACCGGCCTGCACTGGGCCTATGGCATCGACGGCCCCGGCCAGGGACATTTCTATGTCGACCCCTTCACGGCCAAGCTGGTGAAGTCGAAGTCGTCCTATGAGCATCCGCAGCCGCATGCCTGCTTCATCCAGTCCGTCGAGGACGACCTGGTCAACGAAGGCGGCATCATGGACCTCTGGGTCCGCGAAGCGCGTCTGTTCAAATACGGCTCCGGCACCGGCTCCAACTTCTCTTATCTGCGCGGCGAAGGCGAACGGCTCTCGGGCGGCGGTCGCTCGTCTGGTCTCATGTCCTTCCTGAAGATCGGCGACCGGGCTGCCGGCGCGATCAAGTCGGGTGGCACCACCCGTCGTGCGGCCAAGATGGTCGTCGTCGATATCGACCATCCGGACATCGAAGCCTATATCGACTGGAAGGTGAAGGAAGAGCAGAAGGTGGCAGCCCTCGTCACCGGCTCGAAGATCGTCGCCCGTCATCTGAAGGCGATCATGAAGGCCTGCGTCAATTGCGAGGCCGACAACGGCGCCTGCTTCGACCCGAACGAGAACCCAGCCCTCAAGCGCGAAATCAAGGCCGCGAAGAAGGATCAGGTTCCGGAAAACTACATCAAGCGCGTCATCCAGTTCGCCCAGCAGGGCTACAAGGATCTGGAATTCAAGACCTATGACACCGACTGGGATTCGGAAGCTTATCTCACCGTGTCGGGCCAGAATTCGAACAATTCCGTCTCGCTGAAGGACGACTTCCTGCGCTCGGTCGAAAATGACGGCGACTGGAACCTCACCGCCCGCAAGGACGGCAAGGTGATGAAGACCTTGAAGGCCCGCGACCTGTGGGAAAAGATCTCCTATGCCGCCTGGGCATCGGCAGATCCCGGCCTGCATTTCAACACGACGATGAACGACTGGCACACCTGCCCGGCTGCCGGCTCCATCCGCGCGTCGAACCCGTGCTCGGAATACATGTTCCTCGACGACACGGCCTGCAACCTGGCCTCGCTGAACCTGCTGCAGTTCAAGGATCAGACGACCAAGAACATCGACATCGCCGATTACGAACATGCCGTTCGTCTGTGGACCGTCGTGCTCGAAGTCTCCGTGATGATGGCGCAGTTCCCGTCGCGCCAGATCGCCGAACGTTCCTACGAATACCGCACGCTCGGCCTCGGTTACGCAAACATCGGCGGCCTGCTGATGTCGTCCGGCATTCCCTATGACAGCGCCGAAGGCCGTGCCATCTGCGGTGCACTGACCGCCATCATGACCGGCGTCTCCTATGCGACGTCTGCCGAAATCGCCTCGGAACTCGGCCCCTTCCCGGGCTTTGCGCCGAACCGCGACAACATGCTGCGCGTCATCCGCAACCATCGCCGCGCCGCCCAGGGCCTCGCCTTCGGTTACGAGGGCCTGTCGGTCAACCCGGTTCCGCTCATCCATGCCGACTGCACGGATCCCGATCTGATCACCCATGCGACGGCTGCCTGGGACAAGGCGCTGGAACTGGGCGAAAAGCACGGCTACCGCAATGCCCAGGTCTCGGTCATCGCGCCGACCGGCACGATCGGTCTGGTCATGGACTGCGACACGACCGGCATCGAGCCCGACTTCGCGCTGGTGAAGTTCAAGAAGCTCGCCGGTGGCGGCTATTTCAAGATTATCAATGCGGCCGTTCCGGAAGCACTGCGCACGCTCGGCTATTCGGAGAGCCAGATCGCCGAGATCGACGCCTATGCCGTCGGCCATGGCAATCTCAACCAGGCCCCGGGCATCAATCCCTCGACGCTGAAGGCCAAGGGCTTCACCGACGAGAAGATCGAAGCCGTCAATGGCGCGCTGAAGGCCGCCTTCGACATCAAGTTCGTCTTCAACCAGTGGACGCTCGGCGCCGACTTCCTGAAGGAGACGCTCAGGGTCTCCGACGAGCAGCTCACCGACATGAGCTTCAACCTGCTCGAGCACATGGGCTTCGCCAAGAAGGACATCGAGGCTGCGAACATCCATGTCTGCGGTGCGATGACGCTGGAAGGCGCCCCCTTCCTCAAGAAGGAGCATCTGCCCGTCTTCGATTGCGCCAATCCTTGCGGCAAGATCGGCAAGCGTTATCTCTCGGTCGAATCCCACATCCGCATGATGGCGGCGGCCCAGCCCTTCATCTCGGGTGCGATCTCCAAGACGATCAACATGCCGAACGAAGCCACCGTCGAGGATTGCGGTGCCGCCTACATGCTGTCCTGGAAGCTGGCACTGAAGGCCAATGCGCTTTACCGCGACGGCTCGAAGCTTTCCCAGCCGCTCAACGCCTCGCTGATCGAGGACGAGGATGACGAGGACGGCGTCGAGGAGCTGCTGGCCCAGCCGATGGCCGCCCAGGCCGTCACGATCACGGAACGCATCGTCGAGCGCATCGTCGACCGTGTCGTGCGCGAGCAGGAAAAGCTGCCGACCCGCCGCAAGGGTTACACCCAGAAGGCCAAGATCGGTGGTCACACCATCTTCCTGCGCACCGGCGAATATGACGACGGGCGTCTGGGCGAAATCTTCCTCGACATGAACAAGGAAGGCTCGGCGCTGCGCGCCTTCATCAACAACTTCGCCATCTCCGTCTCGCTCGGCCTGCAGTATGGCGTGCCGCTCGAGGAATATGTCGACGCCTTCACCTTCACCAAGTTCGAGCCGGCCGGCATGGTCACCGGCAATGACGCGATCAAGAATGCGACGTCGATCCTCGACTACGTCTTCCGCGAACTTGCGATCTCCTATCTCGGTCGCAACGATCTGGCGCATGTCGACACGTCGGACTTCTCCACGACCGCACTCGGCCGTGGCGTCAAGGAAGGCAAGGCGGATGTCGTCTCCAAGGGTCTGACTCGCGGTTACAAGCCGACGCTCGTCTCCAGCCATACGCCTGCTGCGTCTGGCGCCGACCCCAAGGGTGCCGCGACATCAGCCCCCGCCAAGGCCTCGACCGTCACCGCCTTCTCGTCGGCCGGCAACACCGCCCGCAAGCTCGAAGTGACGACCGCGATCGCAACGTCTGAAGTCGTGTCCTTCAAGCGCGACTACGAGGAACGCGCCGTGGAACTGGCCGAGGAGATCGCCGACGACGGCCTCTTCTCCGACACGTCCGCCGACGAGGCCGCCAAGGCCAAGGCGGATGCCAAGCAGCTTGAGGCCACCCGCCGCATGCGCTCCATCGCGCAGGGCTATACGGGCAACATGTGCTCGGAATGCCAGAACTTCACCATGGTGCGGAATGGGACGTGTGAGAAGTGCGACACGTGCGGTGCCACGAGTGGATGCAGCTGATTAGCTGAGATTTGAATGAGACTTTGGCCCGGGGGAAACCTCGGGCCTTTTGTTACGATGATGAGGTTAGCCAATGAATGAATTCAACTGGACGTGTCCTTACTGTTCAAATCATCAAACCGTGGTCAGCGCCAAGTTCGACACCTCCACAGTACGCCTTTATGTCGGAGATACAGCCGATGGAAACTGTGTTGGCGTGAAGATCACGTCAATCGGATGCTCGAATACCTCGTGCAAGAACGTAACAATCGATGTTTCTTATGGAAACCTGACTCAAAGCCAGCTCACTCATGACCACATACTTAGTAGAGCGACACTAACCGCACCAATAAAGCCGGAGAGCCGTGCGCGCGCGCTGCCACAGTGTATTCCCGCGCCAATTGCCAATGACTATTCCGAAGCTTGCCGGATTTCGAATCTGAGCCCGAAAGCGTCAGCGACCCTTGCAAGACGTTGCTTGCAAGGCATGCTTAGAGATTTTTGCGGCATTATAAAGCCGACCCTCCATCAGGAAATCAACGACCTCAAGAAGCAATTCGATGAAGGACATGCCCCCAAGGGCGTATCTGAAGAGAGCTTCGAAGCCATTGAAGCGATCCGCAAGATTGGCAATATCGGTGCTCATATGGAAAAAGACATTAACGTGATCGTCGATGTCGAACCGGATGAAGCAGAACTGCTGCTCAGTCTCGTGGAAAACTTGTTCGACGATTGGTACATCGCCCGCCAAAAGCGACAAGACAGATTAGCACGCGTAACCGCAAGTGTTGAAGAGAAAGAAGTCATCCGGAAGGGTCCGTCGGAATAGTATCTGAGGGGCCCCACCTCCCCCGCATGCTGGGGAGGACGGAAAATCGAAGGCTTGAGGTCAGCGCAAGCCGCCTAAACTTCAGATTTTCCTGGAGAGGGGCACAGTTCCGTTGGCGCCGACATCACCGAGCCCCTCTCTTGCGAAATCTGAGGTTTGGCCCTGAGCGGGCATTTGAGAGCTTGTGTCTGGATCCTCGGGTCAGGCCCGAGGATGACGGAGGGTGGGGATTCTGCTGGTATCCTCCTCTACCGTCGTCCTTGCGCGAGGCCAGAGGAGAATACCCAGCCCCCCAAAGGTCGTCATCCTCGGGCTTGACCCGAGGATCCAAACGCAAGCCCTTCAACGGCAGCGCCCGGCACCAAGGACCACCGGAACCTTGACATCAACTCGCAATGCAAATCCCCCAGGCGGGACAGAGCATCGGGAAGCTGCGGGTCTTCTCATCAACCGTCTTCATCGCGGGAGGCCTGAGGAGAATACCCTCACCCACCCCTCAAAGGTCGTCATCCTCGTCCTCGGGTTTAACCCGAGGATCCAGACACGAGCCCTTCACCAACGGCGCGCACCCTCACAACTCATAATACAAATCCCGCCAATCAGGATTGAACCCCTCGATCAGCTCGATCTTCCACTGCCGATACCAGCGCTTCAGCGACTTCTCCCGCTGGATCGCCGTGCCGATGCGGTCATGCTCCTCGTACCACACCAGTTGCCGGCAGCCATACTTGGACGCGAACCCCGGCGTCAGCGCCTCGCGATGCTCATAGATTCGCCGCTCCAGATCGGAGGTCACACCGATATAAAGTGTGCCGCGTTTGTGGTTGGTGACGATGTAGACATATCCCGCCATAGGTGCAGTGTGCTTGCGTCTGGATCCTCGGGTCAAGCCCGAGGATGACGGAGGGTGGGGCAAGCTTCAATACCCTTCTCAACCGTCTTCATCGCGCGAGGCCAGCGGAGAATACCCTCCCCCCCCAAGGGGCGTCATCCTCGGGCTTGACCCGAGGATCCAGACAAAGGCCTTCCCACGCCAGACGGATCACGAGAAAATGCCGCCCCTGCTGAAACAAGGGGAATGACTTTCGAAAATCCCCCAACGAATTCAACAAAACAAAGTTTTTTCATCCCCGCCCATTTCCACCCTCGTAGACTCATCCCCGTCCCGCCCTCGGATACACCTGACGATGCGATGTCAGGCGAGGCGGGGCCGGCGCCGGGGGCGAGTACTCTCGCAAGTGCAAATCCCCGGCCCGCTGCAACGGTCTCCCTCCGGACGAGGGGTTGGTAATGAAGGTGGCGGGGTCGGATGCCCCGGAGCTGGATACCCTGATCGGAAGGACGTGCCTCAGAGGCACACAGACAAGGCGCCCACGTCGTCGCGAATTTGACCGACGGCGGGGCGGACAAAACGGCGGGGATGACGGTGAGGTCGCAAATGACCAAGCCAGCATCCCCCGGGCGAGGGTCCCGGTCGGATTGGTGCACCATCCGCCGGGAACCTCCCGGGCCACCGGCCAGGCTATGGCAGACACTTCTTCGGGAGGACTCTGCCAAAGCCGGACCCGCGCCCGGTCAATCCTTGAACGCAAGTTCCAAGGACCGTCGCCGCCTTGCCAGAGAGACGCATGCAGCGGGAATAGACGCCGAACGGGGCGCCGGAAGGAGCCACATTACTTACTTAGACAGGTTGCTTCTGGCGCCTCGTCCGATCCTCGGGTTCAACCCGAGGAAAGTTTCAGCCCACCCGGAGGGAGCGATCCCGACCGGCGGCGGAGCTTGGGTTATTTGACAGTTCAGTATCGTCGCAAAAAAGTCCGTCCTGCCCCATGCCGGATTGGCCCCGGGCAAACGCTTCCTTAACGGCCTTGGTGTAGATTAGAACACCGTAAAAAGCCGAACGGAGATCCGAGCGAAATGTCCAAACCGACCTTCCGCTTTACCCATTACGACCTCAAGGACCAGCGTGCCGGCACGATCATCGAGGTGACGCTCTCGGCGGTGAACAATGTGCGGCTGATGACACCGACGAATTTCCAGCGGTTCAAGGAAACGCTCGACTTCAAGTTTCTGGGCGGCGTGGCGAAAAAATCCCCGCTCAACATCGTCATCCCGGAAAGCGGCCACTGGCATCTGATCGTCGACATGGAGGGCCATCACGGGCTCGCCGAATCCAAGGTCAAGATGATCGCGGCGCCCGCCAGCCAGCCGAAACAGAAGGCATCCTGAGCGCCGGGGCGGTTCCTACCCCTCGCCCCGCTCACGCCGCAGCTTCGACCACCAGTCGAGCCGTTTCCTGATCTCCCGCTCGAAACCGCGCTCGGGCGGATCATAGAAGGTGTGGCGGCCCATCTTTTCGGGGAAGTAGTTCTGGCCGGAAAAGGCGTCCGGCTCGTCGTGATCGTAGCGATAGCCCTCGTTATAGCCCTCCGCCTTCATCAGCTTGGTCGGAGCGTTCAGGATATGCTTGGGCGGCAGCAGCGAGCCGTGCTCCTTGGCCGCCCGCATCGCCGCCTTGTAGGCGACATAGACGCCGTTCGATTTCGGTGCGGTCGCCAGATAGACGCAGGCCTGGGCGAGCGCGAGTTCCCCTTCGGGCGAACCGAGATAGTCATAGGCGTCCTTGGCGGCATTGCAGACGACCAGCGCCTGCGGGTCGGCGAGACCGATATCCTCGACCGCCATGCGCACGAGGCGGCGACCGAGATAGAGCGGGTCTTCGCCGGCATCGAACATGCGGCAGAGGTAGTAGAGGGCGGCATCCGGATCGGAGCCGCGCACCGCCTTGTGCAGGGCAGAGATCAGATTGTAATGGCCGTCCTGGCCCTTGTCGTAGACCGGGGCGCGGCGCTGGACGATCCGCCCCAGGCCCTCGGTGTCGAAGACCTCGCCAGGCCGGGCAGCGCGCCAGACTTCTTCCGCCAGCGTCAGGGAGGCGCGGCCATCGCCATCGGCCATGCGGATGAGGGCCTGACGGGCGTCGGCATCCAGCGGCAGCGGCTTGGCTTCGGTCTCTTCGGCGCGCTTCAGGAGCGTCTCGATGCTCTCGGCATCATGGCTCCTGAAGGTCAGGACCCTCGCCCGCGACAAAAGAGCGGCATTGAGTTCGAAGCTCGGATTTTCCGTCGTCGCGCCAACGAGGATGACGGTGCCGTCCTCCATGACCGGCAGGAAACTGTCCTGCTGGGCGCGGTTGAAGCGGTGGATCTCGTCGACGAAAAGCAGGGTCTGGCGGCCCTCCATCCGGCGCAGGCGCGCACTTTCGAAAACCTTTTTCAGGTCGGCGACGCCGGAAAAGATCGCCGAGATCTGCTCGAAGGCAAGGCCTGCCTCGCCCGAGAGCAGCCGGGCGACGGTGGTCTTGCCCGTGCCGGGCGGCCCCCAGAAGATCATCGAGCCGAGCGAGCCCGAGGCGATCATGCGCGCAAGTACGCCGTCATCACCGCTCAGGTGTTCCTGGCCGGTGACTTCGGCAAGGTTCTTCGGCCGCAGGCGGTCGGCGAGCGGGCGGCGCTCGGCCATTTCCTTGGATATCTGCGGCGCGAAGAGATCACTCATCGAAAGATCTGCCGGATGCGTTGACCATTGCGGTCGATCTCGACCCGCCAGAAACCGGCATCGCTTCCGGCGATCCTCTGGAGATCGTCGACCGAAGCGATCTCCTCGCCGTTGATGGCAACGACGATGTCGCGCGGCGCAAAACCGAGCCGGGCCGCGGGCGAGCCGCGCACGACTTCGGTGACCACGACACCGGTCGTCTCGGAGACCATCTTGAGCTCATAGGCAAGGCGCGGCGAGAGGTTGCCGGCGCGGATGCCGGCAAAGGGGCTGCGGCCCTCGATGAGCTGGATGTCGCGCGGCCGGGTTTCGGGGGCGGCCGCCAGCGTGATCGCGATTTTCTCCTCGCGGCCATCCTCCTGCACCGTCAACTCGGCCTTCTTGCCAAGTCCGGCAGTGCTCAGGCGATAGCCGAGTGCATCGGGATGTTCGACGAGAATGTCGTTGACGGCGGTGACCACCTGGCCGGGCTTGAGGCCCGCCCTGGCCGCCGGGCCATCCTCGGCGATGCGCACGACGAGTGCCCCGCGCACCGTTTTCAGGCCCAGTGCTTCGGCGACATCGGACGTGACGGGCTCGAAGCTTGCACCGACATAAGGCCGCTCGAAACTCGCCTCGCCCCGGTCGGCCGCATCGAGGAAGACGCGCACCAGATTGGCGGGAATGGCGAAACCGACCCCGTTGGAGCCGCCCCCCTTGGAGAAGATCGCGGTGTTGATACCGATCAGCTGCCCCTTCATGTCGACCAGCGCACCACCCGAATTGCCGGGATTGATCGCGGCATCGGTCTGGATGAAGAAGCCGAAATCCCCCTCCGTCACCTGGTTGCGCGCGAGTGCCGAGACGATGCCCGAGGTCACCGTCTGGCCGACGCCGAAGGGGTTGCCGATGGCCAGCACGAGGTCGCCGACCTCGGTCGCGTCAGAATCGCCGATCGGCAGCGTCGGCATGGCCTCGCTGGTCTCGAACTTCAGCACCGCAAGATCGAGACGGTCATCCTTCAGCACCACCTTGACCGGAAATTCGCGGCCGTCGGCGAGCGCCACCTTGATGTCGTCGGCGCCGTCAATGACGTGATTGTTGGTCACGACCGTGCCATTCGCCTCGACGATCACGCCAGAGCCGAGGGAGGATTGTTTCTCGGTCCGGTTGGGCATGCGCTGGCCGAAAAACTGCTCGAAGAAAGGATCGCCGGCAAACAGGTTCGAGCGGCGCTGGACAAGGCGCTCGGCATAGACATTCACCACGGCGCCCCGCGCCTGCTTGACCAGCGGCGCGAAGGAGAGCTGCATCTCCAGCTGGCTCTGCGGGACTGCCTTGTCCTGCGCCAGGGCTGGGGCAGAGAGCGGCACCATCAGGGCAACGACAACGGCAGCGGATTTGAGGCGGTCGAAACGCGGCATGCGAAGATCCTTCATGCAATATGGACGTTCTAGTCCGGGTTCCTGCGTCCTGAAATAGGCAGAAGCAAGGAAGTTCCATCGCAGATGGGGATAACGCGCTTTCAGCTCAAGTCGCAACGGTTTCGATGATGCGTGTCATCAGGCGGTGCAGTTCGTCGCGGTAGCCGGTGCGGGCGGAAGGTGCGGACTCGTTCGATGTCATGGCGACGGTGAGACCGAGGCTCGGCGTGATGTAGAGCATCTGGCCGCCGTAACCCCAGGCATAATTGACCTGCTCGCCGCCCATTTCCTTGAGGAACCAGGCATAGCCGTAACCATCGCCGCTGAAGACGGAGTTGGTGCGACGCATCCAGCTCTCGCGGATCCAGTTCTCCGAGATGAGCCGGGTGCCGTCCCCGGTCACGCCGCCACGCCGATAGAGCTCGCCGAAGGCATGCAGCGAACGCGGGGTCATGGCCATCTGGTTGCCACCCAGATAATAGCCCTGCGGGTCACGGTGCCATGAGCCGATGCGGAACCCCTCAAGGGGGCCGAGCCACTCCCTTGCCAGCGAAAGCGTCGGCTTGCCGGAGACCTTGGTGAGAATGACGGACAGAAGGTGGGTGGATGCGGTCGAATAGAGCATGTCGCCGCCCGGTTCGTCGACGAAATCGGCGGCCAGCGCAAAACGCGTCCAGTTGCGGCTTGCGACCCAGCGACCGTAATTCGGCCCCGACATGCGATCCAGACCTGCGCGCATGGACAGCAGATGGCCAATCGTGACCTGTGACAGGCGCGGATCGGGATTAGCGGGAAATTCCGCGCGCAGTACGGTTTCGATCTTCTGGTCGACCCCATCCAGCAAGCCCTTGTCGATGGCGATGCCAACAAGGGCCGAGACCACGCATTTCGACGCCGACTTGATGTTGGTCGAGCCGGTGAGCGAGCTGTTGCCATAGGCGCGTTCACCCAGCGTTTCGCCGTTGCAGGTGGCGATCACCGTTTCCAGCGTGTCGAGGCGACGCGCCTCTTCGAGCAGGGTCGCGATACGGGGCCGCAAGGCATCAAGATCGACCAAGGCCGCAGGCTGCGGGCCGCCGGCCGGCGTCTGGTTGGACGCGGACTGGGCTCGGGCGATCGACAATGGACACATTGGGATAAGGGCAGCGGCGCCCAGGAGTGGCAGGAAATCTCGTCTCTTCATCTCTGCTAGGTAGTCTCCAACACGGTCGATGAAAGACCTTGAACCGGCGAGGTCACCCCATTGTGAAGGCGGTGGGGCTTTCCGTCCGGCGGAACGATACAGTGGCACACCCGTTCCCCCTCCAACAAGAAAGGAGGCCTATCATGTGGAAAATTTCAGCCGTCGGAGCGGCGGCCGCTTCACTGCTCGCGACCATGGTAACGGTCACGGCACTGCCCGCCCCCGCGCAGGCGGCGAGTTTCAGCTGCCGTGCGGCCGGCCTTGCGGCCGACGAGGCGGCGATCTGCCAGAACATCGATCTGAACGACATGGATGTGCGCATGGCAACGACATTCGAACTCCTTCGCGAGGTTCTGCCGATGGGCAGCCGTGGCGCACTGGAAACGGCGCAGATCGAATGGCTTGAAGAACGCCGTGCCTGTGGCGCAAGCCTCGACTGCCTGGCCGCCGCCTATGCCAGTCGCATGGCAGAGTTGCGAAGCGGCGTCGGTGAGGTGTTGAGCCTGATCGAGGGTGCCGCACCAAGCAATGACGCCATTCCATCCACGCCCTGAACGGCGCAATAACGAGGGGCTTCCGCATTCCTGCGTTGGTTCCGATACGGTGATTGCAGGCCTCTGATGAAGGCCTGCAATTTTTTGTCGAGAGTAGAGTTCTCTCTAAAGCGCAGTCCACAGCTGAAACAACACGCCGATGACGAATGAGCCTGCCAAGGCAAGGCCGAGATACAGAAAGAACACTTCCCTTTTGACCAGGGCCCAGACGGCAATGGCAGCGGGCAGTGAGCTAACCCCGCCTGCAACCAGAAACGCCATGCCGGCGCCGGGTGCCATGCCCTGCCCCATCAGGCCGCCGACCAGCGGCAGAGCAGCATAGCCGTTCAGATAGGCAGGCACGCCCACGAGGGTTGCAATACCAATTGGGGCAATGCCTGAGCCGCCAAGCAAGCTTGCAACCAGATCGGCAGGCAGCCATGCCAGCATCAGGCTTTCGAGGATGAAGGCGAGGGTCAGCCATTTGGCGAGAAAAAGCGTGGTCTTGATGCCTTCGCGCCAGAATTTGGAAACACGTTCATCATCGCTCCAGAATTTCCAGACGACTGGCCGAACCGTGCGGACCTTTGCACCCCCGCAACCGCCATTTCCCACACCGTCGCGCAGGGGATCGGAGAGAGCACCGGAACTGGAAAGCGTGTGAACCACGAAGCCACCAAAAATACCCAAGCTTACGGCAGCGATCGCTTTTCCGATGGCAAACTCGATGCCCAGAACGCCTGCCGTGAGAACGAACATCGATGGATCCATCACCGGCGAGGCAAGCCAGAACGCCATGACAGCGGAAAGCGGAACGCCCATCGCCAGTAGGGCGGCGATGAGGGGAATGACGCCGCAGGAACAGAATGGAGAAAGCCCGCCGACAAGGGCCGCGACGAAGATCATCATGGCGGGAGATCCGGTAAAGGCCCGTGCGATCAGTCCATCAGCGCCCGTGGCCCCCGCATAAGCTGCGATCCCTACGGAAAGCGCAAGGAAGGGGGCGACGTTGGCGAGATTCTGCGCGACGAAAGCCATGGTCGTCAGACCAAGGGTCGGCGCGAGGATCAACAGCAGGACAAGAATGCCTGCTGAGACAAGCCAGACCTTTTCCCTTGTCCAAAACCGATGGAGGAGACCAGTGGTCCAACGCGGGGCACTAGAGCCAAGCTCACTCATATCCAAATCCTTAGATTTATAGTTTTTTTGAAGCGCAAAAAAGAGCGTTATCCATCATGCAGCGTCCTCCTGTGTGAGCTTTACTCCCGCACAACATTCCGATGTCAAGAACGACACTGTCTGATGCATGACGTCATAATCTACGCGGTTCACGATCTGCCGCCCCTGCCGTTCCTGGGTTACAAGCCCAGCATCCACCAATGTCTTGAGATGGTAGGCAAGCGTTGACGCCGCCATCGCCAGATGTTGGCCGATTTCGCCGATATTCAGGCCATCATTTCCGGCCCGCACCAAGAGCCGGAATATTGTCAGGCGCGTGTCATGGCCAAGAGCAGCGAGTGAAAGAGCGGCGGAGGTGTGGTTCATCATGGCTGCCAATATATAACTAGAAATATAGTTTTGTAAACATGCCTTTTGAAATTGGCGTGGCTACCGCCAATGCTCCTGAGCGCTCGGAGCCAGCCTGGCTTGCTGCCGGGGACAAAAATGCTCGAAACCGCGCTGAGCGATTTCGAGCATTAGCGGCGGCCCCATCTGAGCAAAACACCGCATCGTGAGACACCAATGGCTTCATCGCGCGCGCTTTGCCGGTCATCCCCCCCAATAATAAAGCAACACGGCAGCCCCCAGAAGTGCGGCCACACCTAGAAAGGCGAGGCTGCGCCGGCGATCCTGGCGCGAGGAAGCCCCTCCGGCATAGTCGAAGCGCTCATAGACAACGTTCTTCATGGGAAGGCCGAGGTCGAGCAGTGTATCGGACACGGCGGAGACCATGGCGCCTGGACCACACATCAGGGCGACACAGGCCGACGGCTCTATCCCGCTCAGGAGATCCTTCAGCCGGGCGCGATCAAGACGGCCTACCGCGCCCTGCCAGCCTGACGGCTCCTCTTCGCTGATCAAGAGGACCTCAAGGTCGAGCTCGGCGCCGGCAGCGGCGATCTCTTCCAGACAGGCGAAGTTCTTCGGCGTGCCGACGGCATAGGCGAGGCGCACAGGACGCTTGTCGCGACGCGCGACCAGATCGCGCAGGATGCCAAGGATCGGGGCGATGCCGACGCCGCCGGCAATCAGGAGCACCGCATCTGCAGAATATGCCTCAAGGAAAAATTCGCCATAGGGGCCGTCAATGCCAACAGGCGTGCCGGGCTCCAGGCTGCCGATGCGACCGGTGAAATCACCGGCTTCCTTGATAATCAGGCTGAGACCGTGATGGGTCGGGCTGTCGGCAATCGAAAAGGGATGATCCAGCAGCGGGAAACGTCTGGCGCCCTCGGTCATCCAGACGAACTGGCCGGCGTTATAGTCGAGCGGCGGGGTTCCCGGGGCTGGCTGGATGTCGAGTTCCCAGAGGCGGTCTGCCCGGCGCGTGACGGAATGAAGTCGCCATGGCCGGCGATGCAGGTTCAGCCAGCGATAGCCGTAGAGGACAGAGAGCACGGCGACGATGGCACTTGCGACGAGCCACCAGTAGACGCCCACCGGACCGCTGGCCGCAAACCGGCCGGCAACGATGGCGTGATGCAGTCCGCCGGCCGTGGCCACCGTGCCCAGGACGAGATGCGTTGCCCGCCAGACCTCGTAGCGCCAGGGCAGACGGTTGCGGAGGGCCGACGACAGAACCAAGAAAACAAGGGCTGCCCAGGCCACCACGCCGGAGCGATAATGCGGCAAGGTCAGGTAGGCGACCAAGCGCTCCCGGCCGAGGGCTGGATCCTCAAGCCAGGTGGGCGCGACATAAGCGACCGGGTGCAGAACGATGGCCAGCAGAACCCACCAGGCGGCCAGCTTGTGAAAAGCCATGATCCTGTCGATGCCAAGCCGACCCGAGACGATGTCGAAGCGACCGGAGGTGACGAATTGCACGGCCATGCCGGCCAATCCCACCATGCCAAGTCCGGCGGCCAGCCGCTCCAGCGGATCGGGCGGCGAAACATCCGCTGGCAAGGACAGGACGAGCGGCAGGATGCAGAGCCCGAGATAGAGGGCCGCCAGAACTCCCGCCGGCAGACGAGGCATCCGGCGCGAGGATCGAGACGGCATGGCGCCCATGCCGGGCATCGCGGTATCGGTCATGGGCTCCTCCTTGCCTCCCCTTCTAGCAGCATAAATTCAGTCCGGAATTGATCTCGGTCATATCCCGCAGCGCCAAGGCGGGTCATGATCCCACCATCGCCACGACATGCACGACCGAGGAGGATCCCATGACGCTGCGAAAGCCGACCCGCTGTTTCATCAGCCTTGCCCGCCTGCTGGCACTGACCGTCCTGCTGTTCACACCCGTTTCGGCAGGGGCGAACGACGCATCCCCGATCACGAAACTGGTCGAGGCATGGCTCGCATCGCCGCATGGCGATTACCACTCCCTCTCGTTTACCTATTGGAACAAGGAGGGCGAGGTGCCGACGAATTGCGCCACCTGTCACTCCGAGACGGGGTTCCTCGATTATCTCGGCGTCGACGGCAGTGCCAAAGGCAGCGTCGAGCAACCCGGCGTCATCAACTCGCCCGTCGGCTGCGCCACCTGCCATACCACCGAAGCCAATGCGCTGGACTCCGTCCGCTTCCCTTCGGGCGTCGAGGTGGGCGAACTGGGCGGCTCTGCCACCTGTACCGTCTGCCACCAGGGCCGTCAGTCCGGTGCGGCGGTGACAAAGGCGGTGGGGACCATCGACGAAGACGCCATCTCGGCCGATCTCGCCTTCATCAACATTCACTACGCCGTGGCCGCCGCGACAATGCATGGAGCGGACACGGCCAGCGGCTACCACTATCCCGGCAAGACCTATGCCGGACGCTTCCAGCACGTTCCCAGCGCCAACAGCTGTGTCGCCTGTCATGATCCGCACACGACGAAGGTGGCCGAAGACAGTTGCATGACCTGTCATCGCGGCGTGGACAATATACGCGACATCCGTATGCGACACAGCGATTTTGACGGTGACGGCAACATCCAGGAAGGTGTGCATGGCGAGATCACCACCCTGCATGAGCGGCTCTACGCTGCGATCCAGGCCTATTCGGACGCCGTGCTCGACGCACCGATCGGCTACAACAAGGGACGGCATCCCTATTTCTTCGCGGATACTGACGGAGACGGCGCGATCAGCGACGACGAGGCGGTGCGTGACAATGCCTACAAGGCCTGGTCCCCTCGCCTGCTGAAGGCCGCCTATAACTACCAGGTCGTGGCAAAGGACCCGGCGGGTTATGTCCACAATCCGGCCTATCTGCTGCAATTGCTGCATGACAGCCTGGAAAGCCTGGCAGCGGCGGTGGAGATCGACATGGCGGATGTGTCCCGCCCCTGAGGATGACCATATGGCAGCCGCCGGTGCGCAATGCCGGCGGTCTCGATAGCAGTGCTGGACGCCTTCGAGGCAAACGAACAGCAAACCGTTGGCAAATCATCGGGCGATTGCAAACAAGACGGGTGCCGCAATTGGCCGTGCAAGGGGCACTCCAAATCATCTCGGAGGCATTGCGGCACCTGCCGGATGACCTGCTGATCCATGCGCCGGGCAGACCCTGGATACAGATCCATGGTATAGGCAAACCTACTGCGACACGGGCATCACAGGATTGCCGATGACGTGATCTGGTCGGTGAGGAGCGAAGGTGACATTGCCGAGAAGACCCATGGGCGAAACCCGACCTCAGCTCCACGGCGCCGAATACAGCGTTTATCTGCGGATCGCGCGGCTTGCACTTGTGGAAAAAGAGGTGGCCTATGACCTTGTGCCGGTCGACATCTTTGCCGAGAAAATACCGGGAACTCACTTGGAACGACATCCCTTCGGCAAGATTCCGACCTTCGCGCATGGAGATTTCCACCTCTATGAGACCAGCGCGATTACCCGCTATATCGACGAGGCCTTCGAAGGGCCGCCGCTTCAGCCTGCCGAAATACAGTCACGCGCCCGGATGAACCAGATCATCAGCATCGCCGACAGCTATGTTTATCCGCAACTGGTCTGGGGGCTCTATGTGGAATGCATTGAAAAGCCGAAGCGGGGCGAAGTCCCAGATGAAGGACGTGTGCAGAAGGCGCGCGGTGTAGCCCTGATATCGTTTGCCGTGCTCGCTGGTCTGCTTTCCGAGCAGCGGTGGATGTGTGGAGACAGGCCGACGCTTGCGGATCTCCATCTGGCGCCGATGATCCATTATGCGCTTCAGGTGCCGGAGGTCCGCGCAATGGTCGCGAACCATCGAAATCTTGGCGATTGGTGGCAGAGAGTGTTGGCACTGGACAGTTTTCGAGAAACTCAGCCCAGTCCGTGACGAGACGCCAGCCTTGTCGGTCCGATTTGCGTCATTCCCGGATCGGCCAGGTCGCGCCGGCTCCTCAGGGAACTTCCTCCATCCCCTCCCCCAGCCAGGTCACAAATGCCTTGACCGCAGGACGTTTCGCCGCCCCGGGCGACACGGTGGCGAAATAGGCGGTGCCGAGATCCAAGGCCCCTTCGGGCCAGGCTTGCAAGCTGCCATCGGCGACGAGGCCGTCGGTGATCGAGCGCCAGCCAAGCATCAGGCCGCGGCCGTCGAGGGCCGCCTGGACCGCCTGGACGTAGTTGTCGAAGATGTGGGATCGGCCGCGAGGCTTGGGCAGGCCGCGCCGCGCCAGATAATCCGTCCAGCCTTCCCAGTGGCGCGCCTCGACGGTTCGGACATGGATGAGCGGGGCGGCGTCCAGGCCCTCGCCTTTGGCCAGCAGGTTTTCCACCAAAGCCGGACGGCCGACCGGGCAGAGGGTTTCGCCAAAGAGGCGCAGCGTCGTGCCATCGGTCCAGGTGCCGCGACCATAGCGCAACACGAGATCGGTGCCGGGCCACATCTGCGGCAGGTCGGTTGGAGGAACCTGGACATTGACGAAATAGCCGGGATGGCCGGCATAGAAGGCGCTGAGGCGTGGCATCAGCCAATGGGTCGCAAAACCCATGGTGCAGGCAACCGTCAGGCGCTGGTCCTCGAGGCCGCTACTGGTGCGGATTTCCTCGATCGTGTCGGCGATCAGATCAAGGCCGTCACGGGTGGCGCGGGCAAGCTGATGGCCGGGCTCCGTGAGCCTTGCCGGCCTCGTCGTGCGATCGATCAGGGCTGTGCCGACATGGTCCTCCAGCGCCTTCAGCGCCTGGGTGACGGCGGGCTGGGTGACGTTGAGCGCTGTTGCCGCCTCACGCATGGAGCCCAGCCGGGCGACAGCCTCGAATGTGGTCAGCAGGCGCAGGGGTGGCAACCGACTCAACTTAACCTCCAGCTTAACTCAGCATTAGCATAATCGTTCTGGTATCCGCTGGGAAGTCGGATGATGATTGTCAAATCAGATCCGCCCTCCTGCCGTCCCAGCTTAAGGAAACCCGCGATGAACATGCATGTTGCGACCGGTGCCGTGATACTCGCCGAAAAGGGGCTTCACCTGCCACTTTCCGAGGGAAACCCAGCCTATTTCAACTATTACTGGCTGCGCGACAATTGCCCGACTTCGTTCGACAGCGGGACGCGCGAACGCAGCTTCGACATCTTCCATCTGTCGACAGCCCCCCGCGCCGATAGCGCCGAGATTGAAGACGGCATGCTGGTGATCCGGTGGGCGGGCGAGGATCACGTCTCGCGTTTTCCGCTGCCAATGCTCGCGCTCTACGCCGAGGGCAAGCATCGGCCCGATCCCGCCGACCTGCCGCGCAAGGCATGGTTCAGCGACCACTACCCTAACGTCAAGCGCTTCTCGCAGCCGGAGCTGATGCGCGATCCGCAGAAGGTGGCGGAATGGCTGAAGGCGATGATCGTCGAAGGGCTGACGTTCGTCACCGACATGCCCGACAGCGATCAGGGGCTGACCGAGACGGTGAAGCTGATGGGCCATGTGCGGCCGACCTTCTTCGGCGACTATTTCGACGTGAAGACGCATATCAACCCGACCAATACAGCTTACACTGCCAAGGCGCTGGAGCTGCATACCGATACACCGGCCGAGGAATATGCGCCGGGGATCCAGTTCCTGCATTGCCGGGCAAATACGGTCGATGGCGGGATGAGCATCTATTCGGACGGCGTCGCGGTGGCGAATGCCTTCCGGGAGATCGATCCCGATGGCTTCAGGCTGCTGTCCGAAATCGACATTCCCTTCTATTGCGAGCATGACACCTATGACATGCGCTCCCGGCAGCGGGTGATCGAACTCGACAAACATGGCGAGGTCTCGGGGCTTACGATCAGCCAGCACATGGCCGATCTGTTCGACTTGCCGCAGACCGTGCTCGACGACTATTATCCGGCCTTCTGCCGCTTCGGGAAGATGCTGCAGGACGACAAGTTCATGATGCGTTTCCTGATGAAGGCCGGCGAGTGCATGGTGTTCGACAACCACCGCATCGTGCATGGGCGCATGGCCTATTCGGCGACCAGCGGCGACCGCTATCTGCGCGGCTGCTATGCCGATCGCGAGGAAATGCGCTCGACCTATCGGGCGCTGACGACGGAAGGACGGTTCAAGGCATGAATATTTCCCCTCAGGTGAACGACATGCTCGACGAGGCGGCGCTGACGACGTTGCGCCAGGATCTGGCGGCTGCCTTCCGGCTCTGCCACCGCTTCGGCTGGAGTGAATCGGTCGGCAATCACTTCAGTGCGGCGGCTTCCGCCAATGGGCGAAAATTCCTGCTCAATCCGCGCTGGCAGCATTTCGCCACGGTCAAGGCGAGCGACCTGCTGCTGCTTGACGCTGACGATCCTGACGTCATGAACGGCCCGAATGCGCCCGACCCCTCGGCATGGACCGTGCATGGCACGCTGCACCGCATGTTGCCGGAGGCGCGCGTGATCCTGCATTGCCATTCGCCCTATGCGGTGGCCCTCTCCTGCCTGAAGGATCCGACACTTCTGCCGCTCGACAACAACACGGCGCGCTTTTTCGGCCGGATCGGCTATGACCTCGACTTCGGCGGCATCGCGGATGCGGCGGAAGAAGGCGAACGGCTGGTCGAGATGATCCGCGGCAAGGCGGTTCTGGTCATGGGCAATCACGGCGTGTCGGTTGCCGGCGAGACGGTGGCGGATGCCTTCGAGGATCTGTATTTCTTCGAGAAGGCGGCGCAGACGATGGTGCTGGCGCTGTCGACCGGCAAGCCGCTGGCAGTGCTCTCGGATGAGATCGCGCAGGGCACGTCGGAGGGCTGGATTCCCTATCGCGGCATGGCGGAGCGGCATTTCGCCTATCTGAAGTCCTGCCTCGACAAGGAAGATCCTTCCTGGCGGGACTGATGCCAGACGTCAGCCCCGGCCGTCTGGATATTCGGCCGGGCCCTTGATCTCGATCGTGTTGCCGAAGGGATCCTTCACGTAAAAGGAATGGCCCATGCCCCGGGCGCCGCCATGCATGGCCTCGCGCTCGATCGCGACGCCGTGGCGGCCAAGATGCGCCCGCAATTCGTCATGATCGAAGGGGCCGGTCGCGATGCAGACATGGTCGACATTGCGACCGCCTGCGACTGGTGGGGCTGCCTTGTGGCCGCCGGGATGGGTGATGTCCCAGAGCACGATCAGGGCGCTTCCGCACCAGACCTGTTCCATGCCGAGCGCCGGATAGGTGTAGCCCGGGCGGCAACCGAGAACGTCGTGATAGAAGCGGATCGCCTTTTCCATGTCGTCAACGATGAAGACGACGTGATCGATGCCGACCAGGCTGAAAGGGACGGTCATGACGGTTCCTGAAAGTATGGGAATTCAGGTGGGTCGGGCGGCTGATGGGATCAGTGTTCCCGGCAGGCAGCGGAGTCTTGAGACAGGCGAGACCGGAGGCGAAGGACCGCCTCCGGTCGGAACTTTCAAAGCTTATTCCGGCAACTGGCGCACGGCACCCTTGTCGGCGGACGAGGCGAAGGCGGCATAGGCCTTGAGCGCCGTCGTGACGTTGCGCTTGCGCTTTTCGGCCGGGAACCAGCCCTTGGCGTCCTGCTCGGCGCGGCGGCGTTCCAGTTCGGCCGGATCGACGACGAGGTTGATCGTGCGGTTCGGGATGTCGATGTCGATCATGTCGCCCTCACGCACGAGGCCGATGGCGCCGCCCTGGGCTGCTTCCGGCGAGGCGTGGCCGATCGAGAGGCCCGAGGTGCCGCCCGAAAAGCGGCCGTCGGTGATCAGCGCGCAGACCTTGCCGAGGCCTTTCGACTTCAGATAGCTCGTCGGATAGAGCATTTCCTGCATGCCGGGGCCGCCCTTCGGGCCTTCGTAACGGATGACGACGACGTCGCCAGCCTTCACCTCGTTCGAGAGGATCGCCTTGACCGAGGCGTCCTGGCTTTCGAACACGCGGGCCGGCCCCTTGAACTTCAGGATCGATTCATCGACGCCAGCGGTCTTCACGATGCAGCCGTCGAGCGCGATGTTGCCCTTGAGGACGGCCAGACCGCCATCCTTGGAGAAGGGATGCTCGACGGAGCGGATGACACCCTTTTCGCCGTCGGTGTCGAGATCGTCCCAGCGCGAAGCCTGCGAGAAGGCCTGAGTGGTGCGGACACCGCCCGGAGCGGCCTTGAAGAAGTCACGCACGGTTTCGGAATTGGTGCGGGTGATGTCCCAGCGGTCGATGGCGTGACCAATGGATTCGGCATGCACGGTCGGGCAGTCGCGATTGATCAGGCCGCCGCGGTCGAGTTCGCCGAGGATGCGCATGATGCCGCCGGCGCGGTGGACGTCTTCCATATGCACATCCTGCTTGGCGGGCGCTACCTTGGACAGGCAGGGCACCCTGCGCGACAGGCGATCGATATCGTCCATGGTGAAATCGATGCCGCCTTCATGGGCAGCCGCCAGGATGTGCAGGACCGTGTTGGTCGAGCCGCCCATGGCGATGTCGAGGGCCATGGCATTTTCGAAGGCAGCCTTGGACGCGACGTTGCGCGGCAGAACGCTTTCGTCGTCCTGCTCATAGTAGCGGCGGGCGATATCGACGATCAGGTGTCCAGCCTCGACGAAGAGGCGCTTGCGATCGGCATGGGTCGCAAGCGTCGAACCGTTGCCCGGCAGCGAGAGGCCGAGCGCTTCGGTCAGGCAGTTCATCGAATTGGCGGTGAACATGCCCGAGCAGGAGCCGCAGGTCGGACAGGCGTTCTTCTCGATCTCGTCGACATCGGCGTCGGAGATATTGTCGTCAGCAGCCGCGACCATGGCATCGACGAGGTCGAGCGCGACCTTGCGGCCCTGCAGGATCGCCTTGCCGGCCTCCATCGGACCACCGGAAACGAAGACGGCAGGGATGTTGAGGCGCATGGCGGCCGAGAGCATGCCGGGGGTGATCTTGTCGCAGTTGGAGATGCAGACCATGGCGTCGGCGCAGTGGGCGTTGACCATGTATTCGACCGAGTCGGAGATGATCTCGCGCGAAGGCAGCGAATAGAGCATGCCGTCATGGCCCATGGCGATGCCGTCGTCGACGGCGATGGTGTTGAACTCCTTGGCCACACCGCCGGCTGCTTCGATTTCACGCGCGACGAGCTGGCCGAGATCCTTCAGGTGCACGTGACCGGGCACGAACTGGGTGAAGGAATTGACGACCGCGATGATCGGCTTGCCGAAATCGCCGTCCTTCATGCCGGTCGCGCGCCAGAGGCCGCGGGCACCGGCCATGTTGCGGCCGTGGGTGGTGGTTCTCGAACGATAGACGGGCATGGGTGTCACCTCGATGGCTGTTCGCCGCCAAGCCTGCACCCTCGGCGCCGGGGCAAGGCGGCCATTTTTGGAACTGGTCTAAGCCAAGCCTTGCCGCCTGTCACTAGCATCAGGCGGCATTTCGGTACGCTTCCAGGATGCGCGAACCCCGATTTCATTCGCATTTTAGTGATCGGATTAAGCCTGGGGCAATCTGTGTTTACTAGAGTTTAGCGCGGAAGGAGGCGTCATGATGACCCGCAAACCTGCCCGCGTGCTCCTGCTGAAAGATGCCCGCCAGAAGCTCAATCCCGAGCCTTCGCCGCACTTCAACCCGTTTGCCGCGCTCTATCGCATGCGGCGCGTGCTGATGGTCGCGCTCCTCGCGACATTGACCGTCATTCATTTCGAAAAGCTTCCCTATTCCTACCTGGTTGTGCCAGCCGGCAACAAGCTGATCGACTATGGGATCACCGGTGCGGTTACCCCCCGTCCCGAGCCGATCGAGGGGCGCTTCGTCACCTGCACCGGCGCGCAGCGGATCAATTGCGTCGTCGATGGTGACACCTTCTGGTACCGGGCGGTGAAATACCGGATCTCGGATATCAACACGCCGGAGATCGGGCGCCCGCAATGCGAGACCGAACGGCGACTGGGGCTCGAGGCGCAAGTGGCGCTGCTGGAGAACCTGAATGGCGGAGGCCTCACCATGGAGCGGCGGGAGCGGCGCGACGTCGACCAGTATGGCCGCAAGCTTCGCGTGGTGCTCCAGGATGGCCGCTCCGTCGGCGACGACCTGATCGCCCGGGGGCTCGCGCATCGCTGGAACGGACACAAGCTGAACTGGTGCGGCTGAACTCCGTCGGCGAAAATGGTGATCTCTTACAGGTCGGCCGCGCACGCGAGCTACACGAAATTGTTCCCGCCGGGTATCTTTCCGGCAGCGTGAAACTCTGTTCTCTTTCGCGTCGTCTCCTATTTACAGAGACACAGAGAGTTCGACGAGGTTCGCCATGCCCCATTACCATCCGCCGAAGATCGCCAGTTCCGAGATTACCCCGAAGTCGCTCTACATGAGGCGGCGCGAATTCATCGGCGCGGCGGCCGGCAGCTTTACGGCCATGGCTCTCGGCTCTCAGGCGCTGGCGGCACCACTTGCGGCCAAGCCGAGCATCTACAAGCTCGACGAGAAGCTGACGTCGAAGGAAGACGTGACGACCTACAACAATTTCTACGAGTTCGGGACGGGCAAGGATGATCCGGCACGCAATGCGGGCTCGCTGAACACACGGCCCTGGACGATCGAGGTCGATGGACTGGTCGGAAAGCCGCAGGTGATCGACATCGAGACGATCATGAAGGAAATCCCGATGGAAGAGCGCGTCTACCGTATGCGCTGTGTCGAGGCCTGGTCGATGGTGATCCCATGGATCGGCTTCCCGATCTCTGCCATCCTCGACAGGGTCGAGCCGCTCGGCTCGGCAAAATATGTTGCCTTCGAAACCCTCGTCCGGCCTGAGGAAATGCAAGGTCAGGCGGGCCTCTTCCAGGCACTGGAATGGCCCTATGTCGAAGGGTTGAGGCTGGATGAGGCGCGCCATCCGCTCGCGATCCTTGCAACCGGCCTCTATGGTGAAACCCTGCCGAACCAGAACGGTGCGCCGATCCGTCTGGTCGTGCCGTGGAAATACGGCTTCAAGGGCATCAAGTCGATCGTCAAGATCACGCTCACCGAGCAGGAGCCGCCATCGACCTGGAACAGGCTGCAGCCGTCTGAATATGGCTTCTATGCCAATGTGAATCCCGAGGTTGACCATCCGCGCTGGAGCCAGGCGACCGAACGACGGATCGGCGAGGCCGACGGCCTGTTCGGTGGCGCGCGCATCAATACGCTGCCGTTCAACGGCTATGCCGACGAGGTGGCAAGCCTTTACGACGGCATGGACCTCGCGAAGTTCTTCTGATGGCCTCGCTCGCCTTGCCCGCCCTGCCCGCGCTACCCAAACGTTATCGCCCGGCCTCCGTCTGGGCGCTCTATGCGGTTGGGCTGCTACCGGGGCTCTATGCCTTCTATCTCGGAATTTTCGGGGGGCTGGGGGCCGACCCCGTGCGCGCCTTCGAACATCTGCTGGGGCTCTGGGCGCTCAGATTCGTCTGTCTTGGGCTCACGGTGACGCCGCTCAGGGATCTGTTCGGCATTAATCTCATTGCCTATCGGCGCGCACTCGGTCTTCTTGCCTTCTATTACGTGCTGGCGCATTTCGCCGTCTATCTGACGCTGGACCGGGGCCTGATCCTGACGTCGATCGCCGGCGACATCCTGAAGCGGCCCTATATCATGCTCGGCATGGCGGGGCTTCTGATGCTGATCCCGCTGGCGCTGACGTCGAACCAGTGGTCGATCCGCAGGCTGGGTCAGCGCTGGAACATGCTGCACAAGCTGGTCTATCCCGTGCTGCTGGTCGCGATCCTGCATTATGCATTGTCGCTGAAGGTGATCGATCCTGAGGCCGCCTTCTACATTGCCGTGACAATCATACTGCTCGGCTACCGGCTCATCCGGCCGAAGATCATGGAGCGGCGGCGGGCAAAGCGCATGGCGGCGCCGCGGACCTGACCACGCCAACGACATAAAACACAAAAGGGGTGAGTGCGATGACAAGATACCTGAAGACATGGAGTGCGGCGCTTGCAGGTGCCGTGATGCTGGCCACGGCGGGGGTTGCCGGTGCGATCGAGATCGCGCCCTTCGAGGCATCGACCTTCGAGACCGCCAAGGCGGAGGGCAAATCGGTGGTGGTCGACGTGACGGCCAGCTGGTGCAGCACGTGTCGGGCACAGACCAAGATCATCGATACGCTGGCCGGCAAACCGGAATACAAGGACATCCTCGTCCTCAAGGTCGACTACGACAAGCAGAAGGACGAGATGCGCAGTCTCGGCGCGCAAAGTCGCTCGACGCTGATCGCCTTCAAGGGCGCAGAAGAGAGGGGCCGCAGCGTGGCGGACACAAACCCCGCCTCTGTCGAAAAACTCTTCACCTCGGCGCTGGGGCAATAATCCGATGCTGAGCAGCGCTCTGCTCGCCTTTCTCGCGGGCCTTTTGTCCCTGCTCAATCCGTGCACGCTGCCGCTCATTCCGATTGTACTTGGCACGGCGATCAATCGGCATCGATACGGTCCCGTCGCTCTGGCGGCGGGGCTGACGATCTCGTTTGTCGCAATCGGGTTGTTCGTCGCGCTTGTCGGCTTCTCGGTCGGCCTCGACTTCAGCCTCTTCAGGATGGTGGCCGGGATCGTGATGATCTTTTTCGGCGCCGTGCTCCTCGTGCCGATCGCTCAACACCGGATGGCCGCCGCCACGGGGCCGGTCGCCGCCTGGTCTCAGGCACGCTTCGGTCAGTTCGATGACAAGGGCATCAAGGGGCAATTTCTCGTCGGCCTGCTGCTCGGAGCCGTCTGGAGCCCCTGTGTCGGACCGACACTCGGTGCCGCGTCCCTGATGGCGGCCCGCGGCGAAAACCTCCTGCAGGTGACCGGGACGATGATCGCGTTCGGTGTCGGTGCCGCCCTGCCGTTGCTGGTGATCGGCATGCTGTCTCGCGAGGCGCTCGCGCGGTCGCGGCATCGCCTGCTGACGGTCGGGCAAGCCGGCAAGAGCCTGATGGGTGGCTTGCTGGTCATCACGGGTGCCCTTGTCGTCTCCGGCTTCGACAAGAGCATCGAAATCTGGCTGCTCGACATTGCGCCGGCCTGGATGATCGACCTGACCACGCGGATCTAGTCTCAGGTCTTCCGCCAGCGTCTGCGAAGTGACGTCGATGCCTTGATTTCGTCCATGGCCGCCGAGTAGTGAGGTTGCAACGGATTGCAACAGCGAAGGCGGTCGGCGATGGCACTGGTGGCAGATGGACGAAACGGCCTCCTGAGCGCACTCGACCGCCGGCTGATCGACCAGACACCGTCTCCCGCGCTCACCGGCTTTCGGCGCTTCGTCGTCGAATTTTTGTTCTTCGGCATCAAGGAGGCGCGGGCCTGCCTGTTTGCCGGTCTGTTCTTCCTCTCCATATTCGTCGTTCCGCGCGCCGGCGTCTTCGGCATTCCTCGCTATGACGTCCTGCTGATCATTGCGCTTGCCATCCAGGTCTGGATGGTCTGGACAAAGCTTGAGACGACGGACGAGTTGAAGGCGATCTGCCTGTTCCATGTCGTCGGCTTCGTGCTCGAGGCGTTCAAGACCGCAGGTGCCAATCCGTCGTGGTCCTATCAGGACTTTGCCTATACGAAGCTCTTCGGCGTGCCCCTGTTTTCCGGCTTCATGTATGCGGCGGTCGGCAGCTACATCATCCAGGCCTGGCGGCTGCTCGACCTGCGCATCCGCCATCACCCGCCCTACTGGATGGCCATCGGCGTGGCGCTTGCCATCTATCTGAATTTCTTCACTCACCACTATATCGGCGACTATCGCTGGTATCTGGCGGCGCTCGCCATCGGCCTTTATGCCCGCACGACGGTCACCTTCCGCCCCTTCGACCGGGACCGCCAGATGCCGATGCTGCTCTCCTTCATCCTGATCGGCTTCTTTATCTGGGTGGCGGAGAACATCTCCACCTTCTTCGCCATCTGGCACTACCCCAACCAGCTCGGCGCCTGGTCGACTGTGCATCTGGGCAAATGGAGTTCCTGGACGCTGCTGGTCATGATGACCTTCACCATCGTCGCGTCCCTCAAGCATATCCGCTCGACAATCCATATTCCGAAGTGACTTGTGCCGCTTGCCGACAAAATTTCTCGCAGGCCGTGTCGAAATGGGTTTACCTCATTCGTTGGGGAGGCAGGATCGCGGGTGCGGTCCGGACAAAGAGAGGAGTGACGACATGCGTGTAATGGTGATGGTGAAGGCCACGGAAGACAGCGAAGAGGGCATCATGCCCCCGGCCAAGCTGTTCGAGGACATGGGCAAGTTCAACGAGGAACTGGTGCAGGCCGGCATCATGATGTCCGGCGACGGATTGAAACCGTCGAAGATGGGCAAGCGCGTCGCCTTTGACGGTGCGGACCGCCGGGTGATCGACGGCCCCTTTGCCGAGACCCGGGAACTGGTCGCCGGCTACTGGATCTGGGAGGTGAAGGATATGGACGAGGCCGTTGCCTGGGTGAAGCGCTGCCCGAACCCGATGATGGGGCCAAGCGAGATCGAGATCCGCCCCTTCTACGAGATGGAGGATTTTGCCGAGATCGCAACGCCCGAGGGTCAGGCGAGCCATGACCGCGCGGCCGAAGGTCTCGCCGCCCAGCTCAACGCGAAGGGCTGAGACGCGATGAGCAAGATGATCTTCATCAACCTGCCGGTGACCGATCTCGATGCCTCGACACGCTTCTACAAGGCGCTGGGGGCAAGCCGGAACCCGCAATTTTCCAATGAGAATGCGGCCTGCATGATGCTGTGCGACACGATCGGCGTGATGATCCTGACGCACGGCTACTACCGGACCTTCACCAGCCGGACCATTGCGGACGCCAGGGCAACCAGCCAGATGCTGCTGGCGCTGACCGTCGAGGCGCGTGCGGATGTCGACCGCCTGGTGGGCGCTGGGGTGACCGCCGGCGGGCGGGCCGACCCGAACCCGCCGCAGGATCACGGCTTCATGTGGAGCCGATCAGTGGAGGACCCCGACGGGCATGTCTGGGAGATCTTCTGGATGGACCCGGCAGCCGCTGCCGGCGATACGACCGGTGTCGACGCCTGAGGTTCATTCCTCCCAGGTTGACCACCCCGGGAACGTGTCCATACTCCGGCTCATGACACGAGACGGACAGGCGGTCGCGCCCTCCTCCCGCCCGCATGGCGACGGCGCGGAGGCAGCGGCCCGGGATATCGAGGCGATCTATCGCATGGAGCGGATCCGGCTGGTTGCCGGGCTCGCAAAACAGGTGGGCGACATCAGCCTGGCGGAAGAGCTGGCGCAGGAAGCGCTGGTTTCAGCGCTCGCGACCTGGACGGACAACGGCACGCCGCCCAATCCCGGCGCCTGGCTGATGACGACCGCCAAGCGACGGGCCGTCGATCTCTGGCGCCGGCGCCGGATGATGGCGCGGCACGAGGCCTCGCTTGCCCATGACATCGAGACCGGGCGCGTGGACGCGCATGCGGCCGTGGAGGCCTCGCTCGATGACGAGATCGGCGACGAGCGACTGTCGCTCATCTTCACCGCATGCCATCCCCTGCTCTCGCGCGACCAGCGCACGGCGCTGACGCTGAAGGTCATCGGCGGGCTGACGACGGAGGAAATCGCCCGGGCCTTTCTCACTCCTGAGACCACGGTGGCACAGCGGATCGTCAGGGCAAAGAAAGCGCTCAGGGATGCCGATGTCGGTTTCGAGGTCCCGCTCGGGGACGAACGCGACGCCCGCCTCGCCTCGGTGCTGGAGGTGATCTATCTGATCTTCAACGAGGGCTATGCCGCAAGCCGCGGCGAGGACCTGATCCGGCCGCAGCTCTGCCAGGAGGCGATGCGGCTTGGGCGCATCCTGGTCGGGCTCGCCCCTGACGAGCCGGAGGCCCATGCTCTGCTGGCCCTGATGGAGTTGCAGGCCTCGCGCTTCAAGGCGCGGGTGGCAGCCGATGGCAGCGCACTGACGCTTGAGACGCAAAACCGGCGCCTGTGGGACCGCTTGCTGATCCAGCGCGGGCTGGAGGGGCTGGCGACGGTGAACCATCTCGGTGGTGAAGACGGGATCTATGCGCTCCAGGCGGCGCTGGCGGCCGTGCATGCGCGGGCGGCGCGGTACGAGGACACGGACTGGGCGGCGAGCGCTGCGCTGTACGACCGGCTGCTGGCGCGGGTGCCCTCACCTGTCGTCGCACTCAACCGGGCGGTGGCGCATACGATGGCTTTTGGGCCGGAGGTGGGGCTGGCTTTGCTGGCGGCAATCGAGGGCAAGCCGCAACTTGCGACCTATCCGCCGCTTTATGCCGCGAAGGGGGATTTCCTGTTTCGGCTGGGAAGGGCCGCGGAGGCACGCACCGAATTCATGCAGGCGGCCGCGTTGAGTGGCAATGAGACTGAAAGAACGTTTTTATCGGAACGTGCTAAAACCTGTATCACAACCTGAACGACAGGCTTACGTTGCCATCGTGTCGCTGCAGGAGGGAGAAGCAAGTGGCAATCGATAGACCTTTTAGGAGAACCGTTCGTCAATTCGCTGACGGTGACTACACCGAAGGAGGACGGTGGCGCTACATACGACATCCAAAATTCTGCACCGAGCCAGAGCATTACATTCGAGCGTTTGAACTTATCCAGAAAGACCTATTCGAAATATTTGATTACATCGAGCCGGACGATAAAAATCTTAAGACGTATTCATTTCGCATACATGAGCTCTTCATCAGAAGCTGCATCGAACTAGAAGCCAATTTCAAGGCTATCCTCAAAGAGAACGAGTACCAGAAGGCGGGGACCTGGAATATAAACGACTATAGAAAGATTGAGGCATCTCATTTCTTGTCGCAGTACGAAGTGAAGTTGCCGCTGTGGCGGACCGGAACCAAGGTGCTAGCGCCATTCCACGATTGGACCTCAAACGGCAAACCTACTTGGTACCAAGAGTATCACGCTGCCAAACATGATCGTCACGCGTCGTTTTCAAAAGCCAACTTCGACAACTTGCTCCATTCTGTTGCGGGCCTAGTCGTGGTGCTGCACGCCCAATTCCTCGACGGCCCTTTTGAAACGCAGGGACAGCTCGAAATCTCCCTTGGACCCAGCGACGGCTATGAAAAAGCAATCGGCGGATACTTTAAAGTCAAGCTCCCGACAAACATACCGCCTGCTGAACGGTACGGCTTTACGTGGCAATTGCTCGAACCCCTTGCGGACCCTTTCGTTGACTTCCCATATCCCATTTGAATTGAACCGGCAGGATTGAGGGGAACCCCCGCCAGAATGCAAAAAGCCGGGTGATCGCTCACCCGGCTTTTTCATCTTTCCCTTACGGGCAAGAACCTTACGCTGCTTCAGCTTCGGCTTCAGCGGCGACGCGGGCCTTGTCGGCTGCGCCCTTGGCATCAACGTCGCGCTCGACGAACTCGATGACGGCCATGGCGGCGTTGTCGCCTTGGCGGAAACCGGCCTTCATGATGCGCAGGTAGCCGCCGTTGCGGGTAGCGTAACGCGTCGCGATGGCGTCGAACAGCTTGGCAACCACGGTGACGTCGCGGATCTGCGAGATCGCCTGACGGCGAGCATGCAGGTCGCCGCGCTTGCCGAGGGTGACGAGCTTTTCGACGATCGGGCGAATTTCCTTCGCCTTCGGCAGGGTGGTGACGATCTGCTCATGCAGGATGAGCGAAGCCGCCATGTTGGCGAACATCGCCTTACGGTGGCTGGCGGTACGGTTCAGCTTGCGGCCGGCTTTCTGGTGGCGCATTGCTATTCTCCTTTGAGTGCAGGCTCTGTCTCAGAGGCTGCCGTTTCCTGACACATACGGACATTCGCCCGCAGTTTGACGGGGAAAGGCAGGCTTAGAGGCTGCCTTCACTGTTATTAATACTGGTCTTCGTAACGCTTCGCGAGATCTTCGATGTTCTCGGGCGGCCATGCCGGTACTTCCATACCGAGGTGCAGGCCCATGGAAGCGAGAACTTCCTTGATTTCGTTGAGCGACTTGCGACCGAAGTTCGGCGTGCGCAGCATTTCTGCCTCGGTCTTCTGGATCAGATCGCCGATGTAGACAATGTTGTCGTTCTTCAGGCAATTCGCCGAACGGACCGAAAGCTCCAGTTCGTCGACCTTCTTGAGCAGCGCCGGATTGAAGGCGAGTTCGGTGACCGACTCTTCTTCAACTTCCTTCTGCGGCTCGTCGAAGTTGACGAAGACGCCGAGCTGGTCCTGGAGAATGCGGGCCGCAAAAGCGACTGCATCTTCACCAGTGACCGAACCATCGGTTTCGATGGTCATCAGCAGCTTGTCATAGTCGAGAACCTGTCCTTCGCGGGTGTTTTCCACCTTGTAGGACACTTTCTTGACCGGCGAGTAGAGGCTGTCGACCGGGATGAGACCGATTGGAGCATCTTCCGCGCGGTTGCGCTCGGCCGGGACGTAACCCTTGCCGTTGTTGACCGTGAACTCCATGCGGATCTCGGCACCTTCGTCGAGGGTGCAGATGACATGGTTGGGGTTCAGGATCTCGATGTCGCCGACCGTCTGGATGTCACCGGCGGTTACAACGCCCGGACCCTGCTTGCGGACAACCATGCGCTTGGCATCGTCGCCGTCCATCTTGATAGCGATTTCCTTGATGTTCAGGACGATGTCGGTGACATCTTCGCGAACGCCCGGGATAGACGAGAACTCGTGCAGAACGCCGTCGATCTGGACAGCCGTGACGGCTGCACCCCGAAGCGACGACAGGAGAACGCGACGCAGGGCGTTGCCGAGCGTCAGACCGAAGCCACGCTCAAGCGGCTCGGCGACGAGGTTCACCTTGGTGCGGCCGGAGGAGGAAAACTCCACCTTGTTCGGCTTGATCAGTTCCTGCCAATTCTTCTGAATCATGATTTTACCTTCCGTTCGCCATCACCATTCAATCGTGACGGCCGAATATGAGAAGCACCGGCTAGGCGCGCAAACACCTGGCCGGCAAAACGAAGAACGATCAAACGCGACGCTTCTTGCGCGGACGGCAGCCATTGTGCGGGATCGGCGTCACGTCGCGGATGGACGTGATCATGAAGCCGGCAGCCTGGAGGGCGCGCAGAGCGGATTCACGACCCGAACCCGGACCGCAGACTTCCACTTCGAGAGACTTCATGCCGTGTTCCTGAGCCTTCTTGGCGCAGTCTTCAGCAGCGATCTGGGCTGCGAACGGGGTCGACTTGCGCGAACCCTTGAAGCCCTTGGCACCAGCAGACGACCAGGCAATTGCGTTGCCCTGTGCGTCGGTGATGGTGATCATCGTGTTGTTGAAGGTCGAGTTAACGTGGGCAACGCCCGACGAGATGTTCTTGCGTTCGCGACGGCGGACGCGTGTGGCTTCCTTGGCCATGGTCTTCCTTTCAGTTGATCTAAGCACCGCCGTAGTTCCAGCGGCTACACCAATCGAGGCAATAGGATTTAGGCAGTGAGCGGTAGCTTCCTACCGCCGACTGCCCTCATCCAAAATGCCGCGAAAAAATTACTTCTTCTTACCAGCGATCGCCTTCGCCGGACCCTTGCGGGTGCGGGCGTTGGTGTGCGTGCGCTGACCGCGAACCGGCAGACCACGACGATGGCGCAGGCCACGGTAGCAGCCGAGATCCATCAAACGCTTGATGTTCATCGCGGTATCGCGACGCAGGTCGCCTTCGACCTGGTAATCGCGGTCGATGGTTTCGCGGATCTGGAGCACTTCAGCGTCGGTCAGCTGATGAACGCGCTTCTCGGCCGGAAGACCGACCTTCTCCATGATTTCCTTTGCGAACTTCGGTCCAATCCCGTGAATATAGGTCAGCGCGATGATTACGCGCTTCGCAGTCGGGATGTTGACGCCAGCGATACGTGCCACGCCTATTCTCCTTGCTTCCAGTTGCCATCCGGCAAGTGGTGTCTCGTTACACGGCCCAAATGGACCGCAATTACAATTCGGGTTCACGACAAACCAAAACGATCGAACCCGGTCTCCCAGCGTTTTGGAAGAACGCGCCGATCGCAGACATGTCGCGAGTTGGCGCGGTCTTTAACGGAATCGATCGACAAAAGCAACCGATCCCGCGAAGATTCTTGGATTCCGCCGGCTTCAGAGCTTGGCGAAAATGGCTTCGATCTCGCCGGTTACGGCATCGATCTCCCCCATGCCGTCGACCGAATGCAGCTTACCCTTGGCGTGGTAATAGCCGATCAGCGGCGAGGTTTCCTTGTAGTAGGCCTGCAGACGGGTGCGGACCGTATCGCGGTTGTCATCCGGACGACGCTTGAAATGCGTCGAGCCGCACTTGTCACAGACGCCTTCAACCTTCGGCTTCAGGTTCTCGTCGTGATAGCCGGCACCGCAGTTGGCGCAGGTGTAACGGCCGGCGATTCGCTCAGCCAGAATCTCGTCGTCGACGCGGATTTCGATCACCGCCGTCAGGTCGAGATTCTTGCCTTTCAGCATGGCCTCGGTGGCATCCGCCTGGACCAGTGTCCGAGGGAAACCATCAAGAATGAAGCCATTGGCACAGTCGGGCGCATCGATGCGCTCGGAGACGATGGCGATGACGATGTCGTCCGAGACCAGCTTGCCGGCGTCCATGACAGCCTTGGCGCGCTTGCCGACCTCCGTGCCGGCCGAAACGGCTGCACGGAGCATGTCACCGGTGGAAAGCTGCGGAATGCCGTGCTTCTCAACGATCCGCTGGGCCTGGGTTCCCTTACCCGCGCCCGGCGGTCCTAACAGAATCAGTCTCATCGTCCCCTCTTTCCTCCACGTAACTTCGACTTCTTGATCAGCCCCTCATACTGCTGGGCGATCAGATGTCCCTGAACCTGTGCTACAGTATCAAGGGTCACGCTGACAACAATCAAAAGCGAAGTACCACCAAGGGCTAATGGGATCCCGGTGCGTGCGATGAGGATTTCAGGCAGGACGCAGACGAAGACGAGGTAGATCGCGCCGACCACCGTGATGCGGGTCAGAACGTAGTCGATATACTCGGCTGTACGGTCACCGGGGCGGATGCCGGGGATGAAGCCGCCATGCTTCTTCAGATTGTCGGCCGTATCCTTCGGGTTGAAGACGATGGCCGTGTAGAAGAAGGCGAAGAAGGCGATCAAGGCCGCATAGAGCATCATGTAGACCGGGTGGCCGTGCTGCAGCGCGGCGATCACGGTCGTTGCCCAGCCCGGAAGCTGACTGTTGCCGGCGAAACCTGCAGCCGTTGCAGGCAGAAGCAGCAGCGACGAGGCGAAGATTGCCGGAATGACACCTGCAGTGTTGAGCTTCAGCGGCAGATGCGACGTGTCGCCCTGGAACATGCGGTTGCCGACCTGGCGCTTCGGATACTGGATCAGCAGGCGACGCTGGGCACGCTCGACGAAGACGATCAGCGCGATGACGCCAATTGCCACAACGATGACGGCCAGGATGAGCAGGGTCGAGAGCGCACCGGTACGGCCGAGCTCAAGGGTGTGTGCCACGGCTGTCGGCAGGCCGGCCGCGATGCCGGCGAAGATGATCAGCGAAATGCCGTTGCCGATACCGCGCGAGGTGATCTGTTCACCCAGCCACATCAGGAACATGGTGCCGCCAAGCAGGGTCAGCACGGTCGAAATACGGAAGAACCAGCCCGGATCGGCCACGATGCCCTGGCCCGTTTCGAGACCGACGGCGATGCCATAGGCCTGGAGGGCACCCAGAAGCACAGTGCCGTAGCGCGTGTACTGGTTGATGATCTTGCGCCCCTGCTCGCCCTCTTTCTTGAGCTGCTCGAGGGTGGGCACGACCGACGTCATCAGCTGCACGATGATCGACGCGGAGATATAGGGCATGATGCCCAGCGCGAAGATCGCCATGCGCTCGACTGCACCGCCGGCAAACATGTTGAAAAGTCCGAGGATGCCACCCGACTGCCCCTGGAAGGCGGCGGCATAGGCCTCCGGATTGAGGCCAGGCAGCGGAATATGCGTGCCGAGGCGATAAACCAGCAATGCGGCCAGAGTGAACCACAGACGCTTCTTCAGATCTTCCGCCTTGGCGAAAGTCGAGAAGTTGAGGTTCGAGGCCAGTTGTTCCGCTGCAGAAGCCATAGAATTCTCCGCAAACCCAGACCGGTGGCGGCGCTACGCCGGAACCGGAGGCTCTTTAATCAAACTGCTTTTTCAGAAAACAGGGCGCGGGAGAAGTTGCCGAGCAACCGCATGCCTCACACCCTTGTTTTCCAGATGACCCGGAAGACGAAACAACGTCCATTCCGTCCTGGGATCGTGAGGCTCACATATGGGAGCAAAATCGCCCGGTGTGAAGCACCCCGGGCGATTGTCTTTCACTTATTCAGCGGCTTCCTTGGCTGCTTCGAGCAGCTTGATGGAACCACCGGCCTTTTCGATCTTCTCGACGGCTGCCTTGGAGGCGCCGGCGACTTCGATCGTCAGCTTTGCCTTGAGTTCGCCACCCGACAGGACGCGAACACCGTCCTTGACGCGACGAATCACGCCGGCTGCCTTGAGCGATGCGGCATCGACAGTCGCCTTGGCGTCCAGCTTGCCAGCATCGATCGCGGTCTGGATACGGCCGACCGAAACGGTCACGTAGTCCGAGGCGAAGATGTTGTTGAAGCCGCGCTTCGGCAGACGACGGTAGATTGGCATCTGACCGCCTTCGAAGCCGTTGATGGCGACGCCCGAACGAGCCTTCTGACCCTTCACGCCGCGACCGCCGGTCTTGCCCTTGCCAGAGCCGATGCCGCGACCTACGCGGATACGGTCCTTGGAGGAGCCTTCGTTGTCTTTGATTTCATTCAGTTTCATGATGACTTCCCCCGTCTCACTTCTCGTCGACGACGCGAACGAGATGCTGGACAGCACGGATCATGCCACGAACGGAAGGCGTATCTTCCAGGGTGCGGACCCGGTGCATCTTGTTGAGGCCCAGACCAACCAGCGTTGCGCGCTGGATAGCCGGACGGCGAATAGGCGAGCCGATCTGTTCGACCGTGATCGTCTTTGCTTCAGTCTTCTTCGTAGCCTTGGCCATGGGTCAGACTCCTCTTATTCTTCAGCTGCGTTGCCGGAGGCAGCGCGGCGAGCCTGGAGGGTGGCGTATTTCAGGCCACGCTGAGCTGCCACATCCTTCGGATGCACCTGATGCTTCAGGGCGTCGAACGTGGCGCGAACCATATTGTACGGGTTCGACGAACCGGTCGACTTGGCGACAACGTCGGACATGCCGAGCGTTTCGAAGACGGCGCGCATCGGACCACCGGCGATGATGCCGGTACCAGCCTTGGCGGAGCGCAGCAGAACCTTGCCGGCGCCGTGACGGCCGTTGACGTCATGATGGAGCGTACGGCCATCACGCAGGGGAACGAAAATCAATTCGCGCTTGGCAGCTTCGGTGGCCTTGCGGATGGCTTCCGGCACTTCACGTGCCTTGCCATGACCGAAGCCTACACGACCCTTCTGGTCGCCGACGACGACGAGGGCTGCGAAGCCGAAACGACGGCCGCCCTTGACGACCTTAGCGACGCGGTTGATCGCGACCAGCTTGTCGACGAACTCGCTATCGCGCTCTTCACGGTTCTGGCGATCATCGCGCGAACCACGCTTTTCTTGTGCCATTGTCCTTTTCCTTTTTCTTTTCCGGGTGCAATCGGCAGATTACGCAAAGTTCCACCCTGCCCTGTCGGGTCAAGGTGGAATCCGGTGTGACCGGCTATAAGCCGGAAATCCGCCCGAACACAAGCTCGGGCGGAAACTTGATCAGAAGGTCAGACCACCTTCTCGGGCGGCTTCTGCCAGGGCCTTGATACGGCCATGATAGATGAAGGCGCCACGATCGAAGACAACTTCCTTGACGCCGGCCTTGGTCGCGCGCTCGGCAACCAGCTTGCCAACGGCAGCAGCTGCTGCTGTGTCGGCGCCGGTCTTGAGCTCGGCCTTCAGGCCACCATCGAGGGTCGAAGCAGCCGCAAGGGTCTTGCCAGCGACGTCGTCGATGATCTGAGCGTAGATGTTCTTCGAAGAGCGATGTACCGACAGACGCGGACGGCCATTTGCCACCGCCTTGATCTGACGCCGTACGCGGTTCGCACGGCGAACAAGTGCTTCTTTTCTGCTTGCCATTTCGCGCGTTCCTTACTTCTTCTTGCCTTCTTTGCGGACGATCCGCTCTTCGGCATACTTGACGCCCTTGCCCTTGTAGGGCTCCGGACCGCGATATTCGCGGATCTCGGCGGCAACCTGGCCGACCTGCTGCTTGTTGATGCCGGACACGATGATTTCGGTCGGCTTCGGAACAGCGATGGAAATGCCGACCGGCGGCTCATAGACGACGTCGTGGCTGAAGCCGAGCGCGAGCTGCAGGTTCTTGCCCTGAAGCGACGCACGGTAACCAACGCCGTTGATTTCGAGCTTGCGCTCGTAACCGTCCTTAACACCCTTCAGGATGTTCTCGATCATCGTGCGGGACATGCCCCACTTCGACCGAGCGTCCTTGGAGTCGCTGTTCGGCTGGACGACAACGGCGTTGTCTTCGAGCTTCACGGAGATTTCGTCGTTTGCGACGAAGAAAAGTTCACCCTTCGGACCCTTGACGGAGACCTTCTGGCCTTCGACAGAGGCGGTCACACCAGCCGGAACCGGAACGGGCTTCTTACCGATACGAGACATAGTTTTTATCCTGTCTGTTCGCTATGGAGATCCCCTGCCCGTCTTAGAAGACGGAGCAGAGTACCTCACCACCAACGTTCTGTTCGCGAGCCTGGTGATCGGCCATCACACCCTTCGGAGTCGAAAGGATGGTAATGCCGAGGCCGTTCGCGACCTGCGGGATGGACTTGACCGAGACATAAACTCGGCGGCCCGGCTTGGATACGCGGCCGATTTCGCGGATGACCGAAGCACCTTCGTAGTACTTCAGTTCAATCGTGATTTCGGACTTGCCATTGCCGTAATCGGTCTGGCTGTAGCCACGGATGTAACCTTCGGCCTGCAGAACGTCGAGAACGCGGGCACGGAGATTGGAAGCCGGAGTGGAGACGGAGCTCTTGCGGCGAGCCGCGCCATTCCGGATACGGGTGAGCATATCGCCCAACGGATCAGTCATCGTCATATTGCCGTCTCCTTACCAGCTCGACTTCACAACGCCCGGCACCTTGCCGGTGTTGCCAAGCTCGCGAAGCGCGATACGCGACATTCCAAGCTTGCGATAGAACGCACGCGGACGACCGGTGACTTCGCAACGGTTGCGAATACGGGTCTTGGAGCCATCGCGTGGCAGTTCTGCCAGCTTCAGGGTGGCCTTGAACCGCTCTTCAATCGAAAGAGACTGGTTCATGATGATTGCCTTCAAGCCGGCACGCTTCGTCGCCTGGCTCGCTGCAATCTTGCGGCGGCGCTTGTTCTTTTCAACTGCGCTTGTCTTCGCCATATGGAAGTTCCTCTTCTACGCTCGTCGTTACGGTTATGTACGGAACGGGAAGTTGAACTCTTTCAAGAGAGCCCGTGCTTCGTCGTCCGTCGGCGCCGTCGTGCAAACGATGATGTCCATGCCCCACATCTGATCAACCTTGTCGTAGTTGATCTCAGGGAACACAATGTGCTCCTTGATGCCCATGGCGAAGTTGCCACGGCCGTCAAAGCTCTTCGGGTTCAGGCCCCGGAAGTCGCGAACGCGCGGAAGCGCGATGTTGATCAGGCGGTCCATGAATTCATACATGCGGGCGCCACGAAGAGTAACCTTCGCACCGATCGGCATGAATTCGCGAACCTTGAAGCCTGCGATCGAGTTGCGCGCCTTGGTGATGACCGGCTTCTGACCGGCAATCGCGGCCAGGTCGGCAGCAGCCACGGAGGGCTTCTTCGAATCGGCAGTGGCTTCGCCAACACCCATGTTGATGACGATCTTGTCCAGCTTGGGGATCATCATGCCGTTGGCGTAGGAGAACTGCTCCTGCATCGCTGCGCGAATGCGGGAAACGTATTCAGCCTTGAGCCGCGGCTCGTACTTGGATTCAGCCATCGATCACATCTCCCGAACGCTTCGCTACACGCACCTTCTTGCCGTCGACGACGGAGAAACCAACGCGGGTCGGCTTGCCGTCCTTGCCGACGATGGCAATGTTGGACAGGTGAATGGAAGCTTCCTTATTGATGATGCCGGCTTCCTGCGTCTGAGACTGACGCTGGTGGCGCTTCACCATGTTGATACCACGCACGAGTGCGCGATCTTCTTTCGGCATTACCTGCAGGACTTCGCCAGTACGGCCCTTGTCCTTGCCGGCGAGTACGACAACGCTGTCGCCTTTGCGGATCTTGTTCATCGCTTCCCGCTCCTTACAGTACTTCTGGAGCCAGCGAGATGATCTTCATGTGGTTCTTGGCGCGAAGTTCGCGCGGAACCGGTCCGAAGATACGGGTGCCGATCGGCTCTTTCTTGTTGTCGATGAGAACGGCTGCGTTGTTATCGAAACGAATAACGCTGCCGTCGGCGCGACGAATGTCCTTGGCGGTGCGCACGACAACCGCCTTCATCACGTCACCCTTCTTCACGCGGCCGCGCGGGATCGCTTCCTTGATCGAAACGACGATGATGTCGCCGATGGAAGCGTACTTGCGCTTGGAGCCGCCCAGCACCTTGATGCACATGACACGACGTGCGCCGGAATTATCCGCGACGTCGAGGTTAGTCTGCATCTGAATCATGTCAGGTCGCCTTCTTGTTGTAACCCGAACGGTTGGGCCTGGGCCCCCTATTCCGGCTTATGATAAATTTCAATTGTGCGCGGGAAGACAAATACAGGGTGGTTTCCCATAAGGGACCTTCCGTGCGCTCAAAGCAAAAGAACGCTCGATTCCGAGCGTTCTCAGCCAGTGGCCTGCTTCATACAGAATTCTGCGCAAGGTGCAAGCCCTTGCGCAGCAAGTCCGTAAATTAAGCCTGGGCGGCAATCACCGTCCAGCACTTGTCCTTGGAGATCGGGGCGCATTCCTGGATGGAAACAACGTCACCGGTCTTGAACTGATTGTTCTCGTCATGGGCCTTGTACTTCTTGGACCGGCGAACGGTCTTCTGAAGCAAAGGGTGGGCGAATCGACGCTCAACGCGAACAACAATTGTCTTGTCGTTCTTATCGCTGACAACTACGCCCTGCAGAATGCGTTTCGGCATATTTCTCGGTCCTTAGGCCTTGGCTTCTGCCGCCTTCTGGCGGGCAATGGTTTTCACGCGTGCGATATCGCGACGGACTTCCTGAATGCGGGAAGACTTCTCAAGCTGGCCAGTGGCCTTCTGGAAGCGCAGGTTGAACTGCTCCTTCTTCAGCTTCGCAAGCTCGTCGTTCAGCTGGTCAGCGCTCATGGCGCGTACGTCTGTGGCTTTCATCGACATGATCCTCACTCTGCAATGCGCTGTACGAAGCGCGTCGTGACAGAGAGCTTGGCGGAACCGAGGCGAAGTGCCTCGCGCGCGATCTCTTCCGAAACGCCGTCGATCTCGAACATGATACGGCCGGGCTTGACCTTGCATGCCCAGTATTCGACCGAACCCTTACCCTTACCCATACGAACTTCGGTCGGCTTTGCCGTGACCGGAACGTCAGGGAATACGCGGATCCACACGCGACCAGCACGCTTCATGTAGCGGGTGATCGCACGACGGGCGGCTTCAATTTCGCGAGCGTTCACGCGGTTCGGTTCCAGAGCCTTCAGGCCGAATTCACCGAATGCCAGATCAAAACCGCCCTTGGCGACGCCCTTGATGCGGCCCTTGAATTGCTTGCGGTACTTTGTACGCTTTGGCTGCAACATTTTCTTACTTCTCCGAGCTTATCTTTCGCCAGCGTTCAATCAAGCGTTCTCGCGGCGACGGTCGCCACGATCACCGCGGTCACCCCGGCTTGCCGGACCCTGGGCATCGCCCTCGAGCTGACGACGTTCAGACGCCATCGGATCGTGCTCGAGAATTTCGCCCTTGAAGATCCAGACCTTGACGCCGCAAATGCCATAGGCAGTTGCCGCTTCGGACGTGCCGTAGTCGATGTCGGCGCGCAGGGTGTGGAGCGGAACGCGGCCTTCGCGGTACCATTCGGTACGCGCGATTTCAGCACCGCCGAGACGGCCGGCGCAGGTGATCTTGATGCCTTCGGCACCCAGACGCATGGCCGACTGAACGGCGCGCTTCATGGCGCGACGGAAAGCGATACGACGCTCAAGCTGCTGGGTGATCGACTGTGCAACCAGCGTTGCGTCGACTTCCGGCTTGCGCACTTCAACGATGTTGAGGTGCGTTTCCGAGTTCGTCATCGTCGAGATCTTCTTGCGAAGCTTCTCGATGTCTGCACCCTTCTTGCCGATGATCAGACCCGGGCGAGCCGAGTGGATCGTGACGCGGCACTTCTTGTGCGGACGCTCGATGACGACCTTGGCGATGCCGGCCTGCTTCAGCTCGCTCATCAGGTAGGCGCGGATCTTCAGGTCTTCATGCAGAAGCTTGCCATATTCGGCATTGTCTGCAAACCAGCGGCTATCCCAGGTGCGGTTGATACCGAGGCGGAAGCCGATCGGATTGATTTTCTGACCCATTATGCGGCCTCCCCTTTGGCTTCGACTTCACGCACCACGATGGTCAGGTGCGAGAACGGCTTTTCGATGCGCGATGCGCGGCCGCGGCCACGAGCGTGGAAACGCTTCATGGTGATCGACTTGCCAACATAGGCCTCGGCGACGACCAGCTGGTCGACGTCGAGATCATGGTTGTTTTCAGCGTTGGCGATCGCAGACTCGAGCGTCTTGCGAACGGTGCCGGCGATACGCTTGCGGGAGAATTCCAGCTCAGCGAGAGCGCGCTCGACCTTCTTGCCGCGGATGAGCGCGGCAACCAGGTTGAGCTTCTGGGGGCTGACGCGGATCGTGCGGGCGACTGCCTGCGCTTCGTTGTCCTTGAGCCGGCGTTCGGTTTTTGCCTTGCCCATCGTTACTTCCTCTTCGCCTTCTTGTCCGCACCGTGACCGTAATAGGTCCGGGTGGGAGCGAACTCACCGAACTTGTGGCCGACCATGTCTTCGTTGACAGAGACGGGCACATGCTTGCTGCCGTTGTAGACGCCGAAGGTGAGACCCACGAACTGCGGCAGGATGGTGGAGCGACGGCTCCACATCTTGATCACTTCATTGCGGCCTGTCTCGCGAACCTTCTCAGCCTTCTTGAGAAGATAGCCGTCGACGAACGGGCCTTTCCATACTGAACGAGCCATTTCTGACTACCTCTCTTACTTCTTCTTCAGGTGGCGCGAGCGCATGATGAACTTGTCGGTCGACTTGTTCGAGCGAGTCCGCTTGCCCTTGGTCGGCTTGCCCCAAGGGGAAACCGGGTGGCGACCACCGGAGGTGCGGCCTTCACCACCACCGTGCGGGTGGTCGACCGGGTTCATGACGACACCGCGGTTATGCGGGGTCTTGCCGCGCCAACGGGTACGACCGGCCTTGCCGTCGTTCGTGTTGCCGTGGTCAGGATTGGAGACCGCGCCGATCGTGGCGAGGCACGAGCCCGGGACGAGACGCTGCTCGCCAGAGTTCAGGCGCAGGATCGCCATGCCGGCATCGCGGCCGACGAGCTGGACATAGGTGCCAGCCGAACGAGCGATCTGGCCGCCCTTGCCGGGCTTCATCTCGACGTTGTGAACGATCGAACCGACCGGGATGTACTGCAGCGGCATGGAGTTGCCGGGCTTCACGTCAACGGCCTTTTCAGACGCGATGACTTTGTCGCCGGCAGCGATGCGCTGCGGTGCCAGGATGTAGGCCTGCTCGCCGTCGGCATAGGTGACGAGAGCGATGAAGGCCGAACGGTTCGGGTCGTATTCCAGGCGCTCGACAGTGCCTTCGACGTCGAACTTGCGACGCTTGAAGTCAACCAGACGATAGGTGCGCTTGTGACCACCACCGATGAAGCGAGCAGTGATGCGGCCGTAGTTGTTACGGCCACCGCTCTTGGAGAGACCTTCCGTCAGCGCCTTGACCGGCTTGCCCTTCCAGAGGCCAGAGCGGTCGACGATGACCAGCTGACGCTGGCTGGGGGTCGTCGGATTGTAGCTTTTCAATGCCATTGTTCTTGTTCCCTACCTCAGACGCCCGTCGACACGTCGATGGACTGACCTTCGGCAAGCGTCACGACGGCTTTCTTGACGTCCTTCTGCTTGCCGGCGAAGCCGCGGAAACGCTTGGTCTTGCCCTTGCGGACGAGCGTATTGACGGCAGTAACCTTGACGCCGAAGAGGGCTTCGACAGCAGCCTTGATCTCAGGCTTGCTCGCACCCTTGGCGACGTTGAAGACAACCTGGTTAAACTCAGACACCATGGTCGACTTTTCCGTGATCGACGGAGATACGATCACGTCGTAATGGCGAAGATCCGTCATTTGAACCGCTCCTCCAGAGCTTCCACAGCAGCCTTGGAAAGCACGAGCTTGCCACGACGCAGGATGTCATAAACGTTGATGCCCTGAACCGGGAGAACATCGATGTTCGGGATGTTCGAAGCGGCGAGCTTGAAATTGCTGTCGATTTCGGCGCCGCCGATCACGAGAGCATTGGTGAGGCCGAGCGAAGCGAAGCTACCAACGAGCGCCTTGGTCTTGGCTTCAGCCGCAACCAGGTTGTCGATGATGATCAGGTCGTCCGACTTCAGCTTGGCAGACAGGGCGTGACGCAGAGCGAGTGCACGAACCTTCTTCGGCAGGTCATGGGCGTGGCTGCGAACAACCGGACCATGAGCCTTACCACCGCCGCGGAACTGCGGAGCGCGGGCCGAATGGTGACGAGCACGACCGGTGCCCTTCTGCTTGTACATCTTCGAACCGGTGCGGGAAACTTCCGAACGGCCCTTGGTCTTGTGCGTGCCCTGGCGCTTCTTGGCCAGCTGGTAGCGGATCATGCGCGAGATCAGGTCTTCGCGGGGATCCAGACCAAAGATTTCGTCCGACAGAGAAAGCTTGCCGGCGTCTTTGCCCTCGAGGGTCTTGACGTTCAATTCCATGTGCTTGGCTCCCTTACTTCGCCGACTTGACGGCGTCGCGGACGATGATCCAGGAACCCTTGGAACCGGGAACGGCGCCCTTCACAAGGATGAGACCACGATCTTCATCGGTCGAAACGACTTCGAGGTTCTGGGTGGTGACGCGCGTCTGGCCCATGTGACCAGCCATGCGCTTGCCCTTCCAGACCTTGCCCGGATCCTGGTTCGAACCGGTCGAACCATGCGAACGGTGCGACACGGAGACACCGTGGGTAGCGCGGAGACCACCGAAGTTGTGGCGCTTCATGGCACCGGCAAAACCCTTACCGATCGTCGTGCCCGTGACGTCGACCAGCTGGCCGGCTTCAAAATGGCTCGCGGTCAGCTGTGCGCCGACATCGATGAGGTTGTCTTCGGAAACGCGGAATTCGACGAGCTTGGCCTTGGGCTCAACGCTCGCAGCGGCGAAGTGACCGCGCAGGCCCTTCGTCGTGTTCTTCACCTTCGACGTACCGGCACCGAGCTGAAGCGCGACATAGCCGTTCTTGTCGGCGGTACGCTGAGCCACGACCTGTACGTTATCCAGACGCAGAACTGTTACCGGGATATGTTCGCCGGCGTCGTTATAGACGCGGGTCATTCCCACTTTCTGTGCAATCACACCTGAACGCATTGGTTCATTCCTCTTGAGAGTCGCGGACGGGATCTCGCGATCCTGACCTTTCCTCTTTGTTTAAGGATTCCACTCAGGCCCTTCCGAACCATCGGGTTTCCCGTTTCGAGAAGTCGTTGGCAGGTCTTGCCACGTACCTTCCTTGTTATTACGGCTCTCGCCGGAATTCCTTCTTAGAGCTTGATCTCGACGTCCACGCCGGCAGCCAGGTCGAGCTTCATCAGCGCGTCCACGGTCTGCGGGGTCGGGTCTACGATGTCGAGCAGGCGCTTATGCGTGCGCATTTCAAACTGTTCGCGGCTCTTCTTGTCGACGTGAGGCGAACGGTTGACGGTAAATTTTTCAATGCGGGTCGGGAGCGGAACCGGGCCGCGAACGCTTGCACCGGTGCGCTTGGCGGTCTGCACGATCTCCCGTGTGGAGGCATCGAGAACCCGGTGATCAAACGCCTTGAGGCGGATGCGGATATTCTGGCCGTTCATTCGACTTGTCCTTGTTTCTTTTCTTGCGTCCCGCATACGCAGAGACAGTGAATTACCATGACTGGCCGGCCCCAAATTTTCAAAAATCACAGGAACACCACTGCGGCCCTGTCACTCTTTCTCGTCATCAGGAGCCCTGCCGAACTCGACCCGTCGCCAGGTCGCGAAATCTGCAGCGCTTAGAACCGCCGGTGCAAATCACCGTACGATTCTGATCGTGGCCGGCGACATACACCGCAAACGGCCGTTCGTCAATGCGCCCAGCCGGACGAATTGGCGACATGCGCGCGGTCTGCATGGCTGGTTTGCACCAACCGGCAGACGGAAACGAAAAGCGGCCTCGGACGCTGAGCCCGAGGCCGCTCACTCAATGGCTTACTCGATGATCGAGGCGACGATGCCGGCGCCGACGGTACGGCCGCCTTCGCGGATCGCGAAGCGCAGCTTTTCTTCCATCGCGATCGGAACGATCAGCTCAACCTGAACCGTGACGTTGTCGCCCGGCATAACCATTTCCGTGCCTTCCGGAAGCGACACGATACCGGTCACGTCCGTCGTGCGGAAGTAGAACTGCGGACGATAGTTGGTGAAGAACGGCGTATGACGGCCGCCTTCTTCCTTCGTCAGGATGTAGGCTTCTGCCATGAACTTCTTGTGCGGCTTGACCGAACCCGGCTTGCAGAGAACCTGGCCACGCTCGACGTCGTCGCGCTGGATACCACGGACGAGCGCACCGATGTTGTCGCCAGCCTGGCCCTGGTCGAGCAGCTTGCGGAACATTTCAACGCCGGTCACCGTCGTCTTCTTGGTGTCGCGGATGCCGACGAATTCGACTTCTTCGCCAACCTTGACGATACCACGCTCGACGCGGCCCGTGACAACCGTACCACGGCCAGAGATCGAGAACACGTCTTCGATCGGCATCAGGAAGGGCTGGTCGATCGGACGCTCAGGCGTCGGGATGTAGGCGTCAACAGCGGCCATCAGCTCGCGAACGGCATCTTCGCCGATCTTCTTGTCGCTGTCGTTCAGGGCAGCCAGAGCCGAACCCTTGACGAACGGGATGTCGTCGCCGGGGAAGTCGTAGGACGACAGGAGTTCGCGAACTTCCAGTTCGACGAGTTCCAGAAGTTCTGCGTCGTCAACCTGGTCGACCTTGTTCAGGAAGACCACGATTGCGGGAACGCCAACCTGACGGGCGAGCAGGATGTGCTCGCGGGTCTGCGGCATCGGGCCATCGGCAGCCGAGCAGACCAGGATCGCGCCGTCCATCTGCGCTGCACCGGTGATCATGTTCTTGACGTAGTCGGCGTGGCCGGGGCAGTCAACGTGCGCGTAGTGGCGGTTCGGCGTCTCATACTCGACGTGTGCCGTCGAGATGGTGATGCCGCGGGCCTTTTCTTCCGGAGCTGCGTCGATCTGATCATAGGCCTTGAATTCACCGAAATACTTGGTGATCGCTGCCGTCAGAGACGTCTTGCCGTGGTCGACGTGGCCGATCGTGCCGATGTTGACGTGCGGCTTGTTGCGCTCAAACTTACTCTTTGCCATTTTCGGCTCTCCATTTTCTGGTCCCCGTCAGGGGAAATTCACAATTCAATTGGACGGGCGGGGTATCCCGGTCACTTCTGACCGGAATACTTTGCCTGGATTTCAGCGGCGACGTTCGACGGGACCGGTGCGTAGTGATCGAAGGTCATCGAGTACTGTGCACGGCCCTGCGACATGGACCGCAGGTTGTCGACATACTTGAACATGTTGGCGAGCGGGACGTGAGCGTTGATCACGATCGCAATGCCGCGCTGTTCCTGGCCCTGGATCTGGCCACGACGCGAGTTCAGGTCGCCGATAACGTCGCCGACATAATCTTCCGGCGTGACGACTTCGACCTTCATCATCGGCTCGAGCAGCTGTGCGCCAGCCTTCTTGGCTGCTTCACGGAAGCAGGCACGCGAGGCGATTTCGAAGGCGAGAACCGAGGAGTCAACGTCGTGGAAGGCACCATCGATGAGGGTGGCCTTGACGCCGAGCATCGGGAAGCCAGCGAGCGGACCCGAAGACAGAACGCTTTCGATACCCTTCTGGACGCCCGGGATGTATTCCTTGGGAACAGCACCGCCGACGATCTTGGATTCGAACTTGAAGTCTTCGCCATCCGGATTCGGTTCGAAGACGAGCTTGACGCGCGCGAACTGGCCGGTACCACCGGACTGCTTCTTGTGCGTGTAGTCTTCTTCGTGCGTCTTCGTGATGGTTTCACGATAGGCAACCTGCGGAGCACCGACGGTGGCTTCGACCTTGAACTCGCGACGCATGCGGTCGACGAGAATGTCGAGGTGAAGTTCACCCATGCCAGCGATGATCGTCTGGCCGGATTCCTGGTCGGTCTTGACGCGGAAAGACGGGTCTTCGGCGGCGAGGCGATTGAGCGCGAGGCCCATCTTTTCCTGGTCGCCCTTGGACTTCGGCTCGATCGCGATCTGGATGACCGGTTCCGGGAATTCCATGCGCTCGAGGATAACCGGCTTCAGGGGATCGCAGAGCGTGTCACCCGTCGTGGTTTCCTTGAGGCCGGCCAGAGCCACGATGTCGCCTGCAAAGGCTTCTTCGATGTCTTCACGGCTGTTGGAATGCATCTGCAGCATACGGCCGACGCGCTCGCGCTTGTCCTTGACCGTGTTCAGAACCGATGCGCCCTTTTCGAGCTTGCCCGAGTAGATGCGTGCGAAGGTGAGCGAACCAACGAAGGGGTCGTTCATGATCTTGAACGCGAGCATGGCAAGCGGCTCGGCGTCGTCTGCGTGACGCTCGATTTCGGCTTCGGTCTTGAAGTCGATGCCCTTGATTGCGGGAATGTCGAGCGGCGACGGCAGATATTCGACAACGGCGTCGAGCAGGGGCTGTACACCCTTGTTCTTGAAAGCCGTACCGCAGAACATCGGGTGGAACTTGACGTCGATGGTGCCGCGGCGAACGAGTGCACGGATCTTGTCATTGTCCGGCATGATGCCGTTCAGGTAGTCTTCCATCGCCTGTTCGTCGATCTCGACCACCGTCTCGATCATCTTTTCGCGATATTCCTCGGCCTTTTCCTTCAGGTCTTCCGGGATCTCAACGATATCCCAGGCAGCACCGAGGGACTCGTCGCGCCAGACGAGAGCATTCATCTCGATCAGGTCGACAACGCCCTTGAACTCGGTTTCTGCGCCGATGGGGAGCTGCATGACAACGGCGGTGGCGCCGAGACGGGTCTTGATCATCTCTACCGAGCGGTAGAAGTCAGCACCGGTCTTGTCCATCTTGTTGCAGAAGATCATCCGCGGGACGTTGTACTTTTCAGCCTGACGCCACACGGTTTCGGTCTGCGGCTCGACACCGGCATTGGCGTCGAGGAGAGCAACTGCACCGTCGAGAACGCGCAGCGAACGTTCGACTTCGATGGTGAAGTCGACGTGGCCGGGGGTGTCGATGATGTTGAAGCGGCGCATCTTGCCGTCGCGACCCTTCCAGAAGGTCGTCGTGGCAGCGGAGGTGATCGTGATGCCACGCTCCTGCTCCTGCTCCATCCAGTCCATGGTGGCTGCGCCGTCATGAACTTCGCCGATCTTGTGAGACTTACCGGTGTAGTAGAGGATGCGTTCGGTGGTCGTGGTCTTGCCGGCGTCGATGTGCGCCATGATACCGAAGTTGCGGTAGTCTTCGATTTTATATTCGCGAGCCATAACGGACTGCCTTTCAATATTCGATCGGTGGATTACCAGCGGTAATGCGAGAAGGCGCGGTTTGCATCGGCCATCTTGTGGGTGTCTTCGCGCTTCTTGACGGCGCTACCGCGGTTGTTGGCGGCGTCCATGAGTTCGCCCGACAGACGATCGACCATGGTGGTCTCGTTGCGCTTGCGGGCAGCAGTGATCAGCCAACGGATGGCGAGGGCCTGGCGACGCTCCGGACGAACATCGACCGGGACCTGGTAGGTTGCACCACCGACGCGGCGCGAACGGACTTCAACATGCGGCGCGACATTGTCGAGCGCCTGATGGAAGATTGCGATCGGCTCAGCCTTGGCCTTGTTCTGAACGACGTCGAAGGCACCGTAAACGATGCTTTCCGCGACAGACTTCTTGCCGTGAAGCATGATGGCGTTCATGAACTTGGTGACGACGAGATCGCCGAACTTCGGGTCCGGATTGATCTCACGCTTTTCTGCACTATGGCGACGGGACATACTATTTGTCTCTCAACGGTTGGGACGCTTTAGAACGCGGAGAACCTCGCGCAGCGCCGGTATCTGATTGATGAAGTGCCGAAGCTTACTTCGGACGCTTCGCACCGTACTTGGAACGGCGCTGCTTGCGGTTCTTGACGCCCTGGGTGTCGAGAACGCCGCGGATGATGTGGTAACGAACGCCCGGCAAGTCCTTTACGCGGCCGCCACGGATCATGACGACAGAGTGTTCCTGCAGGTTGTGACCTTCACCCGGAATGTAGCCGATGACTTCGAAGCCATTGGTCAGACGAATCTTTGCGACCTTACGCAGAGCCGAGTTCGGCTTCTTCGGGGTCGTCGTGTAAACGCGGGTGCAAACGCCGCGCTTCTGCGGGTTTTCCTGCAGAGCAGGAACCTTATTGCGCTTTACCTGCGCCTGACGCGGCTTGCGGATCAGCTGGTTTACGGTAGGCATATACCCATCCCTTGCAAAATCTAGTCTCAAGCCCTTTCAGGCCCTGGTGGTTTGCCGTTTCCGGCGGCGGCCGCACAGTTTTCTTCATGCGCAAAATGTGGCCCGACCCGTTTTCGCGGATGGACCACAAAAGACAGAGGACGCACCGCGGGAGTGCGTCGTGCGAGCAGCATTCTTGTCGTCAACGTGCGTTTGGAGACCTGTTTGAGACGAACTTCAGGACGAGTCGTCCCGAACAACCCGGTCTCACATGGGCTCCGATGGCCGGGGTACTACTGTTTTCCCCCCTTAACGTCAAGTCACATCTGCGAATTATTGCCCCTGGCGCCCTGTCTGGGCGGGAGTCTCGGCGTTTCGGCACGGGAAAATGGCAGCCCTGAGACGATTTGGCTTGGCTTGCGGCGGGAAACTTCTAGATAGGTAGAGATGAAGGGTCAACAGCCCTGCCCGGCTGGTCGAATCGGCCACAGCCAGAGAATCGACACGCCACAACAGGAAGACCAGGCGCCATGATTACCAGTCCCGACAATGACAACAACCGCGACGAGCCGATGGTGTTCATCGTGATCGCCAAGGCCTACGAGACCGAGGGCGGGCAACCGATCGACCTGCATGTCATGCTGACGGCCCCTGACGACGATACTGCCGTCAGGCTGACGCTGAACGCGCTTTCGGAAGAAGGCTTCCTGGAAGCCGACCTGGACCAGATCGGCATGATCACCGGCGCACCGGACGAGGAGCCGCATGCCTCGGCCTATCAGGGTGCACTCGAAGGGGAAGTGGCGATCATCCGCTTCGCCTGAGTTTCCGCCACAGAGAGATTTCCCATCAAAGGCCGCCCGGAGCCATCCGAGCGGCCTTATTGTTTGTGTACGCGAGGGCACGGGGTCGTGGGCTCGACCGCGTGTGGCAGCGCCCCTGCCAAGCTCCGCCACCCTCACGGCCCCCTCAAGCGAAAAAGGCCGCCCGGATTGCTCCGGGCGGCCTTTCTGATCGTGTCGAACCCTTGTCGCCGATTACTCGGCGGCCGGAGCGCTTTCGCCGGCGAGGTTCTGCAGCATCGGGGTCGCAACATCTGCGCCCGTGCCCTTCTTGCGTTCCTCGAGGATGAGGTCGTCGCGAGACGTGGCGATGCGGCGGATCTGCGTCATGGTACCACCGGTACCAGCCGGGATCAGACGGCCAACGATGACGTTTTCCTTCAGGCCCTGCAGCGTGTCGGTCTTGCCGGCGATCGCGGCTTCCGTGAGAACCTTGGTGGTTTCCTGGAAGGACGCGGCCGAGATGAACGACGGAGTCTGCAGCGAGGCCTTGGTGATGCCGAGCAGGACAGGATCGCCGTAAGCCGGCTTCTTGCCCTCTTCGACCAGGCGGTCGTTGTTGTCATCCAGTTCGATGCGGTCGACGTTGTCACCCACGATGTAGTGGCTGTCACCCGAATCCGTGATCTCGACCTTCTGCAGCATCTGGCGAACGATCACCTCGATGTGCTTGTCGTTGATCACAACGCCCTGCAGACGGTAGACTTCCTGGATTTCGTTGACCAGGTACGAGGCGAGTGCCTCGACGCCCTTGATCGCCAGGATGTCGTGCGGAGCCGGGTTACCGTCGAGGATGTAATCACCCTTTTCGATGTAGTCGCCTTCCTGAAGGTGGAAGGGCTTGCCCTTCGGGATCAGGTATTCGACAGGCTCGACACCGTCTTCCGCCGGCTCGATGATGACGCGACGCTTATTCTTGTAGTCGCGGCCGAGGCGGATCGTACCATCGATCTCAGCGATGATGGCATGGTCCTTCGGACGACGGGCTTCGAACAGTTCGGCAACGCGCGGCAGACCACCGGTGATGTCCTTGGTCTTGGCGCTTTCCAGCGGCGAACGTGCAAGCACGTCACCCTGGGAGACCTTCTGACCAGGCTCGACCGACAGGATCGCCTCGACGGACAGGTGGAAGCGGGCTTCGCCACCACGTGCGACCTTCAGAACGTTTCCGCTCGCATCCTTGATGACGATTGCCGGCTTGAGGTCGGCACCGCGCGGCGTCGAACGCCAGTCGATGACCTGACGCTTGGTGATACCGGTCGACTCGTCGGTGGCTTCGAGCACGGAGAGACCGTCGACGACGTCCTCGAAGTGCACGATACCCTCGACTTCCGTCATCATCGGGCGTGTGTAAGGATCCCACTCGGCCAGACGCTGGCCGCGCTTCACCTTGTCGCCGTCATCGACGAAGACCTTCGAGCCGTAGGCAACACGCTGCGAGGAGCGCTCGATGCCACGTTCGTCGAGGATCATCACCGCCATGCTGCGGCCCATGGCAATCAGGGTGCCATCGGAATTGCGCAGCATGTTGCGGTTCTTGATCTGCACCGTACCTTCGTACGAGGCTTCCAGGAACGACTGGTCGACCACGGTCGCGGTACCGCCCAAGTGGAAGGTACGCATGGTCAGCTGGGTACCCGGCTCACCAATCGACTGCGCCGCGATGACGCCGACGGCCTCACCCATGTTGACAGGCGTACCACGGGCGAGATCTCGGCCGTAGCAGATCGAGCAGACGCCCGTCTGGACTTCGCAGGTCAGTGCCGAGCGGATGCGGATGGACTGGATGCCAGCCTTCTCGATTTCCACAACAGCCGGCTCGAGGATCATCTGACCGGCATCGACGATGCGCTCACCCGTGATCGGATGATCGATATCATCAAGAGCGGTACGACCAAGGACGCGGGCGCCGATGGAGGCAACGACCTGACCGGCATCAACGATCGCCGTCATGGTGAGGCCCTTATCGGTGCCGCAATCCACGAGGTTGACGATGCAATCCTGGGCCACGTCGACGAGACGACGGGTCAGGTAACCGGAGTTCGCGGTCTTCAAAGCGGTGTCTGCGAGACCCTTACGGGCACCGTGGGTCGAGTTGAAGTACTCGTTAACGGTCAGGCCTTCCTTGAAGTTCGAGATGATCGGCGTCTCGATGATTTCACCCGACGGCTTGGCCATCAGGCCGCGCATGCCGCCCAGCTGGCGCATCTGGTTCGGTGAACCACGGGCACCCGAGTGCGACATCATGTAGATGGCGTTCATCTGCTTCTGGCGACCCGTTTCCGGATCGAACTCGACGGCCTTAATGCGGGCCATCATGTCCTCGGCGACCTTTTCGGTTGCCTTGCCCCAGGCGTCGACGACCTTGTTGTACTTTTCGCCCTGAGTGATCAGGCCGTCATTGTACTGCTGCTCATATTCCTTGACCAGCGTTTCGGTGTCGCCAACGATCTTCGCCTTGGTCTCCGGGATGATCATGTCGTCCTTGCCGAACGAAATGCCGGCGCGGCAGGCATGGGTGAAGCCGAGCTGCATGATGCGGTCACAGAAGATGACCGTGTCCTTCTGGCCGCAATGGCGATAGACCGTGTCGATCATCTTGGAGATGTTCTTCTTGGTCATTTCCTGGTTGCAGATGTCGAAGGGCACGTTGACGTTCTTCGGCAGAAGTTCGCCAATGATCATGCGGCCAGGCGTGGTCTCGTAGATCTTCGAAACCGGCTTGCCTTCGGCATCGACGGTCTTGAAGCGGCCACGGATCTTGGCGTGCAGCGTGACGACCTTGTTCTCCAGCGCATGGTGCAGTTCGCCCATGTCGGAGAAGGCCATGCCTTCGCCCGGCTCGTTCTGGTTCTGGATCGACAGATAGTAGAGGCCGAGAACCATGTCCTGCGACGGAACGATGATCGGTGCACCGTTGGCCGGGTGCAGGATGTTGTTCGTCGACATCATCAGGACGCGGGCTTCGAGCTGAGCTTCGAGCGACAGCGGCACGTGAACGGCCATCTGGTCGCCGTCGAAGTCGGCGTTGAAGGCCGTGCAGACGAGCGGGTGCAGCTGGATGGCCTTACCTTCGACCAGGATCGGTTCGAAGGCCTGGATGCCCAGGCGGTGCAGCGTCGGTGCGCGGTTCAGGAGAACTGGATGCTCGCGGATGACCTCGTCGAGGATATCCCAGACTTCCGGCTTTTCCTTTTCAACCAGCTTCTTTGCCTGCTTGACGGTCGAGGAATAACCCTTGGCGTCGAGACGGGCATAGATGAACGGCTTGAACAGTTCGAGCGCCATCTTCTTCGGCAGGCCGCACTGGTGCAGTTTCAGTTCCGGACCGGTCACGATGACCGAACGGCCGGAATAGTCGACGCGCTTGCCGAGAAGGTTCTGGCGGAAGCGGCCCTGCTTGCCCTTGAGCATGTCGGAGAGCGACTTCAGCGGACGCTTGTTGGCGCCGGTGATGACGCGGCCACGACGGCCGTTGTCGAACAGCGCGTCCACAGATTCCTGCAGCATGCGCTTTTCGTTGCGGATGATGATGCCCGGAGCGCGCAGTTCGATCAGGCGCTTCAGACGATTGTTACGGTTGATGACGCGACGATAGAGATCGTTCAGGTCAGACGTCGCAAAGCGGCCGCCATCGAGCGGAACCAGCGGACGCAGGTCCGGCGGGATCACTGGCACGACCTTCATGATCATCCATTCCGGACGGTTGCCGCTCTCCATGAAGTTCTCGACGATCTTCAGGCGCTTCATCAGCTTCTTCTGCTTCAGTTCCGACGTGGTTTCAGCCAGGTCGGAGCGCAGATCGCCAGCGATCCTCTCGAGATTCATCGAGGCCAGCATTTCAAAGATGGCTTCAGCGCCGATCATGGCGGTGAACTGGTCTTCGCCGAACTCGTCGACGGCCATCATGTACTCTTCTTCCGAGAGCAGCTGGTTTTCCTTGAGCGAGGTCAGGCCCGGCTCGGTCACGATGTAGTTCTCGAAGTAGAGAACGCGCTCGACATCCTTCAGCGTCATGTCGAGCAACGTCGAGATGCGCGACGGCAGCGACTTCAGGAACCAGATGTGGGCAACCGGGGCTGCGAGCTCGATATGGCCCATGCGCTCGCGGCGAACGCGCGACAGCGTGACTTCGACGCCGCACTTTTCGCAGATGATGCCCTTGTACTTCATGCGCTTGTACTTGCCGCACAGGCACTCGTAGTCCTTGATCGGTCCGAAGATGCGCGCGCAGAAGAGACCGTCACGCTCTGGCTTGAACGTGCGGTAGTTGATGGTTTCCGGCTTCTTGATCTCGCCGTAGGACCACGACAGGATCTTTTCCGGGCTCGCGATCGAGATCCGGATGGAGTCGAAGTGCTGAGCCGGCACTGTCGGGTTGAAAAGGTTCATGACCTCTTGGTTCATGCCTGTCTCCTTATGGGGCTAGAAGCCCTCGATTGGGTCCTGGTCGCGGCGAAATCCCGGGATGCCGCGCCGGACCCTGAAATGACAATAACCGCGAAATGCGGCGAAACTCCCCTTCCCGTCCCGACATTGGCCTTCGGGGCGATCAGGGAATGGCGTGCGCGGCCGAAGCCTCGCACGCCTTTGTCAAACCGTTATTCGGCTGCGTCGGGCAGCTGGCCGTCTTCCGTCAGGAGCTTCGAGTTCTCGAGTTCGACGGAAAGGCCCAGAGAGCGCATTTCCTTGACGAGAACGTTGAAGCTTTCCGGAATACCGGCCTCGAAGGTATCGTCGCCTCGGACGATCGCCTCATAGACCTTGGTACGGCCGGCCACGTCGTCCGACTTCACCGTCAGCATTTCCTGCAGGGTATAAGCCGCACCGTAAGCCTCGAGTGCCCAGACTTCCATTTCCCCGAAGCGCTGACCGCCGAACTGCGCCTTACCACCGAGCGGCTGCTGGGTGACGAGCGAGTAAGGACCGATCGAACGGGCGTGGATCTTGTCATCGACCAGGTGGTTCAGCTTGATCATGTACATGTAACCAACGGTGACCTGGCGGTCGAAGGCTTCACCGGTACGACCATCGTACAGAACCGACTGACCCGACGGGTTGAGACCCGCACGCGTGAGCATCGCGGAAACGTCGCTTTCATGCGCACCGTCGAAGACCGGCGTGGCGATGGACACGCCGCGCTTGGCTTCTTCAGCAAGCTTGACGAGTGCGTCGTCGTCGAAGTGCTTCACTTCGTCATGCGCTTCGGACTCATAGATTTCCGTCAGTTCCTTGCGGAGATCCGTGATGTCGAGGTGCTTGCGATAGTCTTCGAGCATCTGGCCGATCTTCTTGCCCATGCCGGCGCAAGCCCAGGCAAGGTGGGTTTCGAGGATCTGACCGACGTTCATGCGCGAGGGCACGCCGAGCGGGTTCAGAACGATGTCGACATGCGTGCCGTCTTCGAGGAACGGCATGTCCTCGACCGGAACGATGCGCGACACGACGCCCTTGTTGCCGTGACGGCCGGCCATCTTGTCGCCCGGCTGGATCTTGCGCTTCACAGCGACGAAGACCTTGACCATCTTCATGACGCCCGGAGGCATTTCATCACCGCGCTGAACCTTCTCGACCTTGTCCATGAAGCGCTGTTCAAGGCGCGACTTGGATTCGTCGTACTGGCCGCGGAGCGCTTCGAGTTCGCCCTGCACCTTTTCGTCCTCGACCGCGAACATCCACCACTGCGAGCGGGGGTATTCGGAGACGACGGCGTTGGTGAGTTCGACGCCCTTCTTGAAGCCCTTCGGACCTGCAATCGAGACCTGGCCCCGCAGCATGTCGATCAGACGGCCGTAGACGTTACGGTCGAGGATCGCCTGCTCGTCGTCACGGTCCTTGGCGAGGCGTTCGATTTCCTCGCGCTCGATGGCCATCGCGCGCTCGTCCTTCTCAACGCCGTGGCGATTGAAGACGCGAACTTCCACGACGGTCCCGAAGGTGCCCGGAGGCATGCGCATCGAGGTGTCACGAACGTCGGATGCCTTTTCACCGAAGATGGCGCGCAGAAGCTTTTCTTCCGGCGTCATCGGGCTTTCGCCCTTCGGGGTGATCTTGCCGACCAGGATGTCGCCAGGAGCGACTTCCGCACCGATGTAGACGATACCGGCTTCATCGAGGTTCTTCAGCGCTTCTTCCGACACGTTCGGAATGTCGCGCGTGATTTCTTCCGGACCGAGCTTGGTGTCGCGGGCCATGACTTCGAATTCCTCGATGTGGATCGAGGTGAAGACGTCTTCCGAGACGATGCGCTCCGACATGAGGATCGAGTCCTCATAGTTGTAGCCGTTCCACGGCATGAACGCGACGAGCGCATTGCGGCCGAGCGCCAGATCGCCGAGGTCGGTCGACGGACCGTCCGCGATGATGTCACCCTTGTTGACGATGTCGCCAACCGTCACCAGCGGGCGCTGGTTGACGCAGGTGTTCTGGTTCGAACGCTGGAACTTCTGCAGACGGTAGATGTCGACGCCGGACTTGCCCGGATCGAGATCTTCCGTTGCACGCACAACGATACGGGTCGCATCGACCTGGTCGACCACGCCGCCGCGACGGGCACCGATGGCAGCACCGGAGTCACGGGCGACGATCGGCTCCATGCCGGTCCCGACGAACGGGGCTTCGGCACGCAGGAGCGGCACGGCCTGACGCTGCATGTTCGAACCCATGAGGGCGCGGTTGGCGTCGTCGTTTTCCAGGAACGGAATGAGAGCAGCCGCAACCGAAACCAGCTGCTTCGGCGAGACGTCCATCAGGTTGATGGTGTCGCGCGGGGACAGCATGACTTCGCCAGCATGACGGCAGACGACGAACTCTTCGACGAACTGGCCATCGGCCGTCAGCTCGGAGTTGGCCTGCGCCACGTAGTACTTGGCTTCTTCCATCGCCGAGAGATAGACGACGTCCATCGTCACCTTACCGTCGATGATCTTGCGGTACGGGCTTTCGATGAAGCCATACTTGTTGACCCGTGCGAAGGTGGCAAGCGAGTTGATCAGACCGATGTTCGGGCCTTCCGGCGTCTCGATCGGGCAAATACGTCCGTAGTGCGTCGGGTGAACGTCGCGGACTTCGAAGCCTGCGCGCTCGCGGGTCAGACCACCCGGTCCAAGAGCCGAAAGACGGCGCTTGTGGGTGATTTCCGAAAGCGGGTTCACCTGGTCCATGAACTGCGACAGCTGCGAGGAGCCGAAGAATTCGCGGACGGCGGCAGCAGCCGGCTTGGCGTTGATCAGGTCCTGCGGCATGACGGTGTCGATTTCGATCGACGACATGCGTTCCTTGATCGCGCGCTCCATACGGAGCAGGCCGAGACGGTACTGGTTTTCCATCAGTTCGCCGACAGAGCGAACGCGACGGTTGCCGAGGTTGTCGATGTCGTCGATCTCGCCGCGGCCATCGCGCAGCTCGACCAGCATCTTGACCACGGCCAGGATGTCGTCCTTGCGCAGAACGCGGACGGTGTCCGGGCAGTCGAGGTCGAGACGCATGTTCATCTTGACGCGACCAACGGCCGACAGGTCGTAGCGCTCCGAATCGAAGAACAGCGAGTTGAACATGGCTTCGGCCGAATCCATGGTCGGCGGTTCACCCGGACGCATGACGCGGTAGATGTCGAACAGAGCGTCCTGACGGTTCTCGTTCTTGTCGGCAGACAGCGTGTTGCGGATGTAGGCGCCGACATTGATGTGGTCGATGCCGAGGATCGGGATCTCTTCGAAGCCGGACTCGAGGATCTGCGGAAGCGTCTTCTCGTCGATTTCCGAGCCTGCTTCCATGTAGATTTCACCGGTCGACATGTTGACCAGGTCTTCGGCGAGATAATTGCCGAACAGGTCTTCGTCCGATGCCTTCAGGAACTTCAGGCCCTTGTCCGACAGCTGACGCAGCAGGCGCGGGGTCAGCTTCTTGCCACCTTCGACCACGACTTCGCCGCTGTCGGCGTCGACGAGATCGGAAATGGCCTTGGCACCCTTGAGGGTTTCCGGGTTGAACGGGAAACGCCAGCCCTTGCCGTCGCGTTCATAGACGGACTTCGAGTAGAAGGTCGACAGGATTTCTTCGCCGTCCATGCCGAGTGCCATCAGCAGCGAGGTCACCGGGATCTTGCGGCGACGGTCGATACGGGCGTGCACGATGTCCTTGGCGTCGAATTCGATGTCGAGCCAGGAACCACGATACGGGATGACGCGCGCGGCAAACAGAAGCTTGCCCGACGAGTGGCTCTTGCCCTTGTCGTGGTCGAAGAAGACGCCCGGCGAACGGTGCATCTGCGAGACGATGACGCGCTCGGTGCCGTTGACGATGAAGGTACCATTGTTCGTCATCAGGGGCATGTCGCCCATGTAGACGGACTGTTCCTTGATGTCCTTGATCGAACGTGCGCCCGTATCCTCGTCAATATCGAACACGATCAGACGCAGGGTGACCTTGAGCGGTGCGGCATAGGTCAGGTCGCGCTGGCGGCATTCATCGACGTCGAACTTCGGCTGTTCGAATTCGTAGGACACGAATTCCAGCATCGAAGCACCGGAAAAGTCGGTGATTGGGAAGACGGACTTGAAAACGGCATTAAGCCCCTCGTCGGGACGGCCGCCCTGCGGCTCGTCGACCATGAGGAACTGGTCATAGGATGCCTTCTGAACCTCGATGAGGTTCGGCATTTCTGTGACTTCTGGAATTTTTCCGAAAAACTTGCGTACGCGCCTGCGACCGTTAAAGGTAAGGGTCTGAGCCATCGTCGCTCCTTGTCAGTTTGCACCCGGGCCTGCAACAGACGGTGACCGCTGGCCAGGCGGCTCCGTCAATAAATGGATCACTCAATCTCGTCTCGAGATCCGGACGGCCGGCCGGTTTGCCGGGCGCGCGGGTCGAGACCATCCTCTTGAGAACCCATTACCCAGGGACCGTTTTCATACGGTACCTGGGTAATGTGTCCGGAGGAAACCGGCGGGAAAAGGAAACCTTCTCCCGCCGCATTCCGATATTACTTAACGTCGACCTTGGCGCCGGCGTCTTCAAGCTTCTTCTTGAGGTCAGCGGCTTCAGCCTTGGAAACGCCTTCCTTGACAGCCTTCGGAGCGCCTTCGACGAGGTCCTTGGCTTCCTTGAGGCCGAGACCGGTGATGGCGCGGACTTCCTTGATGACGTTGATCTTGTTCGCGCCGGCATCCGTGAGGATGACGTCGAACTCGGTCTTTTCTTCTTCAGCAGCGGCCGGAGCAGCGCCGCCAGCAGCAGCAACGGCTACCGGTGCAGCAGCCGAAACGCCCCACTTTTCTTCAAGCATCTTGGAAAGCTCAGCAGCTTCCAGAACGGTCAGAGCAGAGAGGTCTTCAACGATCTTTGCGAGATCAGCCATGATGGTACTTCCTTATAGATGTTCGGTTCGAAACGAACGATTAGGGTTTGAACAGCGAAAAACCGCCTTACGCGGCTTCGTCCTTCTTTGCATAGGCCGCAAACACGCGAGCAAGCTGAGCTGCCGGTGCTGCCACAACACCTGCGATGCGGGTAGCCGGGGTCTGAATCATGCCCAGCAGCTTTGCACGCAGTTCGTCCAACGAAGGCAGGGTCGCAAGCGACTTGACTGCATCGGGGGACAAGGTGGTTGTTCCCATGGCGCCGCCGAGCACAACGATCTTGTCGTTGGTCTTGGCGAATTCCATGACGACCTTCGGAGCCACAATCGGGTCAGTGCTGAATGCAATCAGCGTCTGGCCCTTGAAGAGATCCGTGATCCCTTCGGCTTCCGTGCCCTGAAGAGCGATCTTGGCCAGGCGGTTCTTCGCGACTTTGACGGTGCCGCCAGCAGCGCGCATCTTCGAACGAAAATCGTTCATCTGCGCAACCGTGACACCAGCATAGTGGGCCACAACAACCGAACCGGAAGCCTTGAAGACTTCGTTCAGTTCTGTGACGAATTCGCGTTTTTCCGCTCTTTCCACTGTCTGTCTCCAGTTGATGGGACCGCAATCCTGCAGGCCCCACCGGGTTTGCCTTTGCCTCAAGGGATCCAACATGTCGGACCCCGAGCGACGCTTGAGGATCCTGTCCCCTCTGGAAGGAATGATTTCCAACCATAAGGCGAATAAGGCTCGAACCGAACTTCAAGACGTCATCAGACGTTTAAAAACGGATCTTACCCGTCTCATGCAGGCAGATATTAAGGCCCTGAGGCCGCCCACAATCTCGGACAGGAGTGCCTGGATTTGACACCCAGGCATTTCCGGCCCCGAAAGGCCGAAAACGTGTTGGACCGGAGCGCGAGGCTCCGGTCAAATCATAATCAAACGGTGACCGTCGACGGCTCGATGCGCACGCCCGGACCCATGGTCGAGGAGATAGCAACGCGCTTCAGATAGTTACCCTTGGCGCCAGCCGGCTTCGCCTTGATGACGGCGTCGGCGAATGCCTTGATGTTTTCTTCCAGAGCCTTGGCGTCGAAGGATGCCTTGCCGATGCCGGCATGGATGATACCAGCCTTCTCAACGCGGAACTCGACAGCACCGCCCTTGGATGCCTTGACGGCGCCAGCGACGTCCATGGTCACGGTGCCAACCTTCGGGTTTGGCATCATGCCACGCGGGCCGAGAACCTTACCGAGGCGACCGACGAGCGGCATCATGTCCGGGGTGGCGATGCAGCGATCGAAGTCGATCTTGCCGCCCTGGACGATTTCCAGCAGGTCTTCGGCGCCGACAATGTCTGCACCAGCGGCCTTGGCTTCATCAGCCTTGGCGCCACGTGCGAAGACGGCGACGCGAACATCACGGCCGGTACCGTTCGGCAGGTTGACCACGCCGCGGACCATCTGGTCTGCGTGACGCGGATCGACGCCGAGGTTCATGGCGATTTCGACGGTTTCGTCGAACTTTGCGGTGGCACGCTCCTTGACCAGAACGATTGCATCCGAAAGGGCAATCAGCTTGGTGGGATCGATGCCTTCGCGGCTCTTCTGGATACGCTTTGCAACCTTAGTCATGATCAAGCCACCACTTCCAGGCCCATGGAGCGGGCAGAGCCCTCAACCATCAGCATTGCGCCATCGATGTCGGCGGCGTTCAGATCCTTCATCTTGCCTTCGGCAATTGCGCGGACCTGCGCCTTGGTGATCGTACCGACCTTCGCACCCTTGCCCGGAGTCTTCGAGCCGGAGGTGATCTTTGCTTCCTTCTTCAGCCAGTAGGTGACCGGCGGCTGCTTCATTGCGAAGGTGAAGGACTTGTCCTGGTAATAGGTGATGACGACCGGGATCGGCATACCCTTTTCCATTTCCTGCGTGGCGGCATTGAACGCCTTGCAGAATTCCATGATGTTGATGCCACGCTGACCAAGTGCCGGGCCGATCGGCGGGGACGGGTTTGCCGATCCTGCCTTGACCTGGAGCTTGAGCTGGCCTGCAATTTTCTTAGCCATTACTCTCTGCCTTTCATTTCAGACCGGTTGCCCGATCCAGTATGCCAGCCTTCAGCTGGCGGCTGCGGTTGCGTGGTGCGTCTGGTCGGTCCGGCTAAAGACCGCCATCCTCCCACGCGGGTCGGGGAGTTGCCTCCCCTCGTGCAATCAGACCTTTTCGACCTGACTGTATTCAAGCTCGACGGGGGTCGCGCGACCGAAGATCGACACTTCGACCTTGAGGCGCGAGCGCTCTTCATCCACATCCTGGACGATGCCGTTGAAGGAAGCGAAAGGACCGTCGGAAACGCGAACCTGTTCGCCGATCTCGAAGGATACGGAAGACTTCGGACGCTCAACACCCTCCTGGACCTGACCCAGAATGCGCTCTGCCTCGAAATCCGGGATCGGAACCGGCTTGTTGTCGGAACCGAGGAAACCCGTAACCTTCGGGGTATTCTTGATCAGGTGATAAGCTTCATCCGTCAGGTTCGCACGCACCAGCACGTAACCGGGGAAGAACTTGCGTTCGCTGTCCACCTTGCGACCGCGACGAATCTCGACGACCTTCTCGGTCGGAACGAGGATCTTCTCGAAGAGATGCTCAAGGCCCTTCTGACGCGCCTTGTGCTCAATGTCTTCCGCGACCTTCTTTTCAAAATTCGAATACGCGTGGACGATGTACCAACGTGCCGCCATGTTCGTCTCCGCCCGATTAATTGCCAACGCTCAGCACAAGGCCGAGCAACCAGCTGATCAGCTGGTCAGCGCCGAAGAAAAACAGCGCAGCGAAAAACACCATCGCCAGGACCATGAGCGTCGAAATCATGGTCTCGCGGCGCGAGGGCCACGTTACCTTGTTCGTCTCAGAGCGTACCTGCTGCAGAAACGCGAATGGATTACCCTTGGATGCCATTTATTGCCCACGGATTTACGGCGCGTAAAGCCGACCTCGTCAGCCCCACGCACCGCGTGTCTGTTTGAACTCTACATAGAGAGCGATTCCCCTTTTCACAAGAGGAAATCTTCTCCAGCACTCTTTCGGCTTTGCCACATCTTCATTGCGCGTCGCAGCCCTAAGGCGCGCCGTGCGACTTGGCAGGGGCAGCCGGGCTTGAACCGACGACCTGCGGTTTTGGAGACCGCCGCTCTACCAACTGAGCTATACCCCTAAGCCTCACATCGGACAGAAACGCTTCCGTCCGAGGCATGGAGCACCCTTTAAGGCGGGAGCGCCGGAATGGCAAGTGTCTTTTTTCTGCTTTTCCCCAAAGCCGTCAATGGCATCGCTCACCACTGCCGCTCGACGCGCGCATGGATGCGTGCGGCTGGCACATGGGCGGGATCGGACAGGATTTCCTCCAGGCTTATGCCGGGAGCAGCCGCGCATTCAGCGCAAGGTCGAGCACGGCAGGCGCGGTATCGCTCAGGCTGTCGCTCCCCTCGCCCTGCAGCCGCAGCGGCGGTTAAACTGCGCCCGCATCGGTTTGCGTAGCCTTGCGCGATATCGACTCGCCGCCGCGAGGCGGGTGGAACTGCATGCCGAGTGCGCGGCCGGTGCGAATCGACATCTCGTTCGCCAAAAAGACGGCGCTCCAGACAAAGGAGCCCTCCTCTGCTGCGCTGGCAGCGGGAGAGAGAGCGAGCGACACCAGCCGGGCCATGCACAAGTGACGGCATGTCATGTCTGCGCCATGTGTTGTGGGTCCCATGCGTGCGCCGCAGCCCTGCTCAAGCCTGGCGAATCAGGTCAGTTTCCAACGCAACTCCGCTACACGCCAGGCAGGGGACCGGCGCACACGGGAGCCATGCATCCGGCCCGCCGGGATTTCCGGCAGACATTCGACTGGTATCGACGTTTTCCTTGCGCTTGCCAGCTTCCCTGCTTTGACTGATACTCCCCAAGGCTCCCGCGGAGGACAGACATGATCCGTATCAGCAATGCCGCCCTGCCCGGCTCGGAATTCGACGACAGTGACCTGACAGAGTCCCGCTTCACCGACGTCTCTCTGAAAGAGGCCGTTTTCAGCAATGTCGACCTCGGGCGCTGTCTGATCACCGACGCCAATGCGGACCAGATGGTGGTCCGCAATGTGGCGATGAATGCGGCGGTAATCGAGAACGTCGTCATGCATGCAGCCAGCCTCACCCATGTCGACCTGAACGGCAGCACGATCCGCTTTGCGAGCTTCGCCGACACCACGATCGCCGAATGCGACCTCACCGGCATGACGATCAACGGCTATCTCGTGACCGACCTGTTGCGGCTGGCCGAAGAGCAGTTTCTCGAAAGGGCCTGACAGGGCTTTCGGCCGGACTCGCCCCACCTTTCCCCTGCTTCCCGCTCAACAGAAAAAGGCCCCGCTGTTTCCAGCGAGGCCTTCTCATTCACCCTTCGGGAGATGCTTACTCGATGATCGAGGCGACGATGCCGGCGCCGACGGTACGGCCGCCTTCGCGGATCGCGAAGCGCAGCTTTTCTTCCATCGCGATCGGAACGATCAGCTCAACCTGAACCGTGACGTTGTCGCCCGGCATAACCATTTCCGTGCCTTCCGGAAGCGACACGATACCGGTCACGTCCGTCGTGCGGAAGTAGAACTGCGGACGATAGTTGGTGAAGAACGGCGTATGACGGCCGCCTTCTTCCTTCGTCAGGATGTAGGCTTCTGCCATGAACTTCTTGTGCGGCTTGACCGAACCCGGCTTGCAGAGAACCTGGCCACGCTCGACGTCGTCGCGCTGGATACCACGGACGAGCGCACCGATGTTGTCGCCAGCCTGGCCCTGGTCGAGCAGCTTGCGGAACATTTCAACGCCGGTCACCGTCGTCTTCTTGGTGTCGCGGATGCCGACGAATTCGACTTCTTCGCCAACCTTGACGATACCACGCTCGACGCGGCCCGTGACAACCGTACCACGGCCAGAGATCGAGAACACGTCTTCGATCGGCATCAGGAAGGGCTGGTCGATCGGACGCTCAGGCGTCGGGATGTAGGCGTCAACAGCGGCCATCAGCTCGCGAACGGCATCTTCGCCGATCTTCTTGTCGCTGTCGTTCAGGGCAGCCAGAGCCGAACCCTTGACGAAGGGGATGTCGTCGCCGGGGAAGTCGTAGGACGACAGGAGTTCGCGAACTTCCAGTTCGACGAGTTCCAGAAGTTCTGCGTCGTCAACCTGGTCGACCTTGTTCAGGAAGACCACGATCGCGGGAACGCCAACCTGACGGGCGAGCAGGATGTGCTCGCGGGTCTGCGGCATCGGGCCATCGGCAGCCGAGCAGACCAGGATCGCGCCGTCCATCTGCGCTGCACCGGTGATCATGTTCTTGACGTAGTCGGCGTGGCCGGGGCAGTCGACGTGCGCGTAGTGGCGGTTCGGCGTCTCATACTCGACGTGGGCCGTCGAGATGGTGATGCCGCGGGCCTTTTCTTCCGGAGCTGCGTCGATCTGATCATAGGCCTTGAATTCACCGAAGTACTTGGTGATCGCTGCCGTCAGAGACGTCTTGCCGTGGTCGACGTGGCCGATCGTGCCGATGTTGACGTGCGGCTTGTTGCGCTCAAACTTACTCTTTGCCATTTGAATGCTTCCTGTGAACGAAACGGGGTTGCCCCGGCGAACCGGTTTGGTCCCGCCGTTTAAGGCTTTCATGCGCAATGCGCAAGCGTTAAATAATCCGCCTTCCAGCGCCCGGAAGGCACGGTTTTCACGGCCAGAATCGCAGCCGGGACAAGCGCCCTGTCACTGCGGAAGGCATGGCATGAAAATTGTTTGCAAACCGAGACTTAAGTCAGAAAGATAGCTGGAGCGGGTAACGGGAATCGAACCCGTGTATTCAGCTTGGAAGGCTGCTGCTCTACCATTGAGCTATACCCGCATATTCAGATCCGAGGACGAATGGTGGAGAGAGTTGGATTTGAACCAACGTAGGCTGAGCCAACGGATTTACAGTCCGTCCCCTTTAACCACTCGGGCATCTCTCCATTCTTTCGTCCGGATCTGGCGACCAAGCTTTTCAGTCTCGACCAGAGTGCGTCGCCCCCTGATCTGCGGCGGGTATATGACGGCCCAACCGGCTCATGTCAACACGCAGATTGACGAAAAATTCCGAAAAGTTTCATGGATCAGACACATATGTGATTTTCAGGCCGGGTCTATGCCCGCCCCTCGCCCGACGTTATAAGGGCGCATGGCCAAAGATCCGAAAATCGACAAAACCGCCCGCGACACCCATTATGCGACGCTGCGCCGACAGGTGCGCGATGCCAGGCGCGAAAGGGGCGAAATTCCCACGCCGGAGCCGCAGAAGCCGCGCAAGAGCAATGCCGGCTGGACACCGCCGAAGCTCGCGCCGGAGCAGGTGCTGCTCTACGGGCTGCACACCGTACGCGCTGCACTCGACAATCCTGAACGCAAGCTGATCAAGCTTTCGGCGACACAAAATGCGCTGGTCCGGCTCGAAATCGCATCTGTGGAAAACCTCGGCATTCCCTTTGAGACGGTGACCCCGCAGGACCTCGACAAGATCCTGGGCCCCGAAGCGATCCACCAGGGCGTGATGCTGGAGACCCGGCCGCTGCCGCCGCGCCGGCTGGAGGCACTGCAAGACAGCCCACTGATCCTGGTGCTTGACCAGGTCACCGATCCACACAATGTCGGGGCGATCATGCGCTCGGCCGTCGCCTTCGATGCCGGTGCCGTCATCACCACGCAGCGGCATAGCCCGACGGAATCGGGCGTGATGGCGAAATCGGCGTCCGGTGCGCTGGAACTTATCCCCTATATCCAGGTGACCAATCTCGCCGATGCGCTCGCCGAGTTGCACAAGCTCGGCTTCTTCTCGGTCGGTCTCGATTCGGACGGGCCAGCGCCGATGGAGGAGACCCTTGTCGGCGACAGGATCGCGCTGGTGCTCGGCGCCGAAGGCAAGGGACTGAGGCAGAAGACGCGTGAGACGGTATCGGCGCTTGCCCGCCTCGACATGCCGGGCGCCATCAAGTCGCTCAACGTCTCGAATGCGGCAGCCATCGCGCTTTACGCCTCGCGCCAGCATCTGGCGACCAAGGGCTGATGATGCTCGTCTTCACCGACCTCGACGGAACGCTGCTCGACCACGGCAGCTATTCCTTCGAGGCCGCCCGGCCGGCGCTCGACCTCTTGAAGGCGCGTGGCATCCCGGTGATCCTCGCGAGCAGCAAGACAGAGGCCGAAATGCGCCCGATTGCCGACGCGATCGGCATTGCTCACCCGATGATCGTGGAAAACGGCGCCGGCGTCGTCGGGCTGCCTTCGGAAGCGGCCGGGACGGATGACAATTCATCGAGTCCTTACAAACATCTGCGGGCAATCCTTAGGGACTTACCTAAGGAGCTCAGCGCCTGTTTCGAAGGCTTCGGGGATTGGGACGCGGAAGAGGTGTCCAGGAAGACGGGCCTCTCCCATGCCTCCGCCGTGCTTGCGCGACAGCGGCGCTTTTCGGAGCCCGGTCTTTTCAGCGGGACCGATGGGCAGAAGCAGGCGTTTCTCGACTTCCTCGATAGACGAGGCTTCACGGCCGTCCAGGGCGGACGCTTCTTCACGCTGATGCCGAAGACCTCCAAGGCCGAGCGCATGGCCGAGGTGGTCGCGCATTATCAGTCGAGCCTGGGAACGCCTGTTCGCACCGTCGCGCTCGGGGATGCGCCCAATGACCTTGCCATGCTGGAAGCCGCCGATTGCGGCATCATCATCGCCAATCCCGCGCACCAGCCCCTGCCCGTCACGGAGCGGGAAAGGCAGGGGAATATCCTGCGTTCGCAGCAGGCCGGTCCCGAAGGCTGGAACATCATTATCCATCAACTCGTTGCCACGGGATTTCTCTGAGCCGGTTTCAACCGGTTTCATCACGAAAGGAATTAGACATGGCGGATTTCCATCAGAATGGCGTGGTCCCAACCCTGCACAATCTTCGGGAACACTCCCAGGAACGGATGGAAAAGGAGCTCACGGACTTTTCCGCCTCCCGTCCGATCACGCTCATCCTGCCGTCGCTCTATTCCGAACTGGAAGCCCCTGCCCTCGAACACATCGTTTCCGAACTCTCGCAGGTCTCCTATATCTCCGAGATCGTCATCGGGCTCGACCAGGCGGACGAAAAGCAGTTCCGTCACGCCAAAGACTATTTCTCGCGCCTGCCGCAGAAACACACCATCTTGTGGCATGACGGTCCACGAATGCGGGCCATCGACGAGAAACTGAAGGTCGAAAATCTGTCACCCGACCAGCCGGGCAAGGGAAGAAACGTCTGGTTCTGCATGGGCTATGTGCTGGCCGGCCGGCAGGCGGGTGTGGTGGCCCTGCATGACTGCGATATCATCACCTATTCCCGCGACATGCTGACCAGCCTCGTCTATCCGGTTTCCAATCCGCGCTTCCCTTACGTTTTTTCCAAGGGCTACTATCCGCGCATTGCCGACGGATCTTTGAATGGCCGCGTGACGCGGCTGCTGGTGACACCCCTGCTGCTCAGCCTGGAAAAGGTGGTGGGGCACCATCCCTACATCGAGTACCTCAAGGCCTTCCGCTATCCGCTCGCCGGCGAATTCGCCATGCAGACCCATATCCTTTCCGACATCCGCATTCCCTCCGATTGGGGGCTGGAGATCGGCGTCCTGTCGGAACTGTGGCGCAATTATTCGGTCCAGACGATCTGCCAGGTGGATATTGCCGACGCCTATGACCACAAGCACCAGCCGCTGTCACCCGAAGATGCGGCCAAGGGGCTGTCGCGCATGTCGATCGACATCACCAAGGCGCTCTACCGCAAACTTGCGACCGACGGCGTGGTGTTCAGCCAGGACGCCTTCCGGACGCTGAAGGCCACCTATTACCGGACCGCACTGGACCTTGTGGAAACCTATTACCACGACGCAAGAATGAACGGGCTGACCACCGACCGGCACCGCGAGGAGCAGGCGGTCGAACTGTTCGCCGCCAATCTCATCGAGGCCGGCCAGCTCTATCTCGACAAGCCGAATGCCACGCCCTTCATGCCGAGCTGGAACCGGGTGCAGAGCGCCCTGCCCGACCTGTTGCACGACATACAGGAGGCCGCGCGCCGGGACGCGGAGGAATGAGCCTCCACGCCGCCACTCACATGGCAAAGGGTACGGAACGCCGCAAGAGCCGGTAGCCGAGGGCAATGAAGACCACGAGCAACAGGACCTGCGCGACGGCGAATGGAGGCTCCGTTCCCGTCGGCGCCAGAGCGTTGAGCGGCCCGACCTTCTGGAACGCCTGGACGATCAACACGAATGTGTTGAGGTAAAGCGCGAAAAGGGCACTGAGCAGAAAGGCCAATCGCCAGCGCCCAAGGAGATGCTGGCGGTACAGCGCAAAGACGGCGATGGCCAGCACCACCGTCGAGATGATCCCGAACACGATGGCGGGCGTGACGACGGTGAAGGGGAAGACAAATCCCGTCAGCACCGTGGCGATCGTCGTGACGAGAAAGACGACGGTCCAGCCGGAGCGCAGGTGCCCACGGAGCCAGCCTCCGAGGGCGATGAAACCGGCGGCGATGCCGATCAGGCTCAGCACAACATGAAAAAATGTGAAAGGCGACATACCGAAGATCATGAGAGTGTCCCCGTGGCAGTTGCACCCACGCAGTAAGCTCTCATTTTTTACGTTTGTCGAATCGAAATCCGCCGACAGGCATCGTGCGGTCACATGGCCGGCCGGCAGGTGATTTCCCCTTCGATCGCGACGGCGGACGTGCCATCATTAGAGAGGCTGCGCTCAACCGGATATTCGATGACGCTCGGCCAGGCCTCGATGGTCTTTGCGGCATCCGGATCAGCGGCGATGGCGGGTTGGTATGCGGCACGGCAATCGGGCATGGGGCGATCGGCTTCGAGGCCGAGCTCCCTGCGAAGAGTGGCCGAGCAGCTCTCCGGCGCGGCAATCAGCGAGCATTCGGCGGCGAAGATGCGGCGATAGCGCAGGGTCAGCTCCTCGCCGACGAGGGCCAGCGCGGAAAACTCGCCGGCCAGGACATCCTCCATCAGGCGCGCGCCCGTGCGTGCGTCGTAGACGACGAATGGCAGGCCACCGTTCCAGCCATCTGCGCCGCGGAAGAAGGCGTAAGGGCCGACCGCGCCCCAGAGATAGCCGGCACGTTCGTCCTCTATCCTGCGGTCGAGCGCCGGGTTGAGCTGACAGGGTCCCTCGGACGAGGCGATGAACAGCCCGGCCGCCCCTTTTTCGCCGAGGTCGAGCTCCTTCAAGGCGAAGTTCGGATACCGCAGGCAGGTAAGCTTGCCCTTCGTGTCGAAGCCTGTGTCTTTCTCGGCAAGCTCGACCTCGGCGCGCGTCGCCCTGTCGAACTGTCCGGTGACCTCGCCAGCATTGCGGCAGGTGACGGGCGCCATGCGGCCGATTGCGAATCGCAATTCCTCGCCCTTGCCGCGCAGCTCGTAACGACTGTTTGAATACCAGAAACCGCTGGCGGCCGGCTGTTGCGGAAGGGAGAACTTCTCGCCGTCTGGGAGCGTGAGTTCCGCCGCCTTCTCGCTGAAGGTGACGGTCAGGGAGGTACCGTCGTCACAGGCATATTTGATATCGGCGGCCCGGCTTTCGCGCGGAAGGCTCAGAACGGCAGTCATGGCCAGTGCAAGGCCGGCCAAAATCGGTACGTGCATCGGGTCTCCCTCGGCTGTCGCCAGACCATGCCAAAGAACAGCCCGAAAGGACAATGACAAAAATAGCCAGATGTGAAGAGAAGTGGTGCCCCCGGCAGGGTTCGAACCCGCGACCCCCTGATTACAAATCAGGTGCTCTACCAACTGAGCTACAAGGGCAGTGCGCGGTGTTTAGGCGGAAATCGATTTGCGGTAAAGCAAAAAATCGCCGGACGGTTAGCGGATATGATGAATTTCCGCATGGGGCGCGGGCTGATCACTCAACCGCGAGCCGAACCGTTTCGAGGGCAAAACGGCTTGTGGTTACAGCTATTTGTCATGTACGACATGGCAACATCTCATCAGGGCTCGCCATGTCTCGCACGTTCCGGTCGCTCGCCTTCATCGCTTCCAACACCGACGAAGCCCAGGCTTCGCGCAATGACCTGATTCGGCTCTACGGTCACACCGAGCCGGCTGAGGCCGATGTCATCGTGGCGCTCGGCGGCGACGGCTTCATGCTGCAGACGCTGCACGACACGATGAACAGCGGCAAGCTGATCTACGGGATGAACCGCGGCTCTGTCGGCTTCCTGATGAACGATTTTTCCACCGACAGTCTGCCGGAGCGGATCGAGGTGGCCGTGGAAAACGAATTCCACCCGCTGAAAATGACGACCAGCAATACCGACGGATCCGTCTCCTTTGCGCTCGCGATCAACGAGGTCTCGGTGCTGCGTCAATCGTATCAGGCCGCGAAACTGCGCGTGGTGATCGATGGCAAGGTGCGGCTCGAGGAACTGATCTGCGACGGGCTGATGGTGGCGACGCCCGTCGGATCAACTGCCTACAATCTTTCCGCCCATGGCCCTATCCTGCCGCTCGAGGCACCGCTTCTGGCACTTACGCCGGTCAGCGCCTTCCGTCCCCGCCGCTGGCGGGGCGCTCTTTTGCCGGACAAGGTCACCGTGGTTCTCGAAGTGCTGGAGCCGGAAAAGCGTCCGGTCAACGCGGTGGCGGATCATACAGAGGTCAAATCGGTTCTGAGGGTGGAGATCGCGCAATCCGAGGACACCACCGCGCGCATCCTGTCCGATCCGGACAGATCCTGGTCAGACCGAATCATTGCCGAACAGTTTTCCGATTGAGGCTCCGATGAAAGCGCGCTTTTCGACCGCCCTCGCCTTTCTGCTCTTCATGTCTGCGCCTGCCGTGGCCGATGACATCGGAGACCTGCCCCTCGCCGCCACCTTCGTGATGAGCGGCGGCTATTGGGAATCGGGGCCGGAGGGCGTGCCCGGTGCAGAGAGCGGCGTCGAAGGCGGCGAGCGCGGCTATTACAAGCTCGTGGCGATCCGACAGGAGGACCGGACGGCCCGGGTTCATCTGCAGATGATTGCCTCGGACGAGCAAGGGCTTCGGCTGGTGGAAAGCGTCGAGCTCGAAGAATTCACGGCCATCAAGCCCTATGTGACGGGCATCCGTCCCGAGAGCATGGGCGGCGTCGCCGGCACGCCCGGCTTCTTTGCTACCGTCTACCTCAAGACCGCCCCCGACACCGATCGGGTCGAGGAATGGACGGTGCTGATCGACGAGTTGGGCGACATTCGCGTGGAGCGGGCGAGCAACTGAAACGACCGGTGACGGATCGCCATAAAAAAAGGCGGAGCGCCCGGCGCTCCGCCTTTTCCTGTCTGATGACCGATATGGTCAGTCGATGTCGGCGACTTCCGATGCCTTGCCGCTGATGCGGTGGGCAAGGGCTGCTTCCATGAACTCGTTCAGCTCGCCGTTCAGGACGCTGTCCGGATCAGTGCTTTCGACGCCCGTGCGCAGGTCCTTGACCAACTGGTAGGGCTGCAACACGTAGGAGCGGATCTGGTGGCCCCAGCCGATATCGGTCTTCGAGGCGGCTTCGGCATTGGCTGCCTCTTCCCGCTTCTTCAGCTCGACCTCGTAGAGGCGGGCACGCAACATGTCCCAGGCCTTGGCGCGGTTCTTGTGCTGCGAGCGCTCCTGCTGGCAGGCAACCGCGATACCGGTCGGGATATGCGTGATGCGGACGGCCGAATCGGTCGTGTTGACGTGCTGGCCGCCGGCGCCCGACGAACGATAGGTATCGATGCGGCAGTCGCTCTCGTTGATGTCGATGTTGATCGAGTCGTCAACGACCGGATAGACCCAGATCGACGAAAACGATGTGTGGCGACGCGCATTCGAATCATAGGGTGAGATCCGGACCAGGCGATGCACGCCCGATTCGGTCTTCATCCAGCCATAGGCATTGTGGCCCTTGATGAGGATCGTTGCAGACTTGATGCCGGCTTCTTCGCCGTCATGCACTTCCAGCACCTCGACCTTGAATCCAGAGCGCTCGGCCCAGCGGGTATACATGCGCAGAAGCATGTTCGCCCAGTCCTGGCTCTCTGTGCCGCCGGCGCCCGAATGGACTTCGACATAGGTGTCGTTGCTGTCCGCCTCGCCCGAAAGCATGGCCTCCACCTGACGGCGGGCGGCCTCGGTCTTCAGGGCCTTCAACTGGTCCTCGGCATCCTTGACGACCGATTCGTCGTCCTCTTCCTCGCCCATCTCGATCAGCTCGATGTTGTCGTTCATCGCCTGTTCGAGGCGCTTGACGCCAGCAATGCTGTCATCCAGCTGCTGGCGCTCGCGCATCAGCTTCTGGGCTTCCTGGGCATCGTTCCAGAGGTTCGGGTCCTCGGCCTTGTTGTTCAACCAGTCCAGTCGTCTTACCGCCTGATCCCAGTCAAAGATGCCTCCTCAGCAGGCTTATGGCCTGCTTGATTTCGTCGACGACATTTTCAATTTCATTGCGCATGCGTTCGGTTCTCGACCTCTGAAACTGGTGAAAATCTGGCCCCTCGCATAGTTGCGCCCGGCCCTGATGTAAAGAGCCGGGTCACGAGGAACGGTGCGATAAGGCCTAGAAGAGGCCGCCGGAACCCGAGGTCACAGCCTGGTTGGCCTGAGGCGAATCTCGCAGGATTTCCTCCGGTGGCGCATAGCCGTCCATGCCGATGATCGACAGCGAGTCGGCCGGGCCGGTGCCGGGCTTGAACGCCTCCATGATCGTATCGGGTTCGCCTTCATAGGCGGCCATGCCGGTGGTCCGGTTGACCGGAATGAAGCTCATGCCCTGCGGCACGAAGAACTTGCCGGGCGGCGTGTTGGCCGTCGCCATCTGCATGAAGTCATTGAAGACAGGAGCTGCAAGCGAGCCGCCGGTCGAGCCGCGCCCGAGCGGTGCCGGCTGGTCGAAGCCGATGAAAACACCGGCCACGAGGTCGGGCGTGTAGCCGACGAACCAGGCGTCCTTCTCGTCGTTGGAGGTTCCGGTCTTGCCGGCGACAGGGCGGTCGAGCTTGATCTTGCCGGCAGCCGTGCCTCGGCTGACGACGCCCTCCATCATCGAAGTGATCTGGTAGGCGGTCATGGGATCGAGCACCTGATCGCGATTGTCGACGACAGTCGGCTCTTCCTGGCCGGTATAGCGCTCGGCGTTGCAGGCTTCGCAGATCCGGTCCTCGTGACGAAAGATCGTCTTGCCGTGGCGATCCTGGATACGGTCGATCAGTGTCGGCTTGATCTGCTTGCCACCATTGGCGAAGACGGCATAGGCCGAGACCAGGCGCATGACCGTCGTTTCGCCGGAGCCGAGCGACATGGCGAGCACCGGGTTCATCTTGTCGTAGATGCCGAAGCGTTCGGCATATTCGGCCACCAGGTTCATGCCCATGTCGTTGGCTAGACGCACCGTCATCAGGTTACGCGATTTCTCGATGCCGAGACGCAGGGTCTGCGGACCGGCGGAACCGCCGCCATAATTCTGCGGGCGCCAGACCTGGCCACCGGAGACGAATTCGACCGGGGCGTCCATGATGACGGATGCCGGGGTATAGCCGGTGTCGAGTGCAGCGGCATAGACGAAGGGCTTGAAGGACGAACCGGGCTGACGCATCGCCTGGGTGGCGCGGTTGAACTCGGACTGAGCATAGGAGAACCCGCCGGCGATCGCGAGAACGCGGCCAGTATGCGGGTCCATGGCGACGAGGCCGCCCTGGACCTTCGGCGTCTGACGCAGGCGATAGGCGCTCGAGCCTTCTTCCAGGGCCTCGACATAGACCACATCGCCCGGCGACAGCACACCTTCGGGTGACTTCACCGACTTGCGGTCGCCGAGGGCGGAGCGATAGGCCCATTCCATGTCAGCGGGGGCGATACGGCCACGGATGCGTTCCGCCACGACCTTGCCGCCCCCCTCCTTGGCGGGCTGCAGACCGATATCGACGCCGTCGGCAGCCACGTCGAGGACGACGGCGATCTTCCACTCCGGTACGTCAGCGAGACCAGGGATCTCAGCGAGCGGCACACCCCAGTCGCCCTCAAGCGGAATCTGCTTGATGGGTCCGCGGAAGCCGCGACGCTGGTCATAGGTCAGGAGTGCCGACTGCAGCGCCTTGCGGGCCGCGATCTGCATCTGGGGATCGAGCGAGGTGCGGACCGAAAGGCCACCTTCATAGAGAGATTTGTCCCCATATTTCTCGATGATCTGGCGGCGGACTTCTTCCGCGAAATAGTCGGAGGCAAAGAGAGACGAACCGGAACGGCGCAGGTTGACGCCGAGCGGCTGCGTCTTGGCGTCCTCACCCTCTTGCCGTGCGACGAAGCCATTCTCGACCATGCGATCGATGACCCAGTTGCGGCGCTCGAGGGCCGCATCCGTGCGGCGGAAGGGATGGTAATTGTTCGGCCCCTTGGGCAGAGCCGCGAGATAGGCTGTTTCAGCGATTGTCAGTTCGGTGACCGACTTGTCGAAATAGGTCAGCGCTGCGCCGGCGATGCCATAGGCGTTCAGGCCGAAGAAGATCTCGTTCAGATAGAGTTCAAGGATCTTGTCCTTGGAATAGGCCTGCTCGATGCGGAAGGACAGGATCGCTTCCTTGATCTTGCGGTCCATGGTCTGGTCAGAAGACAAAAGGAAGTTCTTCGCCACCTGCTGGGTGATCGTCGAGGCACCGACCGGACGGCGTCCGGAACCGAGGTTCTGGACGTTGACCAGGATGGCGCGGCCGAGACCATAAATATCGACGCCGGGATGGTTGTAGAAATTCTTGTCTTCGGCCGAGAGAAAGGCTGCCTTGACCCGGTCCGGGATCGCCTGGATCGGCAGGAAGAGGCGACGCTCGCGGGCATATTCGGCCACCAGCGCGCCGTTGCCGGCATGAATGCGGGTCGTGACCGGCGGAGAGTAGCTCGCCAGAACCTCGTAGTTCGGCAGGTCCTTGGTCACCCCGTTCAGATAGACGGCGACAACGGCCGCGACGCCGAGCGCCAGCACGGACGCCAATCCGAAGAGATATCCAATCAGTCTGATCATGTTTCCGCTACCGGCTCTGCTTCAGGTTTCGCGCGCCGCGACAAGCTTCGCACGCCCTGTGGCGTTTTGCACGTCACGCCATGGATGGCAAGACATGCCGATTTCCTGCACAAGCGCGGCGATTCGACAATGGTCCGACTTGTGCGATTTCCCCGAGTAACGGGCACAATGTGAGGAAAATAGGGCCGGTAGCACGGGAAGCGCTGCCCGGTCACAGCTTCCTCGGGGGATGTGACCTAACCGCCATTGGCGAGCTGTGGCTGCCGATACTTCCTGATCGCCTCCACGAGCAGGCCCGCCACCCTTTCGCGCCAGACGGGGTCGAGCAAGAGTTTCTCATCATCCTTGTTCGAAAGGAAACCGAGTTCGAGCAGAACCGACGGCACGTCCGGGGCCTGAAGGACCCGGAAGCCGGCGTGACGATGGGGATTGTTGATGAGCGAGATCTGGCCCTCGAAGGAGCCGACCACGGCCTGTGCCATGGCGATCGAGAAGGCCTGGGTCTCGCGCCGGGTCAGATCGAGAAGGATGTCGCCAACCTCCGGCTCGGTCTCGGTCGGCAGCGCGACGCCTCCCACGGTGTCCGAGAAGTTTTCCCGCTCGGCGAGCTGGGCTGCCATGTGGTCGGAGGCCTTGTCGGAGATGGTGTAGACGGTTGCGCCACGGATGTCGGCCTGGCGCAGCGTATCGGCATGGAGCGAGATCAGCAGATCTGCCCCCTTCTGGCGAGCGATCAACACGCGCTCGGAGAGCGACAGGAACTTGTCGGTATCGCGGGTCATGACAGCGCGAATGCCCGGCAGATCCTTCAGCTTTTCGCTGAGGATCTTCGCAAAGGCGAGCGTGATGTCCTTTTCCGACGTCTTGGTTGACGCACCCGTTGCACCGGCATCGATGCCGCCATGGCCAGCGTCAATCGCGATGACGAATTCATCCGCCGCCGCAGTGGCGACGGGCACCGTGCCGGTCACAGCCGCGTCGGATTGCGTGGATGCCCAGGCCTGAGCCGAGACGAGCGCTGCAAAGTCCTCCTCCGGCACGAGCTCAGCATCGAGAACCAGGCGGTAACCGTTGCCATCCTCATTGGGCTGAACTTCCGCAGCAGCGAGCCTGGCCGGACGGGCCGCTGTCAGGACGAGACGGGCCGAGGCCGCATCCATCGACCCGTATCGGATATCGCTGAACAAGCCGGTCGCCTTCAGATCGGCCTCTGCAAAAGCGAAGGCCGTTGCCGGCAGATCAATGACGATGCGATCCGGATTGGCAATGTAACGGGTTTCAAAGGTCGGGGCGCGATCAAAGTCGAGGACGATGCGGGTTCGGGCCTCGTCACCGGCAATGCGAGCGGCAAAGGCGACCAATCGCTGCGCCGGCACGTCTGCCGTGACCGCATGGGCGACGTTCGGTGCGAGCAACAGCGGCGTCAGCAACAAGGGTCCCGCCAGTGAGACAAACGCCTGAACGATTCGGGCCCAAAATACGAGTTTTCGCCCCGCCGTCAGCGCCAAAGCTCTTGTCAAATCCTGCCCCCGTCATGACAGCGACAAAACTGTGACACAAGTCACACGTCGCATATCGCGCCATTTTCTCAGATTATCCGCCACATGCCTCGCCGTGCCGGCCCGATGGCTATCGAAATTACGGCCGAAGACCGCTTTTTACCCATCGGAATCACGCAGAATGAGACAACTCCCCTAATCGACTGCCATTATGGCATAAATCCGTTTACGCTTGCTATTGTGACGTAGAAAACATACAAGGCAAACGAGGGATAAAAGTGCAAACGGGATAGAATTTCCGCCCACGGCTGCCAACCTCAGACAATGGATTTGGCGCCTGTTCGACCGGACATTCATCTGCCGTCTCCGCATTTTTTTCCTGAAACTGGTTCAACACGCCGACTTGGTCGGCACTTCATCGGTGGCTCTCCACCAACAGCTCTTTACCGAGCATTCATCGGATCCCGAGGGGTCCATATCATTGTCGTTGACGTACGGTATTTGATGTCTTTGCAGCAGGTTGACATGACCAGGAACGGACCGGGATCGGAAAGAGCCCCGTCGTCCGTCCGTATGCTGCGAACCCGGTCCACCGTGTGTCTACATCTATATCCGGCGCACAGTCCGCTAGGTTCCAGCCGCTTCCAAGTTCAGCGCGCGGGTGGACCACAGACCGAGGGCGCCGAGGAGCACAGCTTAAATGGCAGACAAAATGCTTATCGACGCGTCTCACGAAGAAGAGACGCGCGTTGTCGTCGTTCGTGGTAACCGCATTGAAGAATTTGACTTCGAATCCCAACACAAAAAGCAGATCCGGGGCAATATCTATCTGGCGAAGGTAACGAGGGTCGAGCCCTCGCTGCAGGCCGCCTTTGTCGACTACGGCGGCAACCGCCACGGCTTCCTGGCTTTCGCCGAAATCCATCCCGATTATTATCAGATCCCGCTCGCCGACCGTCAGGCGCTGCTTCGTGCGGAAGCCGAAGAACACCGCAAGGAAAACGACGTCGAGGGCGACGAGGTCATGAGCAATGATCCGGCCGAGCAGGATCAGCCCGATGTCGGAATCAACACCACGTCTTCCGTCGCGTCAGCGATCGTCGACGATGTAGCTGCCGAACTCGCCGCAGAAGCCGATGCCGACGTGGCAGCCGCCGCCTCGGTCGAGGGCCAGACCGCAGCAGAAGAGCCGGCGGCCAAGGCAAAGCCGAAGCGCGTCCGCAAGCCGCGCGCCAAGAAGGCCGCCGCCGAAGAGACGCCTGCCGAGGAAGGCAGCGAAGCTTCTGATGACGCTGCGGGTGGCACGATTGCCGCCATGGTCGACATGGACGAGATTTCCGAGGAAGCCGGCGGACGCCGCGGCGGCCGTCGCGACGACGACGATGGCAACGATGATGACGACGACGATCACATCGAGGAAAAAGAAGAGATCGAATCCGTCGGCGCCGAAGACGCCATGGAAGAGGTTCCGGACCGCGTCCAGCGCAAGCCGCGCAAGCAGTACCGCATCCAGGAAGTGATCAAGCGCCGGCAGATCCTGCTCGTGCAGGTCGCCAAGGAAGAACGCGGCAACAAGGGTGCAGCTCTCACCACCTATCTGTCGCTGGCCGGCCGCTACTCGGTGCTGATGCCGAACACGGCGCGTGGTGGCGGCATTTCCCGCAAGATCACCCAGCCGACCGACCGCAAGCGCCTGAAGGAAATTGCCCGCGGGCTCGAAGTGCCGCAGGGCATGGGCGTGATCCTGCGCACCGCCGGTGCCAACCGCACCAAGGTCGAGATCAAGCGCGACTTCGAATATCTGATGCGCCTGTGGGAGAACGTCCGCACGCTGACGCTCGCCTCGACTGCGCCGTGCCTTGTCTATGAAGAGGGATCGCTGATCAAGCGCTCCATTCGCGACCTCTACAACAAGGATATTTCCGAGATCGTCGTTTCGGGCGAGGAAGGCTATCGTGAAGCGAAAGACTTCATGAAGATGCTGATGCCGAGCCATGCCAAGGTGGTTCAGCCCTATCGCGATCTCCATCCCATCTTTGCGCGCTCGGGCATCGAAGCCCAGCTCGACAAGATGCTGCAGCCGCAGGTGACGCTGAAGTCGGGTGGCTACATCATCATCAACCAGACCGAAGCGCTGGTCTCCATCGACGTAAACTCCGGTCGCTCGACCCGGGAATACTCGATCGAGGACACCGCGCTGCAGACCAACCTGGAAGCGGCGGAAGAAGTGGCGCGTCAGCTGCGCCTGCGCGACCTGGCCGGCCTGATCGTCATCGACTTCATCGACATGGAAGAAAAGCGCAACAACCGCGCTGTCGAGAAGAAGCTGAAGGATTGCCTGAAGAACGATCGTGCCCGCATCCAGGTTGGCCGCATCTCGCATTTCGGCCTGCTCGAGATGTCGCGTCAGCGCATTCGCGCCTCGGTGCTGGAATCGACCACGCAGGTTTGCCCGCATTGCACCGGGACCGGCCTCATCCGCTCGCAGTCTTCTGTTGCCCTGCATGTCCTGCGCGGCATCGAGGAGTTCCTGCTGAAGAGCACCACGCACGACATCGTCGTGCACACGACGCCGGACACGGCGCTCTACCTCCTCAACCAGAAGCGTGACACCATCGTCGACTACGAAGGCCGTTTCGGCGTCTCGATCGTCATCGACGGCGGCATGCCGGCACAGCATGGCGGCGCGCAGCACTTCACGATCGAACGCGGCGAAGCCGTCGAGAACCCGGTGAAGATCGAGAGCCTGATGTCTCTCCTGCCAGACATCGAGGAAGAGGACGATTACGTTCCGGAGCCGGAGGAGGAAGACGAGGAAGAGATCGTCGTCGCCGCCAAGGCCGAGAGCGCACCGCAGGCGGCGCGTGCCGATGCAGACGATGGCAATCGCAAGCGCAAGCGTCGTCGTCGCCGTCGTGGCAAGAATGGCCAGAACGGCAATGGCCCGAATGGCGATGCTCAGAACGGTGACAACGGTTCCGACCTCGATGATGAGGATGGTGACGAAAACGAGGACGACGCCGGCGAGAGCAATGGCGAAATCCGCGCCACTGAAGCCGAAGGTGATGGAAATGGCGACGACGCCCAGAAGCGCAAGCGCCGCCGTCGCGGCAAGCGCGGTGGCCGTCGCAACCGTCCGGGCGAAGAAGGCTCGATGGAAGGCTCCGACGAGGCTGGTGACGATGGCGACGATGCCGGCGATCGCTCGGACGATGTCGCAGTCGCCGAAACGGTCGACGCCCAACCGGAACCCGCCGCAGTCGTGGTGGACGCTCCGGAAGCGGTGAAGCCCAAGCCGCGCCGGACGCGCAAGGCAAAGGCCGTGGCCGAGCCCGAAGTGGCCGCCGAAATTGCACCCGTCGCTGCCGCACCGGTAGAGGCCGTTGCCGAAGTCGTTGCCGTGGAGGCACCTGCTGCCGAGCCGGTCGCAGCGGCTCCTGCTCCAGCCCCTGCGCCTGCGCCCACCCCGGTCACCGAAGAGGCCAAGCCGACCCGCGCCAACCGCGAATCCAACGTCGCGTCCTCCGAGCCGGTCGTGACTTCGGTCAAGGCGGCGGAAGATGCGACCGAGGCAAAGCCCAAGAAGGGCGGCTGGTGGCAGAAGCGCGGTGGTTTCTTCTGAGAATGGTGACGTTCTGACAGAATGCAAAAAGGGCCCTCAACGGGGCCCTTTTTCGTTCGTCGCGTGTTTGCCGATCAGATCGCCAGGGCGGATATGCGCTTCATGACCGATGTCGGACCACCGGCGAATGTGGTGTTATAAGCGTGGCGATAGCCGCACTTCTCCGCAATCCGGCGTGACGCCCGATGCTCCGGATTGAGGATGCAGAGGGTATGGTCCCGCGTGTTGTGAGCGTCCATCCAGACATGGGCGGCCAACACGACCTCCGTCGCGAGACCACGTCCGTGCCCAAAAGGCACAAGCGCCCAGCCGGCCTCAGGCGCGGGGCCGAGCGGCGGATCCATATCGCGGCGGAAATCAGCGAAGCCAGCCTCTCCGAGGAAAAGGCCCGTTTGCCGGTCCTCGATCACCCAATAGCCAAAGCCGAGTGCTGTCCAATGGCCGATATAGCGGAGAAGCCGCGACCAGGTCTCACTGCCTGTCGAAGGGCGACCCAAGATATGGCGGTAGACGGCCTCATCCTGCCACATGGCGAGCATCGGACCGAAATCTTCGAGGCGATGGGCCCTGAGAATGGTTCGCTCCGTCCGGATTTGGGGCGCGGTGATGAAGGGGCTCATTCTTTCGATCGGCATATGCGCGCTTCCCGTTTCCATCAGGCTGCGGAGTTCAGAGACCGCGTGAGCCGGTTCGCAATCTGATTCACGTTCCGCTGCGAAGGCCTTGATCGCGAATCCATTTCGCTCACTGCCTAATCGCTTCGTGGCAGCCATTTCTCAAGCCGGTCGGTCGCCTCGACCATCTCCGCCATCGTGCCCGCATAGGAGAGGCGCAGCGCCAGATGGCCCTCCGCCGGGTCGAAATCACGCCCCGGCGTGACGGCAACATCCGTCTCCGCGAGGATCTTCTTGGCAAAAGCCATGCTGTCATTGGTGAAGCGCGTCGCATCGACATAGGCGTAGAATGCGCCGTCCATCGGCGAGAGCAACGGCAGGCCAAGCGCTGGCAGTCGGTCCATTAGGAAGTCGCGATTGGCCCGGCAGGCCGCCTTGTAGTGCTCCAGTTCCACGGTTGCGCTCAGGGCCGCAAGCGCGGCGATCTGTGAAAGTTCAGGCGCCGAGATGTAGAGGCTCTGGGCGACGCATTCGACGGGGCGGACCAGTTCTTGGGGCAAGACCATCCAGCCGATGCGCCAGCCGGTCATGCAATAATACTTGGAGAAGGAATTGATGATCACGGCCTCGTCGCCGATCTCCAGCGCCGTCGTCTCTTCGGAGCCGTAGGTCAGGCCATGGTAGATCTCGTCAGAGATCAGGGTGATGCCTTGGCCCTGGCAGTAGTCGTAGACAGCCTTCAGCTGCACCCTGGTCGTGACGGTGCCTGTCGGGTTGGCGGGGCTTGCGAGCAGGACGCCCTTGAGGCGAACACCGGCTTCTGCCTGAGCGCGTTCCAGACTTTCAGGTGTCAGGGTGAAGCCGGTGTCCGGGCCGACGGCGACCTCGACGACCTTGAGGCCGAGGGCGGCGAGGATGCTGCGATAAGCGGGGTAGCCGGGTCTGGCAATCGCCACGGCGTCGCCAACGTCAAAGAGGGAGAGGAAGGCGAGATTGAAGCCGGCAGATGAACCGGTTGTCACGACGATCCGGTTCCAGTCGACCGAGACATTGTGCCGGCGGCGATATTCCTCGGCAAGCGCCTGGCGCAGCCCCGTCATGCCCAGCGCATCCGTATAGCCGATGCGGCCCCCTTCCAGCGCCTTGCGGGCGGCTTCAAGCGCCGCCTGCGGTGCCGGGTGGCCTGGCTGTCCAACCGCCATGGAGATAACCGGGCGGCCTGCCTGCCGCCTGCGGGTAGCCTCGGCCAGAATGTCCATGGCGTGGAAGGGTTCGACGGCACTGCGCTTGGAAATCGAAATCAACTTGATGCTCCTCGGTCACATGCCAGACATTTGCCGCAAAGCGCATGGCATCACAATGGAGAGGCTGGACAAGGCGGTGCAAAAAAGCCATTCCGCATGAAAGCGTCAGGCTTCAGGCTCGGCGCAAGCCGGCCTTCGGGATGGAAATGCCTGTGGTCGAAGACACGACAGATGGCAGCAAGGACGAGGAACACCATGGGCATGAACTTCAAAATGATCGCCAGCGCCGGTATCGCGCTTCTCCCTGCCCTGATGCCGCTTCCGGCCGCCGCCCTCGACGAGGCGCAGAAAAAGGAATTCGGCGCATTCATCCGCGAATACCTGATCGAGAACCCGGAGATCATGCTCGAAGTGCAGGACGCCCTGCAGAAAAAGCAGGAGGAGATCCGCTCGCAGCGCTCGGCAGAGGCGCTCTCGACCAACCAGGATGCGATCTTCAAGTCCGCCTATGATCTCGCCATTGGCAATCCGAAGGGCGATGTCACGGTCGTCGAGTTCTTCGACTATAATTGCGGCTATTGCCGTCGCGCCCATGCCGACATGGAAGCCGTCATCGAAGGGGACAAGAATGTCCGCTACGTCTTGAAGGAATTCCCGATTCTCGGGCCGGATTCGGAAGCGGCGCACAAGGTATCCGATGCCGTGCGCAAGCTGTCTCCGGACAATTACGGCGCCTTCTTCCGCGCCATGATGACCCAGGATGGCCGCGCCTCGGAAGAGAGCGCGATAGCGATCGCCGGCGAACTGGGCATTGCCGAAGACGCGATCCGCGCCAAGATGAGCGAGAGCCCGAACACGGAACAGGTGCAGGAAGCCTATCAGCTGGCGACCAGCCTGGGGATCACCGGCACGCCATCCTACGTGATCGGCAACGAGACCGTTCCGGGTGCCGTCGGCAAAGAGGCGATCGAGGCCAAGGTCGCCAATATTCGCGCCTGCGGCAAGGCCACCTGCTGAGACAAATCCGGCCCGCCTTTGCCCTTCGATCTTAACCCTGCCCCGGATTTCCGGGGACGGTTTGGCGTGATCACGGCAAAGGGCTTTCCCTATAAGGCCTCTCGGTTTATAGGAGGCGGTTGAAAGTCGACGGAAGCGTAGATGAGCAAGACCATTTTCGTGCTGAACGGCCCCAATCTCAACATGCTGGGAAAGCGGGAGCCCGGGATTTATGGCGGCAAGACGCTCGCCGACATCGAGGCCGACTGCAAGGCCGCCGGTGACGAGCTCGGCCTGACCATCGACTTCCGCCAGTCCAATCATGAGGGCATGCTCGTCGATTGGCTGCATGAGGCCGCCGACAAGGCAGCCGGCGTTGCCTTCAATGCCGGCGCCTATACGCACACCTCGGTTGCGCTGCATGACGCGATCCGTGCCATTTCGCCGATCCCGGTGATCGAGGTGCACATTTCCAACGTGCATGCGCGCGAGGAATTCCGCCACAAATCGATGATAGCGCCCGCCGCAAAGGGCGTCATCTGTGGTTTCGGACCTCATAGCTACATCCTGGCGCTTCAGGCGCTGAAAACCATCACGCAATAACAAGAATACAGGACATCAACCCATGGCTGACAAGAAATCGGGCATCGACCAGTCGCTGATCCGCGATCTCGCAAACATCCTCAACGACACGGATCTCACCGAGATCGAAGTGGAGCAGGACGACCTGCGCATCCGCGTCTCGCGCAACGGGACCCCGATGATGATGCCGCAGCAGATGGCAGGTTATGCCTATCAGGCGCCGGCTGCACCGGCTGCCGCCCCTGCGGCTGCCACAGCGCCGGCCGCTCCCGCCGGCCGCGATCTCTCCAATGCCGTGACGGCCCCCATGGTCGGCACCGTCTATCTGTCGCCGGCGCCGGGCGCCCGCGCCTTCGTCGAAGTCGGCCAGATGGTCAAGGAAGGCCAGACGCTGCTGATCATCGAAGCGATGAAGACCATGAACCAGATCCCCTCGCCCAAGTCCGGCAAGGTCGTCGAAATCGTTATCGACGATTCAAGCCCGGTCGAATACGGCGAGCCTCTTGTGATCATCGAGTGAGCCGATGAGCGGTATCTCAAAAATTCTCATCGCCAACAGAGGCGAAATCGCCCTGCGCGTGCTGCGCGCCTGCAAGGAACTCGGCATCCAGACGGTGGCCGTGCACTCCACGGCAGACGCTGATGCCATGCATGTGCGCCTTGCCGACGAGAGCGTGTGCATCGGCCCGCCGCCGTCCCGCGACAGCTATCTCAACATTCACCAGATCGTGGCTGCCTGCGAGATCACCGGCGCTGACGCCGTTCATCCGGGCTACGGCTTTCTGTCTGAAAACGCCAAGTTCGCCGACATTCTCGACGCCCATGGCATCACCTTCATCGGACCGACGGCGGAGCATATCCGCCTGATGGGCGACAAGATCACGGCGAAGAAGACCGCGGTCGAACTCGGCATCCCGGTCGTTCCGGGATCCGCCGGTGAAGTTCTGCCGGAAAATGCGCTGGAAATCGCCCGCGAAATCGGCTTTCCCGTGCTGATCAAGGCGACGGCCGGCGGCGGTGGCCGCGGCATGAAGGTGGCAAAGACCGAGGAAGAGCTGGAAGAGGCCGTCTCGACCGCCCGTTCCGAAGCGCTCGCAGCCTTCGGCAATGACGCCGTCTACATGGAAAAATATCTCGGCAAGCCGCGCCATATCGAAGTGCAGGTCGTCGGCGATGGTGCGGGCAACGCGATCCATCTCGGCGAACGCGATTGCTCGCTGCAGCGCCGCCACCAGAAGGTCTGGGAAGAGGCGAATTCCCCTGCCCTCAATGTCGAGCAGCGGATGAAGATCGGTTCGATCTGCGCCGAAGCCATGAAGAAGATGAAGTACCGGGGCGCCGGCACGATCGAATTCCTCTACGAAAACGGCGAGTTCTATTTCATCGAAATGAACACCCGCCTGCAGGTGGAGCACCCGATCACGGAAGCCATCACCGGCATCGACCTCGTGCATGAGCAGATCCGCGTCGCCTCCGGCGCCGGCCTCTCGGTCACACAGGACGAGATCGTCTTCTCCGGTCATGCCATCGAATGCCGCATCAATGCCGAGGACCCGCGCACCTTCGTGCCGTCGCCGGGCACGATCACGCATTTCCATGCCCCGGGTGGTCTGGGCGTTCGCGTCGATAGCGGCGCCTATGCCGGCTACAAGATCCCGCCCTACTATGACAGCCTGATCGGCAAGCTGATCGTGCATGGACGCACCCGCGTCGAATGCATGATGCGCCTTCGCCGCGTGCTCGACGAATTCGTCGTCGACGGCATCAAGACCACGCTGCCGCTGTTCCAGGATCTCGTGTCCAACCAGGACATCGCCAATGGCGAGTACGACATCCACTGGCTGGAAAAATACCTGGCCGAAACCTCGGCCAAGTAAAACAATGGCTGGGCGACGCAGCAGGGACCGAAGCATTACGCCGGAACTCCTGCTGCGCGCCTATTCCATCGGGATGTTCCCGATGTCGGATTCAGCCGACGACCCGGAGCTCTTCTGGGTCGAACCGGAGATCCGGGGCATTATCCCCCTCGACGACTTCCACGTTTCGTCGAGCCTTGCCAAGGCAATCCGCAAACGACCCTTCGACATCCGCTTCGACACCGCCTTCGACCAGGTGGTGGACAAATGCGCGGAGGCGGCCCCCGACCGGCCGAGCACCTGGATCAACCAGACCATCCGCGAACTCTACGGGGCCCTCCATCGCCTCGGCCACGCCCATAGCGTCGAGGCCTTCGAAGGCGATGAACTGGTCGGTGGTCTCTACGGCGTGTCGCTCGGCTCGGCCTTCTTCGGCGAGAGCATGTTTTCCAGGCGCACCAATGCGTCGAAGATCTGCCTCGTCCATCTGGTGGAGCGGTTGAGGGAACGCGGGTTCACGCTGCTGGATACGCAGTTCACCACCGAACATCTGAAAACGTTCGGGGCGGTGGATATTCCGAAAGATGCGTATGGGCTGTTGCTGGACAAGGCGATGGAGAGCGAGACGGTCAGGTTTTAGTGGGTAGGAGGGACAGGCGCGGAACCAGACATAGAAAATGCCGTCACATCTCAAAACATGGTACTGTGGCCGAGCTATCTCGGCGTAGCAGATCGCCAAAGGAGCATGCGGGGGACGCACTAAATGTCAGTGTATTCGTATCAAGTGATCACAATGGGCGCTCACGATGATCGGCTGACTGCCCTAAAGGTAAGTGTAGAGAAGCGAGCGACCGACTTGGGCATCAATCCGAGAACAATCGCTTTTGTCGATTGCATCACCGACTATGATCGTAAGCTACCTGCAATTGGGATCTACTTTGGCAACACCTTGAGAGGCGTGCCACATATATTGGACAAAATTCTAGAGGATTCGATTATTGTTGCTCCAGTTGTAAGCGACAAAACAAAGGTAACCGACGAGATACCGAGTGAGCTAACCCATATCAACGTGATTGAATGCTCCGCCAGCGGCGCTGGGATTGCACGGCTTACCTCATTGATATTTGAAACATTTCGCCTTTTGCGCAAGGAGCGAGGCGTGTTTATAAGTTATCGGCGGAAGGGATCTCAACCTCTCGCCGACAAACTCTATGAAGACTTAGATAAACGTGGTTTCGATGTATTCATCGACGTGCGTTCAGTCCCGCCGGCTGTCGATTTCCAGGCAGAACTTTGGCATAGAATGTCTGATGTAGATGTAATTGTTCTCATCGATACGCCAGGCTTTCGGGAAGGTCGATGGACTAGCGCCGAATTAGCGCAAGCAAATTTGCTAGGGATTCAGACCCTTCATCTTCTATGGCCAGGTCAGACTGAAGACGCTAAATACGCGTTTAGCCATTTCGTAAAGCTCCAAGTGACAGATTTTAGCGGCCCGTCTCCTGGCCGAGGGGGAACAATTACTAAGAAAGCCGTAGATCAAATCTGTAATCTAGCTGAGGAACTACGAGCGAAAGCCATGGCGCTGAGGCACGCGCACCTGGTGGACAATTTTTGTGACGCGGCTCGGGATCTTCGCTTCAATCCGTCTGTTCAGCCTGAGCGTTGGATTTCAGTGGAGCTTGCCAACAAAAAAACACTTGCGGCTGTACCGACTATCGGGCGACCTACTTCTGATCGCATCAACACAATTTTTGAATCGATCTCATCCATTAATTCTCCTGATGTTCCCATATGGGCAGTGTACGACAGCCGCGGACTTCACAAAGACTGGCTTACGCATCTGAAATGGCTGGATGGGCACCTGCCGATACGCACAATATCAGTTGCTGATATCCCTCAGGCCCTGAAGGAGTTTGTGAGATGATTGAGGTCTTCCTCTCGGCTAGCGTTCCACTTCCCGAGCGCAATCGTCTCTACTTCGAGACGGCAGATGTATTTTTAATACGAGAAGCCATCAGAGCGCTCGTAGAAGCTGTTCTCCCGAGGGGGCGCGTCACCTTTGGCGGCCATCCAGCAATAACGCCACTGATGTCCCTTTACGCACGAAGTGCGAAGCTCGACCGAGATCGTATCACTATCTATCAAAGCGACTTTTTTAGAGGGGAGATGCCACGTGAGAACAACGACTTTGCTGACATTCGTTACATTGAGAGAATACCGGGTGGGGTCGCTGAGAACTTGGCCTTGATGCGAGAACGAATGCTACAAAGTAGAAATTTTGACGCTGCAGTGCTCGTCGGAGGCATGGAAGGCATTAAAGACGAGGCTACGATGTTCAAGCAGCTCTATCCACACGCAAAAATACTGCCATTGCCAACGACTGGTGCCGCAGCGCGCATGGAATATTTCGAGGGAAACTACCCCCCTGCATGGGAGAACGAAATATCTTTTGCAAGCCTTTTTCGCCGTGAACTGCTTCCTAACCCCTTAAGCGAATAGCCTCCTCTATCCAGTTTTCAATGTTGTCTGAGATTGAAGCATAAACAGATTTGCTGTCAGCCCCAACTGGATCGTACACTTTTGCGAAGTTCGACATTGGCGTCTTTTGCTGCCCAATTGTCCATTTAGCAAACGGGTCTTTCCCTTTAGCTGTTGGGTTTTCGTCGCTGTCGAGTAACTTGTGGATGTGGATTCCCAGCAATGCCTTCTTCTGACTCCACGCGTACTCGATTTCATAGTCTACCCACTTACGACCGGCCGTATTTGCGCCGATGAGCACAATAACGGTGCTCCTCCCAACCATGTTTTCGTTAATCCAACTTTTGACTGCATTATCCCCTTTTGCTTTAATCGCCTCGAATTCGTTTCCAGAGACGATCGGCTGCCCCTCCACTGCACCGATGTTTTTTACCTTCGCAACTCGCCAGTTATCCTCGGCGTAGTGAAAACTGTAGAAACACTTCCTAGGCATTGCACCTCCCCTTGGTGTTGCAAACTCAGAGCCAACCCACCCAACGTTGTATATTTGTTTTTTGTTTTAAACTCAACTGCTAAGGAATTTTCTATCATTTGGAAAACACTGAGAGGATTTTGCGTGACCCACGCCCCTCTTTGGAGCGGCACCGCTCTATCATGAAGCCACAAAAGAAATTTCTTTGCCACACTGTCTACGGTTTACTGTTTACGGCCCTCAACCCGAGCCAAACCAATCTACTGCACCATCAAAATTGCCGCAAACGCGCGCTTGCGCTCCTCGCCGTCCACCTTCAGCGCGACCATCCGCAAGCGCGACGTGATCTGCCAATTGATGCAACATCTCTACTTGGACTAGCAGCAGGCGCTATCGCTCCGGCCATGCCCACCGAGCACCCCAACACGGCCCAGTTGCCCCCCAAACAACCCTGCACGCTTCCCGCACCTGTGCCACACTCCCACAATCCTGATGCCCTTCGGCATTTTGGTGATCACCGAGTCATGACTTGCTTCGTGAGTCTTCGGGCCCTGAGGGACATTCCGTGTTAAAGGCACGGATCGTGCATTTCGAAGCGGCGAGCACGCTTGCCGTCGTCGTGCCTTCCAACGAACCGCCACATCTCCTTGCCTAGGATCTGACGATCATCGCCGCCAGTACCTCTGTGCGCGCGCGCGGCGCGATCTGCCAGTTGATGCCCGATTTGTCCCTGCACCAGCCGCTTACATTAAGGCGGTGGCCAGACGGCCATTCACCTACCCCTGTATCTTCCCCCGCCTCGGCCGCTTCAGCCTCCCTCGAAACAGGCCGCGATTCTCGATCGGCTCGAACACAGCTTCGGATCCCTCCGGATCGAGGATCTCGTGATCGGCGAGCCATTCTTCGAGGTCCGAGATTTCCGGGGTCTCATAGGGTCTGAGTGTGCAAAGGCGCAGCTCTGCGCTTCTGGCGCGCAACATCTCGACCGCACCAATCAGCGAACCGGACTGGCGGATCGCCTGTTCGACGGCCTCGGGCGTCGCATCCAGATGTTCCGCCACGAGATCATTCCTGAAACTAAAGATCCTTGAGGAAAGCCTCTCCGAGCCGCCCGCCTCGAGCGCCACGTCGCATTCCTGGTCGAAGCGCATCGAACGGTTGTTCATGTTGGACGAGCCGACGCGAAGATACTGGTCATCGACGATCAGCAGCTTTGCATGCACATAGATCGGCTGGCCCCTGGCCGTCACCGGATGGTAGATCCTGAACCGTCCGTGGCGGTCGTGACGGCGCAGGGATTCGAAGAGCCGTGCCCTCGCCGTGTCCATGGCGACGGTTCCGAGCCAGTTGTCGGATGTCGTCGGATTGATCAGAACGAATTCCGGACCATCCGGTTCGGCAAGCCGTCTTGCGATCGCCTGGGCGACGGCGCGGGATGCGAAGTACTGGCTCTCGGCGTAGAGGGTGTGGCGCGCAGCGTTGATCATGTCGAGATAGAGCTGCTCGATCTCCGTAACGGCGTGCTCCTCCTGATAGGCCGGGCTCGTGCGCGCGATCGCAAGGTCGACGCTGCCGAAAGAGAAGTTCGGCGCGCGCTCTGCAGGCGGTGGCGTTGCGGCCACCGGGGCAACGTCCTTTCCGCCTGCACGCGTCCAGCGGTAACGGCACAATTCGCCAAGTGCGCGGGCTGCGGGCCCGGTGAACCGGCTGGATATGTCGTGCCAGGGCCCATAGGGTTTGCCGTTCGGCCGGCGCCTGTCGGGGTTATCATCGAGATGCTCGCGCGTGTCCCAGCGGTCGAGCGTCACGTCGATCCCGCCGCAATAGGCGACGGCATCATCGATCACCAGCATCTTCTGGTGGTGGGAGCTGCCGAGAGGATGCTTGCCGTCCAGACGGACGGATATCTGGCGGTTCCATTTCCATCGCAGCAGATAGGGAAGGTTCGACAGTCTGGCCCAGCTCGCGAGCGGTGCAGGGCTCCACAGCAAGATCCGGATCTCGAGACCCGGGGTGCGGCGCGCCAGCCAGAGAAGAAAGTCACCGACACCGCGAGGCGCTCCATCATCGACCTGCGGGTGGCCGAGCGTGATGGAGGCGTCGAAGTCCCATCCGACAAAGAAGATGGCGTGTTTCGCCGCCATCATGGAGGCACGGATCGAGGTGAAATAGTCATTGGCATCGATGAGGATCGAGAACTCATCCGCCGTTTCGGTCCGCCAGCAGTTCCCGGAAGGCGAAAAGAGAGTGGGTAGCGCCATCAAATACTCCAGACACCGGACCGCCAAATTCGGCGAGCGCAACCATTGCTTCGCGTCCAGTCTTCACGATAACGGCTTCGCTCCGGCCTACAACGCGCAGGAGCCCCTTAAGGCACAAGAAAAGTCCAAAGCTGCGTGAATTTTTATTGTTTACGAGATCGGTTGTTCCCGACATCCGGCATCGACGAACGAAGTGCGCACGCGCTCAACCCCGGCGCGCCGCCTCGATCTTTGCCACGTCGATCTTGCCCATGTCCATCATTGCCTCAAATGCGCGCTTCGCCTCCGCGCCGCCGGCCGCCAACGCCTCCGTCAGGGCGCGGGGCGTGATCTGCCAGTTGACGCCCCATTTGTCCTTGCACCAGCCACAGGCACTTTCCTGACCGCCATTGCCGACGATGGCGCTCCAGTAGCGGTCGGTTTCCTCCTGGTCCTCGGTCGCAATCTGGAAGGAGAAGGCTTCGGAGTGCTTGAAAGCCGGGCCGCCGTTGAGACCCATGCAGGGGATGCCGGCGACGATGAAGTCGACGGTCAGCACGTCTCCGGCCTTGCCGGAGGGATAATCGGAAGGGGCATGGTGGACGGCCTTCACCTCCGAGTCGGGGAAGACGCTTGCGTAGAAGTGCGCGGCTTCTTCGGCGTCGCGGTCGTACCAGATGCAGATGATGTTCTTCGGCGTTGCCATTGCTCTTCCTCCCAGAGGCTTCGACATCCCTGCATTGCACGCCTGCGGGACGGTTGCGTCAAGGGGAAACGGTTTGAAGCGATTTCGGGAATGTCCCCTGGCCCTCGCAGTCTTTCGATGAGAGGGCATCTCTTCCCCACTAGGAAGAAAGGACCTTGGGGGCGGTGTCTCGGCCCCTTGGTAGAACATTCGATTGTTGCGCTCAACCACGGGAGCCGCCGGGCATGCATCACTGGGGCACAGGGGCGCAACCGGATCAACTCGACCCCGCCACGGGGAAGGTCTGGGAGGGGCTTTTGCCTCAGGTTTCAGTTCACCGTTAGATCCGCAGTCTCGCCGAAGGAAATGATCAGTTTGGGGCTGGTCATGTCGCCGCTTTCTTCGTCGACCTGTATCGCATAGGCGGCCACGCCGAGGTGGCGGGTCGACATGGCGGTGGCGATCTTTTCGGCGGAGGCGGCGCTGGAGGCCTGGCGCATTTCGCCGGGCACGATGTTGCCACGGTTCTTCTTGAAGGGAAGGACGATAAATTTTTCGGAGAGGGACATGGGAGAACTCCTGTTCGTTCTCTTCTTGTTCCCTATTGAGGGGCATGTCAATCGGCAAGCGTCGCGCGTCGGTTCACACCCACGTCCTTGCCGGGGCAAACACTCCACAAGGAAGAGCGGACTGCCGCCGGTTCGATCACCACCGCCTGGGCCGCGAGACTATCCGGTGGCGGCGCCCCTGGCCTCAGTAGAGGCCGACGCCGCCGGGTGGGGCGACGGGCGCCGGGGGCACGAGCACCTGATCCTGCGGCACTGGATTGCCGTCCAGCGGGAATTCGGCGGGCGGCTCGGTGCCGCCATAGACGTCGTCGGGCACCTCCACCGGGGCATCGAGCGGCGGCAGGGCGGCCTGATTGGGATCGTCACCCGGCACGGTGGCCAGAGACGGATCCGTGCCAGCCTGGGTCGGGTCTTGCGGGGCTGCGGCCGGAGCCGCCGCCTCGGCGGGCTTTTCAGGCTCTGGCGCGGGCTTGGCCACGGTCTCGACACCGGGCGGGGCCGGAACTTCGGAATTCGCCTTGCAGCCGGTCAGCCAGACGTCATAGATCGGGTGTTCGACGGCATTCAGCGCCGGGCTGTCGGCAAACATCCAGCCGGAGAAGATGCGGCGGATCTTGCGGTCCAGCGTGATCTCGTCAACCTCGATGAAGGCGTCGATCTTCTGGGCCTCGGTCTCGTCGCGCGAATAGCAGATCTTCGGCGTCACCTGGAGCGCGCCGAACTGGACGGTTTCGTTGACATAGACGTCGAAAGTGGTGATGCGGCCCGTGATCTTGTCGATGCCGGCGAATTCGGCGACGGGATTTTCGAGGCGGGCGGCGTCAGCCTTGCCGGCAAGGCCAAGCGATGCCGCAGCGGCAAGCCCGACAACCGGAATGGCAAATGCCCATGCACTCAATTTCATCGTCCCGCTCGCTTTCAAAGATCCACTGGCCCTAATCGACCGGAGGCCAGATACAAGAAGGGCCCCACTCAAGAGGCCCTAATGCCGGAATATGGCCAAATCGGGTATCAGCTGCCCGGCGTCCAGGCATCATAGTCGCCGGTGACGCGCGGACGCTCGCCGGTGGCAGCAATCGAACCCTGCGGACGATAGGCGGCGGCCGTGCCGGTCTGGTTCGGGCGATGCGCCTTTTCCCATTCGCGCGGCTTGTAGTCTTCCTTCGACGGCGGTGTGTCGGTGCGGTAATGCATCCAGCCATGCCAGCCCGAGGCGATCTTCGAGGCTTCGGCGTAACCGTTATAGATCACCCAGCGCTTCGGCTGGCCCCAGCTCGTCATCGGGCCTTCATAGTAGACATTGCCGAATTCGTCTTCGCCGACGCGCTTGCCGTGACGCCAGGTGAAGAAACGGGTGCCCATGGTCTGACCGTTCCACCAGGTGAAGATCTGCAAGAGGAGCTGCTTCATCGTGTATCCTTGGCTCTAGCCGCAGGCCGTGGGACGGCCTTGTCGATCCCGTTCGCTTATGCCGCCTCGCCTTCGGCTTGTCCAGTGATTCCCCGTCGCACCCTCGTCATTTCAGCTTCATCTTGAAGCCGATATGGGAGGGAATGAAGCCAAGCCGCTCGTAAAAGCGGTGGGCATCCTTGCGCACGGCGTTTGAGGTGAGCTGGACGAGGCGCATGCCGTCGCGGCGGGCCTTGTCGATGGCAAAGCCGATCATTGCAGCGCCAATGCCCCTGCCCCGCATGTCGGCCCGTGTCTGCACCGCCTCGATGATCATCGAGGAGGAACCCCGCGCCGTGAGCGTCCTCGTCACCATGGTCTGGAAAGTGCCGACGACTTCACCGTCCAGTTCCGCGAGATAGAGGGTCTCGTTCAGCGAGGCAGCGATCTTGTGGAAAGCGGCGCGGTAGTCGGGCAGCGCCTGGGGATCGCTCGTGTCGCCATGGCCGCCCAGCGGGTCATCGGCGAAGAGGGCGATGATCGCCTCCAGATCATTCTCGTTGGCTTCCCGGATGGTCACTGTTTGGCCTTGCATGTCTACCCCGCCCTTGCGTCAGTCCGGCCTTCCATAACGATCCCGGGGCACTTGCTGATGACAGGCATGCGACGGCTGGTGACAATTCTGTGCGTAAACCGCCCGCCCCTGCGCCGCACGTGTCCGTCCAATATGGCAAGGGTCACGCAGCCGCCTTCGACTGAGGCAGGAGGCCGAGAACGAAAAAGCCACTCAGCGGAGCGGCTTTTCCAGAATCAGCGCTTCGATGCCGCTATCGGGACCACCGCAATTCGTCGTGCGGTCGACCTCGGCAAAGCCATGCGCCTCGTAGAAGGCGATGGCACCGGCATTCTGTGGCTCGACTTCCAGCCGCAGGATTTCGGCATCCGGAAAACAGGTCTCGATTTCGGCGAAGAGATCGCGGCCGACGCCCTGACGCTGGTGATCCGGGTGGACATAGAGCTGGTGCAGGATCGCGGTCTTGGCGAGCTTTTCCGACATGGCCGCAAAGGCCATGCCGCCGATCCGCTTGCCGTCGTCGGCGACGAGATATTCGCCGCCCTTCACCTGGATGCGCCGCTTGATCTCGGCTGAACTGTGCCAGGCGGCGACCAGCTCGGCCACCTTGGCCGGCCCGTAGAACCGGTCATAGGTCGCGTGGAAACTCTGCGTCAGCAGGCTGCGCAGAGGTTCGACATCGCGATCAGTGGCGGTGCGGACGAAGAACAAGGGGCTTACTCCTCGACGATTCCAAGCTTGGCCTTGACCAGCGCCTGGACGGCCTGCGGGTTGGCCTTGCCGCCGGTCGCCTTCATCACCTGGCCGACGAACCAGCCGGCGAGTGTCGGCTTGGCCAGCACCTTGGCGACCTGATCCGGGTTGGCAGCGATGATCTCGTCGACCGCCTTTTCGATGGCGCCCGTATCCGTGACCTGCTTCATGCCTCTGATGTCGACGATTTCCGCCGGATCACCGCCTTCGGTGAAGACGATCTCGAACAGGTCCTTGGCGATCTTTCCGGAGATGGTTTCCGACTTGATGAGGTCGATGATGCCGCCAAGCTGGGTAGGCGAAACCGGAGTCTCTTCAATGGTTTTGCCCGACTTGTTCAAGGCGCCCAGCAAGTCGTTGATGACCCAGTTGGCAGCCGTCTTGCCGTCGCGGCCTTCGGCCACGGCCTCGAAATAGTCGGCGATCGCCTTTTCTGAAACGAGCACGGAGGCGTCGTAGACGGAGAGGCCAAGCTCGGCAACGAAACGGGCCTTCTTGTCGTCGGGCAGTTCCGGCAGGTCCTTCTTCATCGCCTCGATGAAGGCATCGTCAAACTCGAGCGGCAGCAGGTCCGGATCGGGGAAGTAGCGATAGTCATGCGCATCTTCCTTGGAGCGCATGGAGCGCGTCTCGCCCTTGCCCGGATCAAAGAGGCGGGTTTCCTGATCGATCGTGCCGCCGTCCTCGATGATCGCGATCTGGCGACGGGCTTCGTATTCGATCGCCTGGCCGATGAAGCGGATCGAGTTGACGTTCTTGATTTCGCAGCGCGTGCCGAATTCGCCGCCGGGCTTGCGCACGGAGACATTCACGTCGGCGCGCATCGAGCCTTCGTCCATGTTACCGTCACAGGTGCCGAGATAACGCACGATCGAGCGCAGCTTCGTCATGTAGGCCTTGGCTTCGTCGGACGAGCGCATGTCGGGCTTCGAGACGATTTCCATGAGCGCAACGCCGGAGCGGTTGAGATCCACATAGGACATGGTCGGGTGCTGGTCATGCATCGACTTGCCGGCATCCTGCTCCAGATGCAGACGCTCGATGCCGATCTCGATGTCCTCGAAATTGCCCTGACGGTCCGGGCCGAGCGAAATCACGATCTTGCCCTCGCCGACGATCGGGTCCTTGAACTGTGAGATCTGGTAGCCCTGCGGCAGGTCCGGATAGAAGTAGTTCTTGCGGTCGAAGATCGAGCGCTTGTTGATCTGCGCCTTCAGACCGAGCCCCGTGCGCACGGCCTGGGCCACGCATTCCTCGTTGATGACGGGCAGCATGCCGGGCATGGCGGCATCGACAAGCGAGACGTTGGAATTCGGCGCATTGCCAAAGATGGTGGACGCGCCCGAGAACAGCTTGGAATTGGACAGGACCTGGGCATGGACTTCCATGCCGATAATGACTTCCCAGTCACCGGTGGCACCGGGAATGAAGCGTTTCGGATCAGGCGTGCGGGTGTCTACCAGGGTCATCGGATGCTCGTGTCATGCGTGGACGTGTTGTCTCGTGAGGTAGAGCAATTGGCCCGAAGGTGCAAGGCTCCAGGGCGCGCACCGGCCGACGCTTCCCAAAGGGAAAAGCTTAAGCAATACCGGCTACCTTGCCTGCCATGACCCTCGAGACACGTCTCACCTTCGTTGCGATCTATGCTCTGTGGAACGTCGTCGTGTTCTGCGTCTACGCCTATGACAAGCAGGCGGCACGCGAGGGTGCGTGGCGCGTGCGAGAGGATACGCTGATCCTGCTGGCCATCGCTTTCGGCGGTATCGGCGCCTTTGCCTGCCAGAAATGGCTGCGGCACAAGACGAAAAAGGGTGTCTTCCCCGTCCTGCTCTCGGTCATGGCAATGCTGCAAGGGCTGCTGGCTCTGTTCACGGCCCTGTTCCCCAGCACAGTCCTGGACGCGTTGGGCCACGTGCTGAGAGTTGTCGGCATCGCCTAGAATTCCTGCCCGTAGCCGGTGGCAGGTTCTTCCGACAGCATTTTCGACAGACCGACGGATTGCACGTCGCGGTCAAGTTTCGGATTGTAGCTGACGGTCAGCCAGTTCACGGCATAGCCCCTCTTCTCGAAGAAGTTCAGCGCATCGCCGTTCATCGCATGCGTCTGCAGGCGGGCGAGCGAGAAACCCTGCGCCCGCATCTCGTCTTCCAAGGCGGCCAGAAGCGCGGTACCGAGACCCTGGCCTTCGTGATCCGGATCGATCCAGAAATCGGAGATAACTTCGTCCATGTCCTCGCGGGCCGCCCAGCCGGCGATCATCCCCGATTTCTCGACGATCGTAATCGTGATCCAGCCATCCTGCGTGAAGCGGGCAAAGGCGTCGCGGGCATTGGCAGCCATTTCCGCCGCCTCCCCCACCGACGACATTGCCTTGCGCCAGGCACGCAAGCCGATCGCCGTCAGGTATTGCGCGTCGTCCTGTCGAGCCTTGCGGATCGTGGCCATCATCACCTCATTGTTGCCGGCAGTAAATCATCGACTGCGATTCTTGGCCAGACACCCGTTCGGCCGGAATGGACGGCTCGGAAACGTCATGCTAAGGGGGCAAGTCGATAGGAGTTTTGATGTTCGGTTCGTCCGAGACCCGGTAAAGGCCCTGCCCGCGATCCCCTCTTTGGGATCCATCGGCCAGGGCCAGAAAACGAAGCCCCGACGCCTTGTGGCGCCGGACCCGTTTTCATGCGCGCTTTTCAAAGCGCTTTCCGGACATCATTCCATGGACATTTCACGCATCGACCAGCGTATCCTTCATCTCATGGCACAGGGCGGCTGGATCGAACTCCACCGCGACGACCGACGCAAGATCGAGAAGGTCTTGTGCTTCTCCCGCGACGGCTGGCTCTATCCCGGCTTCGATATCGAGCTTTTTCGAAGGCTGAAACGCCTGAAGGCGATCAGTTCGAAACAGGGCAAACCGTATCGCATTACCGAACGGGGCCTGCGGCTGGTGAGGTCGGAACTGGACAACCGGTGACGCCGAAGGCTGGCGCTTGAACGACACTACAAGTGTAGTTACAATGCGTCATGGGCTATGAGTGGGACGCCGCGAAGAATATCGCTAACCAGATCAAGTACGGGATCTCGTTCGAGAAGCCCGTTTGATCTTCGAAGGCGACGTTCTGACCGGCGTCGACAACCGTCGTGATTATGGCGAGACCCGCTATACCAGCATCGGCACCATCGAGAAATTGATCGTCGTTGTCGTCGTCCATACACTCCGAGGCGACGTGACCCGGATCATCTCAGCTCGTCTCGCGAACCGCAAAGAAAGGCAGAAGTATCATGACCATCTCCGCCGCTCGCCTTAAGGAGCTTCAGTCGCGGTCGGACGCGGACATTGATTATAGCGATATCCCGGAGCTCGATGACACGTTCTTCGAAACCGCGGCACTCGTTACGCCATCGGCCAAAACGCAAATCACCGTCCGGCTCGACCGGGACGTGCTTGAGTGGTTCCGCGGGCAGGGCAAGGGTTATCAGACACGAATGAACGCCGTCCTAAAGGCTTACATGGAGAGCGAGCGCCGTCGCTCCCGCTAAAACACCTGCTGCATCTTCACCTTCTCGACCATCAGACCCATGGACGGTGAATGCTGCATGCCGCGCCAGACGATGGAGAACCCCAGATCCTGGTAGAGCCGGACGGCGCTTTCATTCGCGGCGTGGGTATCGATCCGTGCCCTCTTCAGGCCCTCCGAGCGCATCTCGCGCAGCGTCGCCGAGACCAGGGCAGAGCCAATACCGAGACCCTGATGGACGGGGCTCACCCAGAGATCGGATATGTAGTCTCGCGCACCTTCGCGAGCGGTCCAACCGGCGATTTCGCCACCGAGTTCACCAATGGTGATCAGGCTGAAATGCTCCTGGGCAAAGCGACGAAAGCTCAGGCGAATGCGGACCATCATATCGACGCCGAAGGCGTTCAGCACCGGATTGGCAGCCCAGGCATCAAAACCGACGCGGCCGACACTATCAGCATCGGCCGCGACCATGTCACGGATGACGAAGTCCTTTACCACCACTTGGCCGGCGTGAACTTGCCGGCAGCCTGTTCGATGACGTGGGCGGTCTTGAAGAGGGTTTCCTCCTCGAAGGGCTTGCCGATGACCTGGAGGCCAAGCGGCAGTCCCTTGCTGTCGAGACCGGCGGGAACAGAGATCCCGGGCAGACCCGCCATGTTCAGCGTGATGGTGAACACGTCCTGCTGGTACATCTTGACCGGGTCAGCCGCCAGTTCCTTGTCGCCGATGGCGAAGGCCGAGGACGGAGTAATGGGCGCGAGGATCGCATCCACGCCGGCTTCGAAGGCAAGCTCGAAGTCGCGCTTGATCAGCGTGCGGACCTTCTGTGCCTTGAGGTAATAGGCGTCGTAGTAGCCGGCCGAGAGCACATAGGTGCCGATCATGATGCGGCGCTGGACTTCCTTGCCGAAACCGGCGGCGCGCGTCTTCTCATACATGTCGGCAATGTCCTTGCCGTCGACACGCAGACCATAGCGGACGCCGTCATAGCGAGCGAGGTTCGACGAGGCTTCGGCGGGTGCCACGATGTAGTAGGCCGGCAGCGCATATTTCGTGTGCGGCAGGGATATGTCGACGATCTCGGCACCGGCCTCCTTGAGCCAGGCGATGCCCTGTTGCCAGAGGGCCTCGATTTCCTCGGACATGCCCTCGATGCGGTATTCCCTGGGAATGCCGATCTTCATGCCCTTTACCGAGCCGCCGATGGCCTTCTCGTAATCTGGCACCGGCAGGTCGACCGAGGTCGTATCCTTCGGATCGATGCTGGCCATGGACTTCAACAGGATGGCAGCATCGCGGACGTCGCGGGCGATCGGGCCTGCCTGATCGAGCGACGAGGCAAACGCGACAATCCCGAAGCGCGAGCACCGGCCATAGGTCGGCTTGATGCCGACGGTGCCGGTGAACGCGGCCGGCTGGCGGATGGAGCCGCCTGTATCGGTTGCCGTCGCGCCGGCGCAGAGCTTGGCCGCCACGGCGACAGCGGAACCACCGGAAGAACCGCCGGGCACGCGCTTCTCGTCCGAGCCTTCAGCCTTCCACGGGTTGACGGCGGGACCGTAATACGAGCTCTCGTTTGACGAGCCCATGGCGAATTCGTCCATGTTGAGCTTGCCGAGCATCACGGCGCCGGCATCCCACAGGTTCTGGGTGACGGTCGATTCATATTTCGGCTTGAAGCCGTCAAGGATGTGGCTGCAGGCCTGGGTGTGGACGTCACGGGTGGCGAAGAGATCCTTGACGCCAAGCGGAATGCCTTCGAGTACGCCGGCCTTGCCCTCGGCAATGCGCGCGTCGGATGTCTTTGCCATGTCGCGGGCGATCTCAGGCGTGACCGCAACATAGGCGTTCAGCGCGCCATTCGCTCCCTCGATCGCGGAGAGATAAGCATCCGTCAGTTCGACGGCCTTGATCTCCTTGGCGGCGAGTTTGTCGCGGGCTTCGGCAATGGTGAGGCTTGTCAGTTCGCTCATGGCAGGTTCACTTCAGACTGTCTTCGCCGATCAGGGCGGGAAATTCGGGAGGCTGGCTCAGGGGGCTGATGCCGGATCTTATTCGACGACCTTCGGCACCTGGAAGAAATTGCGGTCGGTGGCCGGCGCGTTGGCGACGATGGCGTCCGCCTTGTCGCCGTCGGTCACAATGTCGGCGCGCTTCTTCATCGCCATGGGCATGACCGACGTCATCGGCTCCACGCCTGTCACGTCGACCTCGTCGAGCTGCTCGACAAAACCGAGAATGCCGTTCAGCTCCCCGGTCATGCGCGCGGCATCCTCCTCGCTGACAGCGATGCGGGCAAGGCGCGCGACGCGCTTGACGGTGGCGAGGTCAACAGACATGGCATTCTCCGGATAAGCTGTTTTCTTCGCTATAATGGCCGTCAGGCGCCGAAGCAACGGGGATTGTCAGACCTCGATGGCCGAACCGGCCTGCGGGGTGGCTACACGGGTGCGCGTGCCGTCCATGCCGGCGACGAATTTTTCCGGCGTCTGGTCGATGATCGGGAAGGACCCGTAATGGCACGGGATCGCCGTCTTGAAGTCGAAAAACCGCTGGCAGGCCAGTGCCGCGACCGCGCCGCCCATGGTGAAGCGGTCACCGATCGGCACGATGCCGACATCCGGCTGGTGCAATTCGTTGATCAGCTTCATGTCGGAGAAGATGTCGGTGTCTCCCATGTGCAGGACGGAGGCCTCGTCCTCGAAATGCATCATCAGGCCGTTGGCATTGCCAAGCGCGTGGGAGACGCCGTCTTCGGTAATCTGGGCCGAGGAGTGAAGGGCATTGGTGAAGGTGACGCTGAAACCTTCGAAATTTACCGTGCCGCCGGTATTGCCCATTTCAAGCTTGTCGACGCCCTTGGTGCCAAGCCATGCAGCAAGATCGGCATTGGCGAGGACCGTGGCACCGGTCTCCCCGGCGAGCTGAACCGTGTCGCCGACATGATCGCCATGTCCATGGGTCAGGAGGATGTGCGTGACACCCTTGGTCATGTCCTTGAGGTCGAGACCGGCGAAGCCCGGGTTATCGGTCAGAAAGGGATCGATGAGGATCGATGCCTTGGCCGAATCGAGGCGGAAGGCGGCGTGGCCGAGCCAGGTGATTTTCATAGGTGCGTCTCCGGTCTTTGACTGTCGTCTGCAATATATGGCAAGCGGCCCCTTCGGCAACGGGCGGCCGAGTTGCTTCTCTGCCTATGCTGGTCTAAGCGACGAGCATGACAGCCGTAGCGCTCAGCGCAAGGAAGGACCGACCATGGCCGATGACGACTACGTGTATGACGAGGCAACCGGCGAATGGCGTCCGGCGTCCGAAGTTGCCGCGGCGGCCGCGGCCAAACCCGTGGCCCGCGACGCATCCGGAACCGAGCTTGCCGATGGCGATTCGGTGGTCCTGATCAAGGACCTCAAGGTCAAGGGTGCGGGCCAGACGCTGAAGCAGGGCACGGTCATCCGCTCCATCCGCCTCACCGACGATCCGGAGCACATCGATTGCCGGCACGATGCGATCAAGGGCCTCGTGCTTCGCACCGAATTCGTGCGCAAGCGCTGACCACCGGACAGGCGAGATCATGGCGACACTGACGATCGAGGAACTGGCGGAACGGTTGCAACCCGGCGAGGCGATTGCCGGGCTCGACCTCGGCACGAAGACGATCGGGCTATCGGCCTCCGATCTCGGTCGCCGCTTCGCCACCCCTCGCCCTGTTATTAAGCGGGTGAAATTCACTCAGGATGCCGAAGTGCTTCTGGCCTTCGCGGCGAAGGAAAAGATCGTTGCCTTCGTGATCGGCCTGCCGGTCAACATGGACGGCTCGTCGGGGCCGCGCGTGCAGGCAACCCGTGCTTTCGTGCGCTCGATGTCGGAGAAGACCGACATTCCCTTCGTCTACTGGGACGAGCGGCTGTCGACGGTGGCTGCGGAACGGGCGCTGCTCGAGATGGATGTGTCGCGGGCCAAGCGCAGCGAACGGATCGATTCCGCTGCTGCGAGCTTCATTCTTCAGGGTGCGCTGGACAGGCTTTCGGGGCTCGCCCGCATGTCCGACACGTCAGACGATTTTGCCTGACGTGCCAACCACCAGGCCTTGATCTGCCTGCGGCGGCGAAAGCCGATGATCGCGAAGAGAATCAGGCTGTCGACGATGATGGCGCGCGCGACCAGCGGCGGTATCGTTTCGGGCGCAATGCCCAGCACGTTTCCGTAGATCTGGAAGACGAGGTCATGCGCGTCGCGCGTCAGCATGAAGATGCCGAAGCTCATGTTGTAATAGGACAGACCGTACCAGGCGCCGAGGATCGTGATGGGCAATGCCCACAAGAGCAGAAGTGTCTTCATGCCGTTTCCGCCTTTTGATCGAACGGCAAATCATTTGCCGCCGGCCAGTTTTCCACCAGCCATTTCAGTGACGCCATCACGCTGAGCACGGCCGCCGGGACGGCGATGTCGAGCGCCAGCCCCGAGAAAAACACCATCATCATGATGGTCGCCATCGGTCGTGCCAAAAGCGCGTCCGTCACCACTCTACCCTTTAACGTCTGTCCCATGCAAAAGGTGGCCGGTTCGGCGCCAAGGCGCAACGTAAACCCTTTGTTAAGGTTAACGGCGCCTGTGGATGAGCAGTTTCAGTGACTTGGTCAAAAATGTCGCCGAGACACGTTTTTCGATTGTTTGCGCGGATCTCCGGGGCTACGGCTCCCTGCCTGCCATTTTGGACCTGTCATGCTCATCATCTTCGAAAGCATCCTGCCCATCTTCCTGCTTGTGATTCTCGGGGTCGTGCTCAAGCGTACACCCTTGATCAACGCGAGCTTCTGGGGAGGGCTCGAGCAGTTCGGCTATTTCGTGCTTTTCCCTGCCCTGCTCTTCCAGACGCTTTCGACCGCAGATTTCTCCGCGACGGACAGCGGCAGCGTCGGCATCGTCTCCCTGCTTGCCGTCGGCGTGATGACGGGGATCGTACTGGCTTGCTGGCCGCTCCTGAAGAGGAGCGGCATGGGAGGCCCGGCCTATACCTCCGTCTTTCAGACCTCGACGCGCTGGAACGGCTTCATGGCGCTCGCCATTGCGGAGAAACTGACCGGGACCATGGGGCTGACGGTCATCGCGGTCATCATGGCGTCCATTATCGTGCCGCTGAACCTGATCAATGTCGGGATCATGGTGTGGTTCTCAGGGGAAAGCCGCAATTTCAAGACATTCGCCTTCAAGATCATCACCAATCCCATCATCATCGGTGCCGCCGCCGGCGTCGTGGTGAACCTCTCCGGCTGGACGGTCTACGCACCATTCATGACGGCGGTCGATCTCATCGCGAGCGCTTCCCTCGGGCTGGGGCTGGTCACTGTTGGTGCAGGGCTGCGGATCGCGGACGCGCTGAAGCCACAGCCGAGCGTCCTGCTCACGGTCATGCTGAAGCTGATCGTGTTCCCGGTCGTTGCCGTCAGCCTCGCCCTCACCTTCGGTCTTTCCGGTGAAATCGTGGTGATGGTTGCGCTGGGGGCAGCCGTTCCTACGGCGATGAACGGCTATGTGCTGGCCAAGCAGATGGGCGGCGATGCCGACCTCTATGCGGCAGCGGCCACCGTGCAGACAGTCGCGGCTTTCTTCACCATCCCTGTCATGCTCTATCTCGCCGCTCAGGTGGCGGGCGGATAGAGCAGGTCGAGCACATAGCGAGAATCGAAGCGCGCATCGAGCACGCCATAGGTATGGCGCCAGCCGCCGGCGAGGCGTGATTCGAGGAAGGCATCGGCGATCTTGCCGGCGCCCAGTCGGTAAAGCTCGGCGGCACCGGCCGCGAGTGCCAGCTGCTCGATAAGCAGTCGGCCGGCGGCCTCGTCGCGTTCGGCAAGAGCCGTCGCTGCGCGCAGGACTTCGACGGTCTTCTTGCCGGACGGACCGAGATCCCGCTCAAGGCCGGCGAAGAGTGTTTCGAAGAGATCCTTGCCACGGCTCAAGACCCGCAAGACATCCAGCGCCATGACATTGCCGGAGCCTTCCCAGATCGCGTTCACCGGGGCTTCGCGGTAGTGGCGCGCAATCGGCCGCTCCTCGACATAGCCGCTGCCGCCGATGCATTCCATGGCTTCGTAGATCAATCCTGGCGCGATCTTGCAGATCCAGTATTTGGCAACCGGCGTCATGACGCGGGCGTAAGCCGCATCGACCGGGTTTTCCCGCGCCTTGTCGAAGCTGTCGGCGAGACGGAAGGCAAGCGCCGTCGCGGCCGCAACGTCGAGCGCCATGTCGGCCAGAACACGCGTCATCATCGGCTGATCGATCAGCGCCTTGCCAAAAACGACGCGGCCGCGGACGTGGTGAATGGCCTCGGCCATGGAGGCGCGCATCATGCCGGCAGAGGAGAGCGCGCAATCGAGGCGGGTCAGCGTAACCATATCGAGGATGGTGCGCACGCCGTCGCCGGGCGAACCGAGGAGGAAGCCGAAGGTTTCGGCGAATTCGACCTCGGAGGAGGCGTTGGAACGGTTGCCGAGCTTGTCCTTCAGGCGCTGGAATTCGAGCCCGTTGGCCGAGCCATCCTCCAGAAGGCGTGGCACCAGGAAGCAGCCCATGCCGTCCTTGGTCTGCGCGAGCATGACGAAGGCATCGCTCATCGGGGCCGACATGAACCATTTGTGGCCGGAGAGACGGTAGATCCCCTCGCCCACCCGTTCTCCGGTGGTGGTATTGGTGCGCACATCCGTGCCGCCCTGCTTTTCCGTCATTCCCATGCCGATTGTCACGGCAGTCTTCTGCATCGGCGGCTTGTTGCTGCTGTCGTATTTGCGCGACAGGATGCGCGGCGTCCATTCCTTCTGCACGGCCGGGGAGGCAACAAGGGCTGCGACCGAAGCGCTGGTCATGGTCAGCGGGCAGAGATGCCCCGATTCGAGCTGGGCCGTCAGGAAGAAGCGGACGGCGCGGGCCTTGTGTTCGTGGCCGCGGGCTTCCGGCGCATTTTCCCAGACGGAGGAATGCAGGCCTGAGGCCATCGAGCGACGCATGAGGGCATGCCAGGCCGGGTGAAACTCGACAACGTCAAGACGTTCGCCGCGCACGCCGTGGGTTCTGAGCTGAGGCGGGCTGGCATTGGCCATGCGGGCCAGTTCCTGGGCTTCAGGCGAGGTCACATATTTGCCAATGACGTCGTATTCCTCGCGCAGCGGACGCGAGAGAGACGAGGTCAGATCGACGAGCAGCGGATCGGAGCGATAGGCGTTGACGCCGGACCAAGGCTTGGGCTGGTTCAGCGCTGCGAGTTTTTCTTCAGTCCGGTTCATCAATCCTGCCGATCTTGTGAGAAGACGCACGTCGTCCCGCCAACGCCTTGCCTTCATAATTTCCAATGCGGCAGAAGCCTCCAGGGCGCCTGCTGCGCCGGTGTCCCCTACCGTCCCTCCGCTCCTATTACATGGGGACCGCGCGTCAATCCACCTAGCATGTGCTTGCCCGGCCCGATCCCACACTTTATAGACCGCGTGACATCTCAGGAGGACGTCCATTGGTCTTCTTTCCCCATCGCCATCTTATCGGCATCAAAGGCCTTACCGAGCAGGACATAACGTTCCTCCTCGACAAGGCAGACGAAGCCGTCAAAATCAGCCGCCAGCGGGAGAAGAAGACTTCCACGCTGCGTGGCCTCACCCAGATCAACCTGTTCTTCGAAGCCTCGACGCGAACGCAAGCCTCCTTCGAGCTTGCGGGCAAACGCCTTGGCGCCGACGTGATGAACATGTCGGTCGGCAATTCATCCGTCAAAAAGGGCGAAACGCTGATCGACACGGCCATGACGCTGAATGCCATGCGACCGGATGTGCTCGTCGTGCGGCATTCCTCGGCGGGTGCCGCTGCCCTTCTTTCGCAGAAGGTCGCCTGCTCGGTGGTCAATGCCGGTGACGGCCAGCACGAGCATCCGACGCAGGCGCTGCTCGACGCGCTCACCATCCGCCGCGCCAGAGGCAAGCTGTCCCGCATCATCGTCGCGATCTGCGGCGACGTGCTGCATTCGCGCGTCGCGCGCTCCAACATCCTGTTGCTCAATGCCATGGGTGCCCGTGTCCGGGTGGTGGCGCCCGCGACACTGCTGCCGGCCGGGATCGCCGACATGGGCTGCGAGGTCTTCCACGACATGAAGGAAGGTCTCAAGGATGCCGACGTCGTCATGATGCTCCGCCTGCAGCGCGAGCGCATGTCCGGTTCCTTCGTGCCTTCGGTGCGCGAATACTTCCATTTTTATGGCCTGGATGCCGAAAAGCTGAAGGCTGCGAAAGAAGATGCGCTCGTGATGCATCCGGGTCCGATGAACCGCGGCGTCGAGATTGCCTCGGAAGTGGCCGATGGACCGCAGAGCGTGATCGAGAGCCAGGTCGAGATGGGGGTGGCCGTGCGCATGGCCGTCATGGAGACGCTGCTGGTCTCGCAGAACCAGGGTCCGCGTTCGGAGGGAATGGGCGCATGAAAAAGCCGCTTGTCCTCAAGAATGCACGGATCCTCGATCCCTCGCGCGGGCTCGACGAAGTCGGCACCATCATCGTCGGCCATGACGGGCTGATCGTCGCCTCCGGCGCCGATGCGCAGAACCAAGGCGCGCCGGAAGGTGCCGAAATCCGCGATGCCCGGGGCCTGACCGCCATTCCGGGTCTGGTCGATGCGCGCGTCTTCGTCGGGGAACCGGGTGCCGAGCACCGCGAGACGATCGCGTCCGCGAGCCGTGCGGCAGCGGCCGGCGGCATCACCTCCTTCATCATGATGCCGGAAACGGATCCGGTCATCGACGACATCGCGCTCGTCGAATTCGTCAAGAAGACCGCCCGCGACACGGCCGACGTCAACGTCTATCCGGCGGCGGCCCTGACCAAGGGGCTGAAAAGTGCCGAGATGACGGAGATGGGACTGCTGCAGCAAGCCGGAGCTGTCGCCTTCACCAATGGTCGCTACGGGCTCAATGACACGCAGGTCCTGCGGCGGGCCATGACTTACGCCCGCGAATTCGGCGCCGTTATCGCGCTTGAAACCCGCGAGAAGTATCTGGCCGCGAACGGCGTGATGAACGAAGGACTGCTCGCAAGCTGGCTCGGGCTCGGCGGCATCCCGCGCGAAACCGAGATCATTCCGCTGGAACGGGACCTGCGCATCGCAGCCCTGACCCGCGCGAAATACCACGCCTCGCAGATCTCGGTGCCGGAATCGGTCGAGGCGATCGAAGTTGCCCGCAAGCGCGGCGCCAAGGTCACCTGCGGCATCTCGATCAACCATCTGAGCCTCAACGAAAACGACATCGGCGAGTACCGGAGCTTCTTCAAGCTCTATCCGCCGCTGCGCTCGGAAGACGACCGCATGGCCATGGTCGATGCGCTCGCGAAGGGGCAGATCGACATCATCGTGTCCTCGCATGATCCGCAGGATGTCGATACCAAGCGTTTGCCCTTCGGCGAGGCGGCGGACGGTGCGATCGGGCTCGAGACGATGCTGGCGGCCGCGCTTCGCCTGCACCATGCCGGCCAGGTGCCGCTGATGCGGCTGATCGATGCCATGTCGACGCGGCCGGCAGAGATCTTCGGCCTGCCCGGCGGCACGCTGAAACAGGGTGCGCCTGGCGACATCACCCTTGTTGACCTCGATGAGCCGTGGCTCGTGTCGCGCGACAGCCTGCTTGCGCGCTCGAAGAACACGCCATTCGAAGATGCCCGCTTTTCGGGCCGGGCCGTTGCGACCTATGTCGCCGGCCGATGCGTGCACTCGCTTTAAGATAGAGGGGACAGAAATGCCTATCGTCGACTATTCCGCTCTCGGCTTTCCAAACCTCGCCATCGTGCTCGTGCTCGGCTACCTGCTTGGTTCCATCCCCTTCGGTCTGCTGTTGACCAAGATGGCCGGGCTCGGCGACCTGCGGTCGATCGGGTCTGGCAATATCGGCGCGACCAATGTGCTGCGCACCGGCAACAAGAAGCTGGCTGCCGCCACGCTGCTGCTCGATGCACTGAAGGCAACCGCTGCAGCGCTCATTGCCCAGGCGGTCTTCGGCCACAATGCCGGACTGTTCGCCGGCTTTGCCGCGTTCATCGGCCATCTCTTCCCCGTCTGGCTCGGTTTCAAGGGCGGAAAAGGCGTTGCGACCTATATCGGCACGCTGCTCGGTGTTGCCCCGCTGATGGTGCTGGTCTTTGCCGTCGTCTGGCTTTCGGTCGCTTTCCTGACACGCTACTCTTCGTTGTCGGCGCTCGTCGCCACACTTGTCATTCCGGTTGTATTGTGGATACTCGGGGTTGAGGAGACGGCCCTCGTCACCGCGGCCATGACGGCCATCACCTTCTGGCGTCACAAGGCAAATATCCAGCGTCTCGTCGCGGGCACCGAGGGCAAGATCGGTCAAAAAGGCTAGAGGAAGGCCATGGGGTCAGTCGGCGCAGGACGGAAGGGAATTGCGCTGACGGATCGACAAAGGATCGCGTGGTTGCGGCTGATCCGCAGCGACAATGTCGGCCCCTCCACATTCCGCGACCTGATCAATCATTTCGGCTCGGCGGAAGCCGCACTCGACGCGCTTCCCGAACTGTCGCGCCGGGGTGGTTCGACACGCGCCATCCGCATTGCGACGACAGCGGATGCCGAGCGGGAGATCGAAACCGCCCATCGCTTCGGCGCCTGCTTCATCGGCATCGGCGAACCGGACTATCCGCCCGCTCTCAGACAGATAGACGCCGCCCCTCCCCTGATCGCGGCCAAGGGCGACCTCAGCGTCGCCACGCTTCCCACCGTCGGGATTGTCGGCTCGCGCAATGCCTCGATCAGCGGTGCGAAATTCGCAGCGATGGTGGCAAGGGAGATCGGTCTTTCGGGCTACGGCATCGTTTCCGGGCTTGCACGGGGGATCGATGCGGCCGCCCATCGAGCAAGCCTCGAGACGGGAACGATCGCTGCAATGGCCGGCGGGCTGGACCAGCCCTATCCCCCTGAAAACATCGACCTCCTCGCCCAGATTTGCGAAGGCCGGGGGCTTGCCATCTCGGAGATGCCGTTCGGTTGGGAGCCTCGGGCGCGGGACTTTCCGAGGCGCAACCGACTGATCGCCGGCGTGGCTCTCGGCGTCGTGGTGATCGAGGCGGCCGCTCGCTCCGGGTCGCTTATCACGGCGCGACTGGCCGGCGAATTCGGACGGCTGGTCTTTGCCGTTCCTGGATCACCGCTGGATCCGCGCTGCGAGGGGACCAATGGCCTGCTGAAGGATGGCGCGACGGTCACGACGCGTTCGCAGGACGTGCTGCAGGCGCTCGCACCGATATCGGATGTCGATCTCTTCTCGCAGACCGAGGCGGATGAACCCGGCGATGGTGATCCCGGCGAGCGTCCGCTGGCCCCGCCCCCGAACGACGACGAGCGCCTGATCATCATCCAGGCACTTGGGCCGACGCCGGTCGAGATCGATGACATCATCCGTCATACGGGCCTGCCAGCCTCGTCCGTCTACCTGGTTCTGCTGGAACTGGACATTGCCGGGCGCCTAGAGCGGCATGCGGGTGGATTTGTTTCGCTGAGCATGATTGATTGACAGCGAACGGCGGCCGGACTGGACGTCGCCCGCCTCCACATAGGCCATCTCGATCAGATAACACAGCATATCGGCGCCTTCGTTTTCGGCGACCAGCCGCAATTCGGCGAGCATCTGTCTGATGTATGCGATTTTTTCCATCGTGCGGTTACCGCGATCATTCGAATCGACTGTGTCTCGTGTCATCGCTCTCGCCCGTCGTCCCCGGAGGTCGCTGCAACCACGGCCTCGCTGCTCTCCACACCACAATAGAGCATTTATCCTAGATTGCAATCTACCTATGATCCCCCACAGGTTGCATCGGCCGAAAGGCCGGAAAATAAGCCTCGCCTCTTGACCGCAGCCGTTTCGCCCTCCATGTCGGAAAACCGTGTTCCGAAGACTGTGGTGCGGTGCCGCTGATCGGATGCGTTGAAGGTACATCTGTCCAATGAACGTCGTAGTCGTAGAATCCCCGGCCAAGGCCAAGACGATCAACAAGTATCTGGGTCCCGGATACACGGTGCTCGCCTCATTCGGCCATGTGCGCGATCTGCCGGCCAAGGATGGCTCCGTTCTACCGGACCAGGACTTCGAGATGTTCTGGGAGGTCGATACAGCCTCGCAAAAGCGGATGAAGGATATTGCCGATGCGGTGAAATCCTCAGACGGCCTGTTTCTCGCGACCGACCCTGATCGCGAAGGTGAAGCCATTTCCTGGCATGTGCTCGATCTTCTGAAGAAGAAGAAGGTGATTGGCGACAAGCCGGTGAAGCGCGTCGTCTTCAACGCGATCACCAAGAAGGCCGTGCTCGACGCAATGGCCAATCCGCGCGACATCGACACACCGCTCGTCGATGCCTATCTCGCCCGCCGTGCGCTGGACTATCTCGTCGGCTTCAATCTCTCGCCGGTGCTCTGGCGCAAGCTGCCCGGTGCCCGCTCCGCCGGCCGCGTCCAGTCAGTGGCGTTGCGCCTCGTCTGCGATCGCGAAACCGAGATCGAACGCTTCGTCGCCGAGGAATACTGGAATATTTCGGCCCTCCTGAAGACGCCGCGCGGCGAAGAATTCGTGGCGAAGCTCGTTTCGCACCAGGGCAAGCGCATGCAGCGCAACTCGGTGACCAATGGTGACCAGGCAGCGGGCATCCAGGCCTTGCTCGAGGGCGCAGCCTTTGCCGTCGACAGTGTCGAGGCAAAGCCGGTCAAGCGCAATCCGGGCCCGCCTTTCACGACATCGACATTGCAGCAGGCGGCATCGTCGAAGCTCGGCTTCTCGGCCTCGCGCACCATGCAGGTGGCGCAGAAGCTCTATGAAGGCATCGACATCGGCGGCGAAACCGTCGGCCTGATCACCTATATGCGTACCGACGGCGTCCAGATGGCACCCGAGGCGATCGAGGCTGCCCGGTCCGCTGTCGCCGACCAGTTCGGCCCGCGCTACGTGCCGGAAAAGGCGCGCATCTACTCGACCAAGGCGAAGAATGCCCAGGAAGCGCACGAAGCGATCCGCCCGACCGATTTCAATCGCTCGCCGGACAAGGTGCGCCGCTTCCTCGATGCCGACCAGTTGCGTCTCTACGACCTGATCTGGAAGCGCGGCATTGCAAGCCAGATGGCATCTGCCGAAATCGAGCGCACGACGGTCGAGATCCTGGCCGACAACAAGGGTGACAAGGCCGGGCTTCGCGCCGTTGGCTCCGTCATCCGCTTCGACGGCTTCATCGCCGCCTATACCGACCAGCGCGAAGAGGGCGAGCCGGCAGAGGACGGTGACGACGAGGATGGCCGCCTGCCGGAGATCAATGCCCGGGAGGCATTGGCCAAGCAAAAGGTCAATTCGAGCCAGCATTTCACCGAGCCGCCACCGCGCTATTCGGAAGCCTCGTTGATCAAGAAGATGGAAGAGCTCGGCATCGGCCGCCCCTCCACCTATGCTGCGACGCTAAAGACGCTCAGCGATCGCGAATATGTCATCATGGACAAGCGCAAGCTGATCCCGCATTCCAAGGGTCGGCTGGTCACGGCTTTCCTCGAGAACTTCTTCACCAAATACGTCGAATACGACTTCACGGCCGATCTCGAAGAGAAGCTCGACAAGATCTCTGCCGGAGAGTTGAACTGGAAGGATGTGCTGCGCGCCTTCTGGCAGGACTTCTTCGCCCAGATCGAAGACACGAAGGAACTGCGCGTCACCAATGTTCTGGATGCACTGAACGAGGCGCTGGCCCCGCTGGTGTTTCCAAAGCGCGAGGACGGGTCAGATCCGCGCATCTGCCAGGTCTGCGGCACCGGCAATCTGTCGCTGAAGCTCGGCAAGTACGGCGCCTTTGTCGGCTGCTCGAACTATCCGGAATGCAATTTCACCCGACAGCTCAGCTCGGAAGGTGGCGCGGAAGCGGAAGCGAACGGCAACAATGAACCGCGGGCGCTGGGCAAGGATCCGGTGACCGAGGAAGAAATCACGCTGCGCTCCGGCCGTTTCGGGCCTTACGTCCAGCGCGGCGACGGCAAGGAGGCAAAGCGCTCCTCGCTGCCGAAGGGCTGGGCGCCAGCCGATATTGACCTTGAGAAAGCCTTGTCGCTGCTGTCGCTCCCGCGCGACGTCGGGGCACACCCGGAAACCGGCAAGATGATCTCGGCGGGCCTCGGACGCTACGGACCCTTCGTGCTGCATGACGGTACCTATGCCAATCTCGAAGGCATCGAGGACGTTCTGTCGATCGGCCTCAACCGCGCCGTTACCGTGCTTGCCGAAAAGAAGGCCAATCCGGGTGGCCGTGGCCGTACGGCAGCCGTCGCCCTCAAGGAACTCGGAGAGCATCCCGATGGTGGTGCAATGACCGTCCGTGACGGTCGCTTCGGCCCCTATGTCAATTGGGGCAAGGTGAATGCTACCCTGCCGAAGGGCAAGGATCCGCAGGCGGTCACCGTCGAGGAAGCGCTGGTGCTGATCGCCGAACGCGCGGCCAAGGATGGCGGCAAGACGAAGGCGAAGAAGGCTCCGGCCAAGGCAGCCAAGGCAAAGTCGGAAGACGGTGCTGCAGCGAAGCCGAAGAAGGCAGCCGCCAAGCCGAAGGCAAAAGCTACGGCGAAGGCAAAAACAACGAAGAAGAGTGCGACTTGAGCAAAATGACCCGCGACACCTCCCGCTCCCCTGGCTCCGGCAACCGCAAGAGCCGGCGTGCGGAGGGCGCGGCCAAGGCCCGGAGCGAAAACCCCACGGCCTTGATCCACGGGGAGGTTCCGCCGCGCGACGTCCTGATGCAGTTTATTACCGATAATCCCGACCGGGCCTCCAAGCGCGAGATCGCCAAGGCCTTCGGGTTGAAGGGTGAGCAGCGGGTCGAGCTGAAGCAGGCGCTGAAGGATCTGGAAAACGACGGGCTGGTGCAGAAGAGCCGCAAGTCGCTGACGAGGCCGGGCGCCCTGCCGCCGGTCACCGTTCTCGACATCACCACCCGCGACAAGGACGGCGAACTGATCGGGCGCCCGGCGGAATGGCCGGAAGAGGCCGGAGCTGCACCGGCGGTGCTGATCCGCCAGTCGAGTTCCGACCGTTCCAAGGGAAAGGCGCCTGTCGGCGGCCTCGGCGACCGGGTACTCGCCAAGATCTTTGCCAACAAGGACCGCTCGGGTCCGGCCTATACGGCCCGGGTCATCAAGATCCTCGACCGGCATATCGGCGCGGTCATGGGTGTGGTGCGCATGATGCCGGAGGGTGGCGCACGGCTCATGCCAATCGAGCGGCGCGGCGAGGAAATGCAGATCGACGCTACCGATATCAGCGACGCCAAGGATGGCGACCTGGTCGAAGTGGAGGTCGCGCGGGCCTCCCGTTTCGGCCTGACGCGGGCCAAGGTGCTCAGCGTCGTCGGATCGGTCGCCTCGGAAAAGGCGATCTCGATGATCGCGATCCATGCACATGGCATTCCGCACATCTTCCCGCAATCGGTGATTTCAGAGGCCGAAGCAGCCGAGCCTGCCTCGATGTCGCATCGCGAGGACTGGTGCGACCTGCCGCTGATCACCATCGATCCGCATGACGCCAAGGACCATGACGACGCCGTCTATGCCGAGCTCGACCCGTCGCCGGACAATCCTGACGGCGTGATCGTGACGGTCGCGATCGCCGACGTCTCCTACTATATCCGACCGAAATCCGCGCTCGACCGCGAGGCGCTGAAGCGCGGCAACTCCGTCTATTTCCCGGACCGGGTCGTGCCCATGCTGCCAGAGCGGATCTCGAACGATCTCTGCTCGCTGCGCGAAGGCGTCGATCGGCCGGCACTTGCCGTGCGCATGGTCTTTTCGCATGAGGGTCGCAAGGCGAGCCACACTTTCCACCGGATCATGATGAAGAGTGCGGCCAAGCTGTCCTACCAGCAGGCGCAGGCGGCGATCGACGGAAAGCCGGATGAGAAGACCGGCCCGCTGCTGGAGCCTATCCTGAAGCCGCTCTGGCACGCCTATGAGGTGATGAAGCGCGGGCGCGACAGGCGCCAGCCACTTGAACTCGACATGCCCGAACGCAAGATCATTCTCAAGGAAGATGGCACCGTCGATCGCGTGCATGTGCCGGAGAGACTCGATGCGCACAAACTGATCGAGGAAATGATGATCCAGGCGAATGTCTCGGCCGCCGAGACCCTGGAGAAGAAGCGTCAGGCGCTGATCTACCGCATTCATGATGCGCCGACACTTGCCAAGCAGGAAGTGCTGCGCGAATTTCTCGCAACGCTCGGCATGTCCTTGGTCAAGGGCGGCAACATGCGGTCCAATTCCTTCAACGGAATCCTCGCCAAGGCGCAAGACACGCCGCATCAGACCATTGTCAACGAGATGGTGCTGCGAAGCCAGAGCCAGGCCATCTACAGCCCTGACAATATCGGCCATTTCGGCCTCAACCTGATGAAGTATGCCCACTTCACCTCACCGATCCGCCGTTATGCCGACCTTATTGTGCATCGCGCTCTGGTGAGATCTGTCGGCCTTGGCGAAGGCGGGATCACGCCCGAGGAAGAGGCGAGCCTCGAGGATATCGCAGCCGAGATCTCGACCTTCGAGCGCCGCGCGATGGCTGCCGAACGTGACACCGTCAACCGGCTGATCGCGCATCACCTTGCCGGGCGCATCGGCGAGCAATTCGACGGACAGATCAGAGGCGTGACGAAATCCGGCCTGTTCGTCGCCCTGCCGCAATTTGGCGCAGATGGCTTTGTCCCGGTTTCCACACTCGGTCGCGACTACTATATCTACGATGAAGCGCATCAGGCTTTGACGGGTGAAAAATCCGGGCTCGGTTACCAGCTCGGCGATACCGTCGAGGTTCGACTGGCCGAGGCCGTGCCGCTTGCCGGTGCGCTCCGCTTCGAAATGCTGAGTGAGGGACGCAAGATGCCGGCCGGCACGCGCTCCTTCCACAAGGCGGGACGGCGTGGCCAAAAACAACCAGGCACACGTCCGCCGCGCTCGCGACGTTGACACTTTTGCCCCGGAGGCAGGACATGACCGCCAACCAGATCCATGTGACGATGCAATATGGTGCAGCAGGGAAGACCGAGCGCCCGCTCGGCCGGTCCATCAAGCGCGGAATGCTGAACCAGTGCCCGGCCTGCGGGTCCGGAAAGCTCTTCCGCAACTATCTGAAGGTCGTCGACAATTGCGCCGCCTGCGGTGAGGACTATCATCACCACAGGGCGGACGACCTGCCGGCCTATCTCGTCATCCTGATCCTCGGCCATGTCCTTGTCGGGGGATTCATGGCGACCGACCTCGTCTTCGTCCTGCCCGCATGGGTGCATTTCGCCATCTGGGCGCCGATCGGGGTCGTGACTTCCCTCCTCTGCCTGCAGCCGATCAAGGGCGGGGTCGTCGGCCTGCAATGGGCGCTGCGGATGCACGGCTTCAGTGGAGAGAGGGACGAAGCGGAGCCTTCGTGACAGGCGCGAGTGCCGAGAAAAGCAGTCACCTGACTTTGGTCGTTTACCGATAGGACTGAGTTTTACGGTAAACCGTGATTCGCGGTGCCGCATGCCAAGCAGCTTGACAGCCGGACGATTTCCAGTCTGAACATGCCGCGCCGATCAAGGATGCCCGGGGGAGCTCGTAAACCCATATGCCATTGAACATGCAGATTTTTACCCTGCCCCCGGCTGCTCTCTTGCCCATGGTCCGGTCGGTTCGCGAGGTTGCGGATGTCTGAAACCAATGGCCTTCACGGCCACCGCGAGGAGATCCACTGGCCTTCGCTGGTTGCGGCCATTTCCGCGATCTCAGCCGTCGGCATTGCGATTGGCCTCGGCCTGCCGCTGCTCAGCATCATCCTGGAGAAGCGGGGCATTTCCTCGACGCTGATCGGGCTCAATTCCGCCATGGCCGGCATTGCTGCGATGGCGGCAGCACCGGTCACGACCAAGCTTGCCCACAAACTCGGCGTCGTACCGACCATGCTGTGGGCTGTCGTGCTCTCGGCCGTCAGCGCGGTCGGCTTCTACTTTGCCACCGAATTCTGGATGTGGTTTCCGCTGCGCATCGTCTTTCATGGCGCAACGACCACGCTCTTCATCCTCTCCGAATTCTGGATCAATGCGGCGGCCCCCTCGCGCAAGCGCGGGCTGGTCATGGGGATTTATGCCACCATGCTGGCCGTCGGTTTCGCCTGCGGCCCCCTGCTCTTTTCGGTACTCGGCAGTGAAGGCATCCTGCCCTTTGCGGTGGGCGCCATCGCCATCCTGGCGGCTGCGATCCCAATCTACATCGCGCGCTACGAAAGCCCCGTCCTGGGTGACAAGCCCGAGATGCACTTCCTGCGCTACATCTTCCTGGTGCCGACCGCGACGGTGGCCGTTTTCGTCTTCGGTGCGGTCGAGGCGGGCGGCCTGTCGCTCTTCCCGATCTATGCGACCCGCAGCGGCTTCACCGAGACCCAGGCGGCGCTTCTGCTGACCGTGATGGGCATTGGCAACATGGTCTTCCAGATCCCGCTGGGGCTGCTCTCAGACCGGATGCGCGACCGGCGCATGCTCCTGTCCATCCTCGCTGCCGTGGGCCTTGCCGGCTCGCTGACGCTTCCGTGGCTCTCCGGCCACTGGCAACTGATGGCTGTGGTGCTGCTGTTCTGGGGTGGCTGCGTCTCGGGCCTCTACACCGTGGGCTTGAGCCATCTCGGCTCGCGACTCACTGGCGCGGATCTGGCAGCGGCCAATGCCGCATTCATTTTCTGTTATGCGGTGGGTACGGTTGCTGGTCCGCAGGCGATCGGGGCTGCCATCGACATCACCGGCAATGACGGTTTTGCATGGGCAATCGCGGGCTTCTTCGCCCTCTATGTGGTGCTTTCCCTGGGACGCCTGCTTTTTAAGCCGAAACGCACTTGACTTTTCGGGCGCGATTTGTAGTTTCGCGCCAGATTTGCCGTGGGCCTCGTTCGGTCGTCCACGGCTTCGTTTATTAGAGGCAGGACGACCATGGCCAAGGCTACAACCATCAAGATCAAGCTTCTGTCGACGGCTGACACGGGTTTCTTCTACGTTACCACGAAGAACAGCCGCACCATGACGGACAAGATGACGAAGACCAAGTACGACCCGGTTGCTAAGAAGCATGTCGAGTTCAAGGAAACCAAGATCAAGTAAGACTTGATCGACGGATTATCCAAAAAGGCGTGCCGCTTTCTGCGGCGCGCCTTTTTCTTTTGCCTCGTCCCCGCCCCTTGATTGTCGTCTCAAGATTGTCGTCACAAGCCCAAAACGAAAGACACCGGCCTCCTTGCGGAAACCGGTGTCTTCTAGAATAGGGGGTCGGCCGGCATGCAACACGGCACGAGGAACCGTTTTGTAGTTGCATACCAACCGACCGACCCCACGACCCAGGAGATGCGGCGGACCTGAGCATCATGGGGTATCTTGAACCTCCGAAGAGGCCTTGTCTGTTGGGTGTAAGTTCTCCCAAATAGAGACAAAAATCAACATTTTATTAACCGCTGGACCGATCAGCCTACGAATATGGTTAAATCTCGAGAGGTTGAACTTGGCGCTACGCAACAATCGTCAGTACTACACACATTGAAACTTGAAATGACTTCCAGTCCATTCAAGTTCTTCTGAAGTCTATTTTACGAGCTCCATAGAGCATGGAGCACACAAACCTAGGTCACCCCCTCAAAGAGAACGCTAATATTCAGATAAATACAAACCGGGGCAAGCATGTTGCCGGTGGCTGGCACCGGCATCTGCCCCATTTGGTGCAAGACTATTCTGACATCGGTTGATAAGTCGATTTGTAACTGTTCAAAATGACAGCAGGAATTGATCAAATCCATAGCCGAACTGGGACCGCAAAAAGCTGTGCAAATCTTTGCTGACAGCGGCGCGCATCGCTGAAACTACTGATCTATTTCGAAGGGATGGTCAGGCAGCAGCAGCGACGACACGGTTCCGGCCGGAATTCTTCGCCTCGTAGAGTGCACGGTCTGCCTGTTTCAGCAGCTGCTCGGGCGTATCGATGCCCGGCCCGACCGTGGCGATGCCCATGGAGGCCGTGAGCATCAGCGGTGTCTCGCCGGAGCGGAGCTGGAAGGGCCGCGCCTCGATCATCCCCCGCAAGCGCTCGGCCACGGTTGCTGCCACTTCTGCCGGTGTGTCGGGCATGACAAGTACGAACTCTTCGCCGCCGAAGCGGCAGGCGAGATCGGCGCCGCGCACGGTCGCACGGATGCGCCCGGCGAATTCCTTCAGCACTTCATCTCCGGCATCGTGTCCGTAACCGTCATTCACCAGCTTGAAGCGGTCGATATCGGTTATGCAGATCGTCAGCGGCCGGCCGCGGACCTTGGCGCGGGCAAAGAGCGTGCGCAGTTGGGTGTCGAGATAGCGGCGATTGTGCAGCCCGGTCAGGCCGTCTGTGACAGCAAGCTCGACCGTCTGGCGCACGCTGTTGCGCAGGAGATCATTGTATCGCTTGCGACGAACCTGTGTCAGGGCGCGTGCCATGAGTTCGTTTGGATCGAGCGGGCGCACGATGTAGTCGTTCACGCCGAGATCAAGCGCGCGGATGATCATCTGCTCGTCACCCTGTTCCGTGATCAGCAGGATCGGAATGAAGCGGGTGCGCTCCAGCGATCTGATCTGCGAGCACAGGCGCAAGGGGTCGTAATCCTCAAGATTGCAGTTGACGATGATGAGGTCGAAGGTGTTCTCCGCTGCCTCGAACACCGCAGCCTGCGGGTCGGACATGGCAAAGACTTCGGCAATCGGCTTCAGCGACTTGATGATGCGCTCCTGGGAGGCTGCACGGCTATCAACGAGCAAGACATGAGCCTGCTCTTCCAGCCGGCCGTCCTGAAGCCGCAGAATGTCGTCCATACCCGCCTGGCGGGTCGTGTCGTGACGGATGCGCAGTTCGTCGGACAGCGTCTTCAGGCGCACCAGGCTCTTCACGCGGGAGATCAGCTGCAGATCGTTGACCGGCTTGGTGAGGAAATCGTCGGCACCGGCCTTCAGGCCGCGTACGCGGTCCGATGGCTGATCGAGTGCGGTGACCATGACAACAGGGATATGAGCCGTGCGCGGACTGGACTTCAGCCTCTCGCAAACCTCGAAGCCGTCCATTTCCGGCATCATGATGTCGAGCAGGATCACATCGACCTGGGTCCGGTCGCAGATGTCGAGTGCGTCGCGGCCATTGCTCGCGGTGAGAACGTCGAAATATTCCGCCATGAGCCGCGCTTCGAGCAGCTTCACATTGGCGGGAACATCATCGACGACCAGAATGCGCGCAGTCATGTCACTTGTTCCTCACGCATCCCCGAGATAGGTCTTGATCGTCTCGATGAATTTCGGCACCGAAATCGGCTTGGAGACATAGGCTTCGCAGCCGCCCTGGCGGATGCGCTCCTCGTCGCCCTTCATCGCAAAGGCCGTGACAGCGATGACGGGAATGACATGCAGTTCCGGATCGTCCTTCAGCCATCTGGTGACTTCGAGCCCGGACACCTCGGGAAGCTGGATGTCCATGAGAATCAGATCCGGCTTGTGGCGGCGTGCGAGATCCATCGCTTCCATGCCGTTGCGCGTCTGCACCGTTTCATAGCCGGACGCCTCGATCAGATCGCGGAAGAGCTTCATGTTGAGCTCGTTGTCTTCGACAATCATAACCTTTTTCGGCATTCACCCGGTCCTTTGTCCCACGCATTCAGGCAGCCCAGAACGGCGGGCGCGGCGCGAGTTGCATCTTCCGTCACCGAGCATGCTAGTGCTATTTGGTTTCGAAATCGGTAATTTGGCGGTGTCGGAGGAAAAGACTTGATGAAAAACAGAGATATACCGTCTGGCGCCGAAGAGACGGCGGTTGCGGTGCTCGGCTGGCTGGCAAATGAACCCGAGATGCTGTCGCGGTTTCTTGCGCTCTCCGGGGTACAGCCAGGTCAATTGCGCGAGGCAGTGAATGATCCCGGCTTTCTTGCGGGAATGCTCGAATTCCTCATGCAGCACGAACCGACCCTGATGGCCTTCTGTGCTGCCACCGAGACGAAACCCGAAACCGTAGTATCGGCCTATCACCACTATGTTCGACCAGGCCTCGATTCGGGTGAATACTGATGCTGACGGACATCGACCACATCACAGTCAAAGATCGCCCCTTGATCGTCTGTGACGTGGACGACGTGGTCTTGCAGTTCGCGACCCCATTCGAGGCGTTCCTCGCGACCCGCGGTCACCGGCTCCTGCCCCGCTCGTTCAAGCTCACCGGCAATATCGTGAGCGGCACGGACGACAGGGTTCTGGAGGCGCCTTTTGTGAAGGCCCTGATCGACGACTTCTTCGTCGAGCAGGAACGCTGGCAGACGCCGTTTGCCGATGCGGTTGACAGCCTGCACGCGCTCGGCGCTGAGGCCGATCTCGTCTTCCTGACGGCCATGCCGCCACGCCATGCCGAGATCCGGCGGCGGCTGCTCGACCAGATGGCACTGACCTTCCCGATGATCGCGACAGAAGCGGCGAAGGGGCCGATGGTCGCGAAGCTGCACGGCGAAAGGCCCCTGCCCGTCGCCTTCGTCGACGACATGGTCCACAATCTTCACTCGGTCGGCGATCATGTACCCAGCTGTCTGCTGGTCTATCTTCCACCACCACTCGAGATCTTCCAGTTTGCACCCGATCCGCACGAGACCGTCCGACGGGTCGAGAACTGGCCGCAGGCATCCAAGCTCATCCGGTCGCATTTCACCGCACAGGACGTGGCAAGTCACGGCTGACACCGTCGCAGCACTTGTCTACACCGCGAACGGGGCCTATGGTGGCAATGTTCAACCTTTGTTCCTGCCATGATGCGCTCCGCCCATGATCACACCGGCTTTTGTCGCGACTGCCTGACCGGGCAGGCAGAGGGTCTGCGCCGGTGTCGTTCCTGCGGCAGTCCCCGCCTCGTCTATCACGCGGAACTGTTCGACCTTACGATCGCGCATATCGATTGCGACGCTTTTTATGCCTCGGTGGAGAAGCGTGACAATCCTGAGCTCATCGACAAGCCCGTGATCATCGGTGGCGGCAAGCGCGGGGTCGTCTCCACCGCCTGCTATGTCGCTCGCATTCACGGCGTCCGGTCGGCCATGCCGATGTTCAAGGCGCTGGAGGCCTGCCCGCAGGCGGTGGTTATCCGGCCGGACATGGAGAAATATGCACACGTTGGCCAGCAGATCCGGGCCATGATGGAGGAACTGACGCCGCTCGTGCAGCCGATCTCGATCGACGAGGCCTTTCTCGATCTCAAGGGCACCGAACTCCTGCATCACGAGCCGCCGGCACGGGTGCTTGCTCGCCTTGCGGGACGGATCGAGAAGGAAATCGGCATCACGGTCTCCGTCGGGCTATCCTATTGCAAATTCCTGGCCAAGGTCGCTTCCGACCTGCAGAAGCCACGCGGCTTTTCCGTCATCGGCGCTGCCGAGGCGCTCTCCTTCCTTGCAGACAAGCCGGTGACGATGATCTGGGGTGTCGGCAAGGCCCTGGCCGCGACGCTGCAGGCCGACGGCATTCGCATGATCGGCCAGTTGCAGAGCATGGACGAAACCGAGCTGATGCGCCGCTACGGGATTATGGGGCAAAGGCTGGCACGACTTTCGCGCGGTATCGATGATCGCACCGTGCATCCGAACGACCCGGCCAAGAGCGTCTCGGCCGAAACGACGTTCTTCGATGACATCCACCGAATCGACGACCTCGTCGTGCATCTGCGCGCGCTTTCCGAGAAAGTCGCATGGCGGCTGAAGCGGCACGAGATTGCGGGCCAGACTGTTGTCCTGAAGCTGAAGACGTCCGACTTCAAGCTGCGTACCCGCAACCGGCGGCTCGACGATCCGACGCAGCTCGCCGACCGGATTTTCCGGACCGGCATGTCGCTGCTGGAGAAAGAGACGGACGGGACGAGGTTTCGGCTGATCGGGATCGGGGTGAGCGACCTCCAGGATCCAGCGCTTGCCGATCCGCCCGATCTCGTCGACGTGCAGGCTGGACGGCGCGCAGCAGCGGAAGCCGCAATGGACAAATTGCGCGACAAGTTCGGCAAGGGTACCGTTCAGACAGGCTACACCTTTCCCCCCAGGAGATAGACTGCACCGTGACAGATGCGCCCGCAAGCAAGAGCAGGGATCCTAGCCGCCGGGACACCAGCCCGCCGGCACGGCTGCGGCTGTTGCGGATCGCGGCCTCGCATCGCCGCACAGGGCGCAATGATCTGATGCTCGGCGCGATTCTCGCCTTCGTGGCCGGCGCCATCAATGCCGGCGGATTTCTCGCAATCGGCCACTATACGTCGCATATGACCGGCATCGTCTCTGCGATCGCCGACAATCTGGCGCTCGGTGTCTTCGGACTGGTCGGGTCGGGCATCGCGCTCCTGATCAGCTTCACGTTGGGGGCCGCCTGCTCGGCGGTCCTGATCAACTGGGCAAGGCGACACGCCCGTCGCCAGCAATATGCCTATCCGCTGGCGCTTGAATCCGGCCTGCTCATTGCCTTTGCCGGGATCGGGGCCGTGGTGCCGACCGCTGCCGCCGCATCTGTGACAGCGGTACTGCTCTGCTTCGTCATGGGACTGCAGAATGCGACGATCACCAAGATTTCCGGCGCACGCATCCGCACCACCCACCTGACCGGTATGACAACCGATATCGGGATCGAACTGGGCAAGCTCGCCTATGGGGTGGTTGCACGCGTTCTTCACCATCCGCCCATTGCGACCGATGTCCGCAAGCTGGGCATTCTCCTGCCGATCATCGGCATGTTCTTTCTGGGTGGATTGATCGGGGCGCTCGGCTTCAAACATCTCGGCCATGCCTTCTCGCTGCCGATTGCGGCGCTGCTCCTCGCCGTCGCGTCCCCGCAGTTGCGCCCACGTCCGCTGTCGCCGCAATGAGTGTGAACAACTGGGGATACATGATCACAGCCGCGTGACGGCTTGCGATCAGCGATCCGCTGCGAAACTTTTCTTAAACATCGTCCCATACACTTCGGCAGCTTTGTCTCGCGTTCCAAGTGGTCGACCATGTTCCAGCGTTTCGCCGTCGCCTTCAGTCTTTCCCTCCTGGCCAGTACCGCGCTTGCCGCAGATGGCCCCTTGCAAATCTTCGTCTCCAAGGCGGATCAGACCCTCACCGTCTATGATGGTGATACGGTGGTCGCGACGACAAAAGTCTCGACCGGCAAGCCGGGGCACACGACACCATCCGGCATCTTCTCGATCCTCGAGAAGCGAAAGTATCACGAGTCCAATCTCTATTCGAACGCGCCCATGCCCTTCATGCAGCGCCTGACATGGTCCGGTATCGCGCTGCACGAGGGCAAGGTTCCGAACCACCCGGCCTCGCATGGCTGCGTCCGGCTGCCGAACGGCTTTGCCAAGTCGCTGTTCTCGATGACCGAGCGCGGGGCGCATGTGATCATCACCGACGAACCGGTGACGCCGCGGCAGGTCACCCATGCCAATCTCTTCACGCCGAGATTGCCGATCGACGATGGCGGGCTTCTCTCGGATGTGGAACTGCGCCCCGGCCGCGTCGAAGCAAACCTGAAGCCGGTGGAAGTGGCGATGAATGCGGTGCTGCCGCGCAGCGGGGCGGAAGCGAAACTCAGCATAGAGGAACCGCCACCGCTCAGGATACTGATCACCCGACGCACGCAGCGTGACGTGGCAACCGACGTCCAGCGCCTGCTGAACAAGGTCGGTTTCGATGCCGGAGTTCCCGACGGCCTGCTCGGCACGCGCACGATTGCGGCGGTCAAGGCCTTCAAGGAGAAACACGCCATCGAGAAGGACGGCGAAATCTTGTCGAAACCTTTCCTCGCGGCGCTCTACACCCAGGCTGGGGAAGATCATCCCCCCATGGGACAGTTGATGATCCGGCAGAAGTTCCAGCCACTCTTTTCCGCTGCCATCGACATCAAGGAGCCGGAAAAGGCGCTCGGCACACATTTCCTCGAAGCGACAGCGGTTGACCGCTTCAAGCGCAAGGCCGAATGGCGCGGTGTAACACTCGACGACCATCTGGCGGCCTCCACACAGAAGCGGCTCGGCATCACCATACCAGCTGACGATCCAGCCGTTTTCACCGCCGAAGCCGCGCTGGCACGCATCGTCCTGCCGGATGACTTGCGGGCCCGGATCGAAACCATGCTCAGCGAGGGATCGTCGCTCACGATCCAGGACACGGGGCTTGGCCCGGAAACCGGAAACGGCACGGATTTCATCACAGTGACGCGGCCGAAGCCGCGCGCATAAGCCTCATACGAGTTCGACATCCAGGACGCCCGGGGTCGAGCGCATGGCAGCTGCGATCTCCGGCGAGATACGGAAACGTTCTGTGAGTTCGACCTCGATCTCGCGTTGTCCCTCATCCTTGATCACGATGAAGGATACGAGACCGTCACCCCGGGCATTGAGGCGGGCTGCCACCGCGCGCAAGGGACCGGAGTCCCTGACATAGACGCGCATGGCCTTTTGCATGCGGATCGACTGTTCCTCCAGTGACTGGGCTGTCTGGACGCGCAGGCCGATGCCCTCGGGCCGCTCCTCGGCCTGGACGGTCAGCACCAGCGACTTTCCGGGTTCGAGCAGATCGCGGTACTGGTTCAGTCCTTCCGAGAAGAGCACCGCTTCATACTGTCCGGATGCATCCGAGAAGGTGATGATGCCCATCTTGTTGCCGGTGCGGGTCTTGCGCTCCTGACGCGAAATGACCGTGCCGGCGAGACGACCGGCCGAAGCACCCTGCTTCACCGCGACCGAGAAATCGGCAAAATTCTGGACGCGCAATTTGTCGAGCAGGTCCCGGTAAGCATCAAGCGGATGGGCCGAGAGATAGAAGCCGAGCACCTGGAATTCACGCATGAGCTTTTCGGACGAGAGCCAGGGCGTATAGGGTGCGAAAGCGATCCGTTCGGGACCGCTCGCACCACCCGAACCGAACATGTCGGACTGGCCACTGACGGCATTTTCCTGGGCGCGCTGGGCATAGCCCATGATCCGGTCGATGCTGCCGACCAGTTCGGCACGGTCGCGGCCGAAGCAGTCGAAGGCACCAGCGGCGATCAGGCTTTCGAAAACGCGGCGATTGATCTGCTTGGGATCGATCCGCAGGCAGAAATCCTCGATGCTCTCGAAGGGCGTATCGCCCCTGACCTCGACAATGTGGTCGACGGCACCTTCGCCGACACCCTTGAGGGCGGCGAGCGCGTAGTAGATGCGGTTCGGGCCGGTCTGGAAGTGACGGAAGGAGGTCTGCACCGAGGGCGGCACGACCTCGATGCCGAGGCGGCCGGCATCCTGGCGGAAATCGACCAGCTTTTCGGTGTTCGACATATCGAGCGTCATCGATGCGGCGAGGAACTCGACCGGATAATGCGCCTTCATATAGGCCGTCTGGTAGGAGACGATGGCGTAGGCCGCGGCGTGCGACTTGTTGAAGCCGTAGTTGGCAAACTTTGCCAGCAGTTCGAAGATGTTGTTGGCCTGCGGCTTGGAGACGCCATTCTTCATTGCGCCGTCGACGAAGCGGGCGGACTGCTGGTCCATCTCCGCCTTGATCTTCTTGCCCATGGCGCGACGCAGAAGGTCGGCTTCGCCGAGCGAATAACCCGACAGGACCTGCGCGATCTGCATGACCTGTTCCTGATAGACGATGACGCCCTGGGTTTCCTTCAGCAGATAGTCGATCTTCGGATGGATCGAGGCGACTTCCTCCTCGCCATGCTTGCGGGCATTGTAGACGGGGATATTTTCCATCGGTCCCGGCCGATAGAGCGCCACGAGGGCGATGATGTCCTCGATACAGTCGGGGCGCATGCCGATCAGGGCCTTGCGCATGCCGGCACTTTCCACCTGGAAGACGCCGACCGTTTCGCCGCGCGAGAGCATGTCATAGGTCTTGACGTCATCGAGCGGAATGGCCGCCAAATCGACCTTGTGGCCGCGCTGTTCCTGGACGAAATCGACCGCCGTCTTCAAAACCGTGAGCGTCTTCAAGCCGAGGAAGTCGAACTTCACCAGGCCCGCCTGCTCGACCCACTTCATGTTGAACTGGGTGACCGGCATGTCGGAGCGGGGATCGCGATACATCGGCACCAGCTTCGACAACGGGCGGTCCCCGATGACGATACCGGCGGCATGGGTAGAGGCGTGGCGATAGAGGCCTTCGATCTTCTGGGCGATTTCGAGCAGACGGGCGACGACAGGCTCTTCGGCAGCCGCCTCCTGCAGCTTGGGTTCCTCCTCGATCGCCTTGGAGAGTGGCGTTGGATTGGCCGGATTGTTCGGCACCAGCTTGCAGATCTTGTCGACCTGGCCATAGGACATTTCGAGCACCCGACCGACGTCGCGCAGGGCCGCACGAGCCTGCAGCGATCCGAAGGTGATGATCTGCCCCACCTGTTCGCGGCCGTATTTCTTCTGCACGTAGCGAATGACCTCTTCGCGGCGCTCCTGGCAGAAGTCGATATCGAAGTCGGGCATCGAGACGCGTTCCGGATTGAGGAAGCGTTCGAAAAGGAGCGAGAAACGCAAGGGGTCGACGTCGGTGATGGTCAGCGCGTAGGCGACCAGCGAGCCTGCACCGGAACCACGGCCCGGGCCAACGGGGATGTCATGCTGCTTTGCCCATTTGATGAAGTCGGCAACGATCAGGAAGTAGCCGGGGAATTTCATCCGCTCGATGACGGAGAGCTCGAATTCGAGCCGATCTCGATATTCCTGCTCTTCATAGCCAGGCGCCATGCCGAGGGCGGCGAGACGATGATCGAGCCCCTCCTCCGCCTGCCGACGCAGTTCCAGCGCTTCCTCGCGCTCGGCCTCTTCCGGATCGTCGCTGCCGCCGGTAAAGCGCGGCAGGATGGGCTTGCGGGTGTCGAGCACGAAGGAGCAGCGGCGCGCGATCTCCACCGAGTTTTCGAGCGCCTCCGGCAGATCGGCGAAGAGCTTCATCATGTCTGCCCGGCTCTTCAGATAGTGGTCCGGGGTCAGGCGGAAGCGGTCGTCGTTGGAGACAATGGCGTTGTGTGCCACAGCCATCAATGCGTCATGCGCGTCGTAGTCGTCGCGCGCCGGGAAGAAGGCCTCATTCGTCGCGACCAGCGGAATGTCATGCTCATAGGCGAGCTGGACCATGCGGCGCTCGTGGGTGCGATCATATTCGCCATGCCGCTGCAGCTCGACATAGAGGCGATCGCCGAAGAGGCGCTTCAGGGACAGGAGGCGGCTTTCGCCTTGCGCCTTGTGGCCATCCTTGAGCATACGGTCCACCGGCCCGCCGCCTGCGCCCGTCAGCACGATCAGGCCTTCGGTGCCGGTCTCCTCGAACCAGGAGAGTTTGACATGTGTCGGCTGACCGGCATCGCCGCCAAGATAGGCACGGCTGACCAGGTCCACGAGCCGCTCGTAACCGTCGGCATCCGATGCCAGGACGACAACGGCTGGCAGATCCGGCATGTGGCCGTTACCGCCGCGCTTCTCGCCGGTGGAATCTTCCATGTCGATCGACAGCTGACAGCCGATGATCGGCTGGATGCCATCTCCGAGCGCCTTTTGCGAAAATTCGAGCGCGACGAAAAGATTGTTGGTGTCGGTCACCGCGATTGCCGGCTGGTCGTCGGCGACGGCCTTGCCCAGGATCTTCTTCAGCGGCAGCGCGCCTTCGAGAAGCGAATAGGCCGAATGCACCCGCAAGTGCACAAAACCCGGGCCATTGCCCGCTTCACCGGACGCTTCCGTTCCGAGGCTGTCCTCGCCCATACCGCTTCATCCCTGACAATCTGAATCGGACGGGATTTTCGGCTTTTGCGGTTGCGAAGTCCAGAACGAAGTCGGGCGGCAAGGCTTTCCTCACCAGCTTTGCCGCCCGAAGAATGTCAGAGCGCCATCATCAGCAAGGTCATGCTGGATACAAACACAGCCATCGAGGCAAATGCAGCAACGTCACGAAGAATTTCGGTCATTTCTGTCTCCTTGTCCCTTTATGTTTGTATTTTGTTCTACTCTTGTTCCCATGTCAACCCAAAATGACCGCAGCCCCGGCGGAACAAATCCACCGGGGTTCAACAAGGTTCAGACGTGAAGGGTGAGGTCAGACCTCGAGTGGGACGACCTTGCCGTCCACCAGCGTCACACAGCGGTCCATACGCCGGGCGATGTCATGATTGTGGGTCGCAATCATCGCCGAGAGGCCCGACTGGCGGACCAGTGCCTCGAGGGCAGAGAAGACATAGCTTGCAGTCTCGGGGTCGAGATTGCCTGTCGGCTCATCGGCAAGCAGAACAAGCGGTGCATTGGCGACGGCACGGGCGATCGCCACGCGCTGCTGTTCACCGCCGGAGAGTTCGGCCGGGCGATGGTCAGCGCGATGGCCGACGCGCATGTAGTCGAGCAGTTGCTTGGCGCGCTCTGCCGCTTCCGGCTTGGCAAGACCGGCAATCAGCTGGGGCATCATCACGTTTTCAAGGGCGGAAAATTCCGGCAGAAGGTGATGGAACTGGTAGACGAAGCCGACCGACTTGCGGCGGATCGCGGTGCGTTCCTCGTCGCCGAGCTCCTGGCAGGCAACGCCGCCCACCGTCACTTCGCCGCCATCTGGATGTTCCAGCAGGCCGGCAACATGCAGCAGCGTCGACTTGCCCGTGCCCGAAGGCGCGACCAGTGCGACAGTCTCGCCGGTGCGCAGGGTGAAGTCGGCGCCTTTCAGGATCGAGAGTACAGTCTCGCCCTGACCATAGTGGCGGTCGATGCCGGCAAGCGAGAGAACCACGTCTTTTGCCATGGGTTTCGGCATCCTCATTCGTAACGCAGGGCCTGGACGGGATCCAGACGCGAGGCCCGCCAGGCCGGGAAGATTGTCGCCATGAAAGACAGGCTGAGCGCCATGACGACCACTGAGATCGTCTCGCTCATGTTCATGTCGGCCGGCAACTGGCTCAGGAAATAGAGTTCCGGATCAAACAGCACTGTGCCGGAGACCCAGGAGAAGAACTGGCGAATGCTCTCGATGTTGAGACAGACGACAACACCGAGGGCGACGCCGGCCATCGTCCCGACGGTGCCGATCGCGGCCCCCGTCATGAAGAAGATCCGCATGATGGCCCCTGATGTCGCGCCCATGGTACGCAGGATGGCGATGTCGCTTGCCTTGTCCTTCACCAGCATGATCAGGCCGGAAATGATGTTGAGGGCGGCCACGAGAACGATCAGCGTCAGGATCATGAACATGACGTTGCGCTCGACCTGAAGGGCCGAGAAGAAGGTCTGGTTGCGCTGGCGCCAGTCGGTCAGGAAGATCTGGCGGCCGGCAGCCTCCTCGATCAGCGGGCGCAGTTCGTCCACGGCATCGGGGTCAGCGATGAAGAGTTCGATGGACTGAACGATGCCTTCGACGTTGAAATAGAGCTGCGATTCCTCGAGCGGCATGTAGATGATCGAGGCGTCATATTCCGACATGCCGATCTCAAAGATGCCCGAGACGGGATAGGATTTGACGCGCGGATTGACGCCGAGCGGCGTCACGTCACCTTCCGGGGAAACCAGCGTGATCGTATCACCTGCGGCCAGACCCAACTGGGCCGCCATGCGCGAGCCGATCAGCACGCCCTGCCCCGTGGCGAAACCGACCATATCGCCGGATCGGATATTGGACGAGACGACCGAGAGCTTGGTGAGGTCATCCGGGCGGATGCCGCGTACCAGCGCACCGGTGCCGGCGCCTTCGCGGCCCGAGGCCAGCGTCTGGCCCTCGACCAGCGGCAGCGCCATGGTAACGCCGGGCACGGCGGCAAAGCGTTCTGCAAGACCGGCATAGTCGCTCAGCGGCTGGTCGACCGCCTGGACGATCATGTGGCCGTTGATGCCGAGAATGCGCGAAACAAGTTCGGTGCGGAAACCGTTCATCACCGCCATGACGATGATCAGCGTTGCAACGCCGAGCATGATGCCGATGAAGGAGAAGCCGGCGATCACGGAAATGAAAGCTTCCTTGCGCCGGGCGCGCAGGTAACGCCACGCCACCATGCGCTCGAAGCCGGAAAAGGCCTTGGCGGATGCCGCCTTGCCGGGTGCTGCCGTTTCGTTGCCAGCGGCCGTGGTCGCCATGGTCTCTCCTTGCATCGGGATCGCGATCTCGGTCACCCACCTCGTGTCGGCTGAGGCTGATGCCTCAGGCCGTCAGCTTGTTGATCGCCGCCTCGATGGTCAGGGTCTCGCGAGCGCCGGTCTTGCGATCCTTGAGCTCGACCTCGCCAGCTGCGACAGCCCGTGGGCCCGCGATCACCTGGACCGGAACGCCGATCAGATCGGCGGTCGCGAATTTCGTGCCGGCGCGATCGTCGGTATCGTCATAGAGCACATCCTTGCCGGCGTTCTGCAAAGCGGCATAAAGACGTTCGCAGGTCGAATCGCAGGCCTCGTCGCCGGCCTTCATGTTGATGACAACGGCATCAAAGGGCGCGACCGAGGCCGGCCAGATGATTCCGTTCTCGTCATGCGAGGCCTCGATGATGGCGGGAACAAGGCGCGTCGGGCCGATGCCGTATGAGCCCATGTGGACAAGGTGTTCCTTGCCGTCGGGACCTTGAACCTTGGCGCCCATCGGTTCGGAGTATTTGGTCCCGAAATAGAAGATGTGGCCAACCTCGATGCCGCGGGCTGACAGGCGATCGGCGTCTGAAATCGTGTCGAAGGCTGCCTCGTCATGCATTTCCGAGGTCGCGGCATAGACAGAGGTCCACTTGTCGAAGATCGACTGCAGGCCGTTCACGTCGTCAAAGTCGGTGTCGACCGAGGGAATGTCGAAATCCACGAAGCTCTTGTGGCAGAAGACCTCAGACTCGCCGGTATCGGCCAGGATGATGAATTCATGGCTGTGGTTTCCGCCGATCGGGCCGGTATCGGCACGCATCGGGATGGCGCGCAAGCCGAGACGATCGAATGTGCGGAGATAGGCCACGAACATCTTGTTGTAGGAATGGATGGCATCGGCCTGGGTCAGATCGAAGGAATAGGCATCCTTCATCAGGAATTCGCGCGAGCGCATCGTGCCGAACCGCGGGCGGATCTCGTCGCGGAACTTGAGCTGGATATGATAGAGGTTGAGCGGCAGGCTCTTGTAGGACTTCACCGACGAACGGAAGATGTCGGTGATCATCTCCTCATTGGTCGGGCCGTAAAGCATCGGGCGATCCTGACGGTCGCGGATGCGCAGCATTTCCTTGCCATAGTCCTCGTAGCGCCCGCTTTCCTGCCAGAGCTCGGCCGACTGCAAGGTCGGCATGGAGAGCTCGATGGCGCCGGCGCGGTTCTGCTCCTCGCGGATGATGGCGTTCACCTTGTCGAGCACGCGCTTGCCAAGCGGCAGCCAGGAATAGATCCCCTGACTCTGCTGGCGGATCATGCCTGTCCGCAACATCAGGCGGTGGGAGACGATCTCAGCTTCCTTGGGGTTTTCCTTCAGGATCGGCAAGAAGTAGCGCGACAGACGCATAACGAATTCCAGATGGTTGTCGATGCCGCCAAAACAGGCGGAATCAGCGATTGAAACGGGTTGTCAGGAAGCGTTCATAGCCGGTTGGGCATGAGAAGAAAACCCGCAAGCGCTGCTCGATCTCCTCACCCACAGGGGGATGCCGCAAGGGAATGGCGACGGGCACAGGCGCGTTGCATCCGGCCCGAGAAATACTGCAAATCCGGTCATTGCATGACCCTCATACGACAAAATCGCCATCAAGCATTTTTTTCGATGAGTGTTACAATTCTGCAAGATTCAGGGGTGACAACGATCACTGTTTGGGCTAGGTTCAGCCCATAAAAGAGGCAGGGAGTTCAAATCTTTGCCACACTCGCGGTCAAGTCTTGGGAGGATCAGATCTAGGCGCGCCAGTTCGCAGCCCCTTAAATGGTGAAGGATCACGCGATTATTTGGAACAAGGTCTTTGGACCTTGTTTTTTTTTGCCTTCATGCCGGGATGCCCGTATCGGGCGCGAGTGCCGAGCTTACGGATCGACGCCCGGCATGATTACCGGCAGATCCTTGAAACCAATATCGAAATAGGTGCCTGCGACGTACCAGGCCCCGTAGATCAGCCCTGATATCAGCGTGGTCAACAGGAAGATCCGTGCCGCACGAAAGCGGGTGGGTGCACTTGCTACCGTTCCCGGCACGACATTCCGGTCCTCGTCCTGTGTGCGCAGGCCGATCGGCAGGACGGTGAACAGGACCAGCCACCAGATTACAAAATAAACTGCCAGTCCCGACAGGATCGCCATGATGTCTCGCTCCAGACCAGATCCGACAGAGGCATGCATGCCCTTGCCGTTCGTCCCCCTATAATCGCGGACGCCGGCCGGTTCAAAGGCAAAAGCGTCGCAGGCGGTGATTCCCGTCGATCAACAAGACGTCACCAGGTTGAAATTGCGGCTTCAGACCTGCTCGAGCTCGATCAGGGTGCCGAAGAAATCTTTCGGATGCAGAAAGAGTACCGGCTTGCCATGGGCACCGATCTTGGGCTCGCCGCTGCCGAGAACGCGGGCGCCGGTGGCCGAAAGCTGGTCCCGCGCGGCCAGGATGTCTGCGACCTCGTAACAGATATGATGCATGCCGCCGGAGGGGTTCTTGTCCAGGAAGGCCGCGATCGGCGAGGCTTCACCGAGCGGCTCCAGGAGTTCGACCTTGGTATTTTCAAGTTCGACGAAGACCACGGTCACACCGTGTTCGGGCAGGGCTTGCGCCTGGGAAACCTTGGCACCCAGCGTGTCGCGATAGCCAGCGGTTGCGAGAGCGAGATCGGGAACGGCAATGGCGATGTGGTTGACGCGGCCGAGCATTGTTTCCTCCTGACGTTGCGGGCAAAGATTAGGTCATCCCTGCCCGCGTCGTCCCTCAGACTTTGGTCAGGAAAACTGTGACGATCGGCTTTTTGCCCCAAACTTCGTTGGCAGTCGAGCGCACCGACCGGCGGATGGCTTCCCGGACAGTTTCAAGATCCTTGCGGCGGCTGCGCGGAATGCTTTCGACGGCACCGAGGACGGCGTCATAAAGCGTATCCTCCATCAACTCGCCTTCGTGATCGACCTCCGGCAGACCGAAAGCCACGACATCAGGATCACCGAGGAAGTCGAAACGGCTGTCGAGAAGCACGCTGATGGCGACATGGCCGACATAGGACAGCTTCTTGCGGTCGGCAATGCCCATCTCCTCGATATCGCCGACGAGCTTTCCATCCTTGTAGACGCGGCCGAAGGGCGCCTGGTCGATGACCTCGGCCGGACCCGGCGCGATGCGCAGCATGTCGCCATTGCGGACACGCGGCACCGTTGGAATGCCGGCCTGCAATCCCAGCTCCTTCTGAGCGACCAGATGGGCGGCCTCGCCATGTACGGGGACCAGCATCTGTGGACGGGTCCATTCGTACATCTGCAGAAGTTCGTTGCGGCGCGGGTGACCTGAGACGTGAACGAGGGCTTCACTGTCGGTGATGATGTGCACACCCTGTTCGATCAGGCCATTCTTGATCTCGAGGATGGCCTTTTCATTGCCCGGGATGGCGCGCGAGGAGAAGACGACTGTGTCGCCTGCGGTCAATGCCACATTGCGCATCTCGTCTCGCGAAAGCTTGGCGAGTGCCGCACGTGCCTCGCCCTGGCTGCCGGTCAGAATGACGACAACCTTGTTGCGCGGGATGAAGCCGTATTCGTCCTCGGCAATGAACGGACGAATGCCCTCCATGATGCCGATGTCCTGGGCAACATTCGTCACTCGCTTCAGCGAGCTCCCGAGCAGCAGGACTTCGCGGCCAGCCGCTTCGGCGGCCTGGGCGATCGACCGGATACGGCCGACGTTGGAAGAGAATGTGGTAATCGCGACGCGGCCTTCCGCAGCCTCGATGATCTTCTGCAGGCCAGCGGAGACTTCTTCTTCTGAAGGCGACACGCCGTCCCGCACGGCATTGGTGCTGTCGCACAGGAGCGCCAGCACACCCTCGTCTCCCACGGCGCGGAAGCGGGCCTCATCAGTCAGAGGTCCAAGCGACGGATTGTGATCGATCTTCCAGTCGCCTGTGTGCACCACATTACCGAGCGGGGTCCGGATGACCAGCGACATGGGTTCGGGGATCGAGTGGTTGACGCCGATCGCCTCGATTTCGAAGGGACCGACATTGATCCGGTCGCCCTGTTTGAAAGGCGTGATCGGGATTTGGGCGCGCGAACCTTCATAGTCGCGCTTTGCTTCCAGCATGCCGGCGGTGAAACGCGAGGCGTAGACCGGCACATTGAGGCCGGGCCAAAGGTCGTTCAGGGCGCCGTAGTGGTCCTCATGGGCATGCGTGATGATGATGCCCTTGAGGTTTTTCCTCTGCTTCTTGATGAAGCGGATATCAGGCAGCACCAGATCGACGCCGGGAAGGTCCGGACCGGCGAAGGTCACACCGCAGTCGACCATGATCCACTGACGATTGGACGGCGGGCCATAGCCGTACAATGCGAGGTTCATGCCGATTTCACCCACGCCGCCCAGCGGCAGGAAAACCAGTTCGTCGTTCTTGGCCATTCTTCTTTCCGATCCAGTCTACCCGAAAAACACATCTCCGGCCGCAACCGACATCATTCCGTCGGCACCCCGGTCGAGCAACAAAATTCCCTTATCATCGATTCCGGAAAAGATACCGGAAATCGAGCGATCCGGTAGGTTCACCGTGATTTTCTCGCCGATGCCGCAGGCGACACGGCGCCACCGGCGCATGATTTCTGCAATACCCCTGCCCTCGTCCCAGACGCCGAGCACCTCGGTCATCTCTGCAAAGAGATGCGCAAAAAATTCCGGCGGAGAAATCGACACGCCCTGGTCCGCGAGCGAGGTCACCGGGTAGAGCGTCAAATCGGGCCGGTGCGCAAGGTTGATGCCGATGCCGATCGCGAGTGCCATGCGACCATCAGCGACACGCTCTGCTTCCAGCAGGATCCCAGAGGTCTTCTTGCGGCCGATCAGTACGTCGTTCGGCCACTTGATTTCGACTGGTTCACCATCAGGCGGCATGACCGATTGAACTGCCGCATGGACCGCGAGTGCCACGGCGAGCGGCAGGGAACCAAGCTGCTCGGTTGGCGCCGGATCGATCAGCAGCAATGTGGAGTAAAGGTTTCCGCGTTCCGACACCCACGGGCGGCCGCGACGGCCGCGTCCTCCGGTCTGAAGCTCGGCTGTCAGCCACAGAAAACCGGAATCGCCCGCGCGAGCGCGGGCGAATGCTTCCGAATTGGTGGACGAGACTTCGTCGAGGGCTTCGTGCCGGAAATCATCGAGCGATATCCGGCGCGGTCTACCAAGGCTGGTCAATTAAACAACGTCTTTGCAGCTGCCTCCGCGGCCGTGCCGAGCGGGCCGCCGAAGAGGACGTAACCGACCACGAAGAGCCCGGAGGCACCGAAGACAAGGCGCAGCTCGACCGAGGTGCGGGCGAATTCACCCTTTGCTTCGTCGAACCACATGACCTTGATGATGCGCAGGTAGTAGTAGGCACCGATAACCGAGGCGAGAACACCGATGATGGCGAGTGCGTAGAGCTTGGCTTCGATGGCGGCCACGAAGACGAAGTACTTGGCGAAGAAGCCTGCAAGCGGCGGAATGCCCGCCAGCGAGAACATCAGCGCGGTCAGCACGAAGGCCATGAAGGGCCGCGTCGTCGACAGGCCGGCGAGATCGTCGATGCTCTCGACATTGCCGCCTTCCTTCTGGCGCATGGCCATGATGCAGGCGAAGGTACCGAGCGTCATTACCAGGTAGATCATCATGTAGAGCAGGACGCCGGCGACGCCGGTGTCATTGCCGGCGGCCAGGCCAACCAGCGCATAGCCCATGTGACCGATGGAGGAATAGGCCATCAGTCGCTTGATGTTCTTCTGACCGATCGCCGCAACCGATCCCAGCACCATCGAACCGATGGCGATGAAGACGACGATCTGCTGCCATTCTGCGAAAATCGGCAGGAAGGCATCGATGACGATGCGGACGAAGATTGCCATGGCGCCGACCTTCGGGGCGGCGGCCAGGAAGGCGGTGACCGGGGTCGGAGCGCCTTCATAGACGTCAGGCGTCCACATGTGGAACGGCACGGCCGAGATCTTGAACGCCAGACCGGCGAGCACGAAGACGAGACCGAAGATCAGGCCGAGAGAAGGTTCGCCCTGCGACAGAACGGCAGAGATCTGTTCGAAGCCGATATTGCCGGTGAAGCCGTAAACCAGCGACATGCCATAGAGCAGCATGCCCGAAGAGAGCGCGCCGAGCACGAAGTACTTGAGGCCGGCTTCCGTCGAGCGCAGGCTGTCGCGGTTGATCGCGGCCACGACATAGAGCGCGAGCGACTGCAGTTCGAGCGCCATGTAGAGCGTGATCAGGTTGTTGGCCGAGATCATCAGCATGACGCCGAGGGTCGCGAGCACGAGCAGGACCGGGAACTCGAACTTGTCGAGGTGGTCGAAACGGGCGTGACCGACAGCCATGATCATAGCGGTCACCGAACCGATGAGCGCGAGGATCTTCATGAACTTGGCATAGCCGTCGGCGATGTAGGCACCGTTGAAGGCCTGGCCTTCGGCGCCCGAGAAGACGAGCCAGGCGCCGGAGAAGATCAACAGCGCGATCGCCAGCCCCGTGACGACACTGTTCGACCGATCGCCCGAAAACACGCCGATCATGAGCAGCACCATGGCGCCCACGGCCAGGATCAGTTCCGGCGTGACCAGATGCAGGCTAGCAATGAGAGTTTCAACGGTCATGTCCAAAGGATCCTGTCGTCAGTTCGCAATCAGCGCCAGGGACTGGGCTGCTTGCAAGGCTGCGGAGTAGTTGTTCACCAGATTGTCAACGGAAGCTGCGGTCGCATCGAGGATGGGGGCCGGATAGACGCCGAAGAAGATGGTGAGTGCGATCAACGGGTAGAGCACCAGCTTTTCGCGGGCATTGAGATCGAGCATGCTCTTCAGGCTCTCCTTTTCGAGCGCACCGAAGACGACACGGCGATAGAGCCAGAGCGCATAGGCGGCCGAAAGGATAACGCCGGTGGCCGCAAAGAGCGCAACCCAGGTATTGACGCGGAAGACGCCGATCAGGGTCAGGAATTCACCGACGAAGCCAGACGTGCCCGGCAGGCCGACATTGGCCATGGTGAAGACCATGAAGGCGAGGGCATATTTCGGCATGTTGTTGACCAGACCGCCATAGGCCGCAATCTCGCGGGTATGAAGACGGTCATAGATCACGCCGACGCAGAGGAAGAGCGCGCCGGAGACGAAGCCGTGGCTGATCATCTGGAAGATCGCACCCTGCACGCCCTGCTGGTTGGCGGCGAAGATACCCATGGTCACGTAACCCATGTGGGCAACGGACGAATAGGCGATCAGCTTCTTCATGTCTTCCTGCATCAGGGCAACCAGCGAGGTGTAGACGATGGCGATGACCGACAGCGTGAAGACGAAAGGCGCGAAGAAGTCCGAGGCCAACGGGAACATCGGCAGCGAGAAGCGCAGGAAGCCGTAGCCGCCGAGCTTCAACAGGATACCCGCCAGGATGACCGAACCCGCCGTCGGCGCCTGTACGTGCGCATCCGGCAGCCAAGTGTGAACGGGCCACATCGGCATCTTCACTGCAAACGAGGCGAAGAAGGCAAGCCAGAGCCAGGTCTGCATCTGCGGCGGGAAATCATGCTGCAGCAGGGCTGCGATATCCGTCGTGCCGGCATCCCAGTACATCGCCATGATGGCCAGCAGCATCAACACGGAGCCGAGCAGCGTATAGAGGAAGAACTTGTAGGACGCATAGACGCGGTCCTTGCCGCCCCAGACGCCGATGATGATGAACATCGGGATCAGGCCGGCTTCGAAGAAGACGTAGAAGAGCACGATGTCCAGCGACACGAAGACGCCGATCATCAGGGTCTCGAGGACCAGGAAGGCGATCATGTATTCCTTCAGGCGCTTCTCCACTGATGTCCAGCTGGCGAGAACGCAGAAGGGCATGAGAAGCGTCGTCAGGATGACGAAGAGCATGGAAATGCCGTCGACGCCCAGATGATAGGAGATCCCCGTACCGAGCCAGGCATGCTTCTCCACCATCTGGAAACCGACATTCGAATTGTCGAAGTTGATCCAGATGAAGAGCGACACGACGAAGGTGAAGACCGTCGTCAGCAGCGAGACGTTCAGGATGTTGCGGCGGCCGAGAGAGGTGTCACCACGGGTCAGCAGCAGCAGCGCCACGCCGACCAGAGGAAGAAAGGTGACCGTCGAGAGAATGGGCCAATCGGTCATCAGAGGGAGCTCCCGAGCATCATCCAGGTAACGAGGGCCGCAATGCCGATAAGCATCGCGAAGGCATAGTGGTAGAGATAGCCCGACTGCAGGCGGACGACCTTCTGGGTCAGGCCGCCGACGGCCGAAGCGATACCGTTCGGGCCATAAGCGTCGATGGTGGCGACGTCACCCTTCTTCCACAGGAAGCGGCCGAGCGCCTTGGCGGAACGGACAAAGAGGAAGTCATAGAGCTCGTCGAAGTACCATTTGTTGAGCAGGAACTGGTAGAGCATCCACTGCTGTTCGGCGAGCTTCTTCGGGGCCGCCGGGTTCTTGATATACATGTACCAGGCCGTGACGAAGCCGAGCGCCATGGCGAAGAACGGGCTCCACTTCACCCATAGGGGAACGTGGTGGTACTCATCGAGGATCTGGTTGTCGGGAAGCGTGAAGAGCGCGCCCTTCCAGAATTCGACATAGTGGTGTCCGAAGAAGGAGTCGTGGAATACGACACCGGCGAAGACCGCACCGATACCAAGCAGGAGCAGCGGCAGCAGCATGACCATCGGCGATTCATGCACATGGTGCATGACGTCGGCAGAAGCGCGCGGCTTGCCGAAGAAGGTCATGAAGGCCAGACGCCACGAATAGAAGCTGGTGAAGAGAGCCGCGATCACGAGCAGGGTAAAGGCGAAAATGCCGACCGAGCTATGCGAGGCGAAGGCGGATTCGATGATCGCGTCCTTCGAGAAGAAGCCGGCAAAGCCGATGATCGTCCCGGGGATGCCGACGCCGGTCAGCGCCAGCGTGCCGATGGTCATCGCCCAGAAGGTGTAGGGGATGTGCTTGCGCAGACCGCCCATGTAACGCATGTCCTGCTCGCCATCGACAGCGTGGATGACGGAGCCGGCGCCCAAGAACAGCAGCGCCTTGAAGAAGGCGTGCGTGAAGAGGTGGAAGACGGCCGCACCATAGGCACCGACGCCGAGCGCCACGAACATGTAACCGAGCTGCGAGCAGGTCGAATAAGCGATGACGCGCTTGATGTCGTTCTGCACCAGACCGACGGTCGCGGCAAAGAAGGCCGTGATTGCGCCGACGATGGTGACGACGACGAGGGCATCCGGCGACAGTTCGAAGATCGGAGACATGCGAGCGACGAGGAAGACGCCGGCGGTGACCATGGTAGCGGCGTGAATGAGCGCCGAGACAGGGGTCGGGCCTTCCATGGCGTCCGGCAGCCAGGTGTGCAGCAGGAACTGCGCCGACTTGCCCATCGCGCCCATGAAGAGCAGGAGGCAGGCACCGGTGAGCGCATGGCTGCGATCGAGCTGCATGCCGAAGAGATTGAGCACCACTTCTGGCGCCGCTGCGGGATCGGCCGGCAGATAGGACTGGGCCGAGGCAAAGATCGTCTCGAGGTTGATCGAGCCGAACATCACGAAGAGCGCGGAAATGCCGAGGATGAAGCCGAAGTCACCGACGCGGTTGACGATGAAGGCCTTCATGGCGGCAGCCGAAGCCGACGGCTTCTTGAACCAGAAACCGATCAGCAGGTAGGACGCCAGACCTACGCCTTCCCAGCCGAAGAACATCTGCAGCAGGTTGTCCGACGTGATGAGCATGAGCATCGCGAAGGTAAACAGCGACAGATAGGCGAAGAAGCGCGGCCGATGCGGATCGTGGTGCATGTAGCCGATCGAGTAGAGGTGCACGAGGCACGACACCGAATTCACGACCACGAACATGACGGCCGTCAGCGTATCGACGCGGAAGGCCCATTCGACGTCGATGCCACCGGACTGGATCCAGCGCAAAACGGGCACCTTGATGACCTCGTGAGCCTCATGACCCATGGCGACGTTGAAGAAGACGGCCCAGGAGAGAAGCGCCACGATGATCATCAGACCGGTCGTGACGTATTCCGACGCCTTGGCGCCGATCTGGCGGCCAAGCAAGCCGGCGATCAGAAAGCCGATCAGGGGGAGAAAGACGATAGCCTTGTAGATCATGACCCGATCAGCCCTTCATCATGTTGACGTCTTCGACGGCGATGGAGCCGCGATTACGGTAGAAGACCACCAGGATCGCAAGACCGATCGCCGCTTCGGCGGCCGCGACCGTCAGGATAAACAGAGCGAAGACCTGGCCGACCAAATCGCCGAGGAAGCTCGAGAAAGCCACCATGTTGATGTTGACCGCGAGCAGGATCAATTCGATCGACATCAGGATGACGATGACGTTCTTGCGGTTCAGGAAGATGCCGAAGACCCCGAGAGTGAAGAGGATGGCACTGACCGTGAGGTAGTGGGAAAGACCGATTTCCATAATACTGTTCCTTGACCTCTTGCTCGGCTCAGACGCCCTGGCCCGACTTGACCTTGACCACCTTGACGGAGGTTTCCGGCGTGCGGGCGACCTGGGCGGAGATGTCCTGGCGCTTGATGTTGGTGCGGTGGCGCAGCGTCAGCACGATCGCGCCGATCATGGCGACGAACAGGACGAGACCAGCGATCTGGAAAAAGAAGACGTAATCCGTGTAGAGCACGTCGCCGAGCGCCTGGGTGTTCTGCCGTTCCGCCACAGCCGGGATGGGCTGGGTGATGGCCAGCTTGGCCTCCGGGCTGATCGTGGTTCCGCCGATGACAACGACGAGCTCGACCGCAACGATGAGACCGATCAGCGCGCCGATGGGGGCATATTTCGCCGCCCCTGCCCTCAACTCCGTGAAGTCGATGTCGAGCATCATCACGACGAAGAGGAAGAGAACCGCGACCGCGCCGACATAGACGACGAGCAGGATCATCGCCAGGAATTCAGCTCCGGTCAGGAGCAGAAGGCCCGATGCGTTGATGAAGGTCAGAATGAGGAACAGGACCGAATGGACCGGATTCCGAGCCGATATCACCATGAAGGCCGAAGCCACCGCGACAAAGGCGAAGAGATAGAAAAAGAGAGCCTGAAGACCCATGTTGGTGCCTTTTCATCTTCCCCCGGACGAGGGCCCTGCCCCGCCGCCCGATAAGGCGTGACCGATATCCCCATCGGCACGCCCGTTACAAAATTCATGTTTGCCCCGGCGAAGCCCCGCGCTCCGCCCAAGACGATCGACCCCGAGGGATCAGCGGTAGGGAGAGTCCATCGCGATATTGCGCGCGATTTCACGTTCCCAGCGGTCGCCATTGTCGAGGAGGCGAGCCTTGTCGAAATAAAGTTCTTCGCGGGTCTCGGTGGCGAACTCGAAGTTCGGTCCCTCGACGATCGCGTCGACCGGGCAAGCTTCCTGACAGAAACCGCAATAGATGCACTTCACCATGTCGATGTCGTAACGCACCGTGCGGCGGGTGCCGTCATTGCGGCGCGGGCCGGCCTCGATGGTGATGGCCTGGGCCGGACAGATCGCCTCGCAGAGCTTGCAGGCGATGCAGCGCTCTTCGCCGTTCGGGTAGCGGCGCAGCGCATGCTCGCCGCGGAAACGCGGCGAAACCGGGCCCTTCTCGAACGGGTAGTTGATCGTCGCCTTCTGCTTGAAGAAGTAGCGCATCGACAGGAAGAATGCGCCGACGAATTCCTTCAGGAAGATCGAATTGATAGCCTGGGTCAGTGCAGCCATCTTGTTCTCCTAATCAGCTGAGTGTCCGGGCGGGCGTCATCACGCCCAACCCATCAGCTTCAGCACGAATGCAGTGATGATGACCATGGCGAGCGAGATCGGAAGGAAGACCTTCCAGCCGAGACGCATCAGCTGGTCATAGCGGTAGCGCGGAACGAAGGCCTTCACCATGGCGAACATGAAGAAGACAAAGCTGGCCTTCAGCACGAACCAGATGATGCCAGGTACCCAGTTCAGGAACCAGACGTCGACCGGCGGCAACCAGCCCCCGAGGAAGAGGATCGTAGTCAGCGAGCACATCAGCACGATGGCGGCATATTCGCCGAGCATGAACATCATGTAGGGGGTCGAACCATATTCGACCATGAAGCCGGCCACGAGTTCGGATTCGGCTTCCGGAAGGTCGAAGGGCGGACGATTGGTTTCTGCCAGTGCCGAGATGAAAAACACCACGAACATCGGGAAGAGCGCCAGCCAGTGCCAATCGAGGAAGGAGGCCGGGAGACCCATCATCGTACCAAGGCCGTCGTTCTGGGAAAGAACGATGTCGGTCAGGTTCAGTGACCCGACGCAGAGGAGCACGGTGACGATGACGAAGCCCATGGAGACTTCGTAGGAGACCATCTGCGCTGCCGAGCGGAGCGCTCCGAGGAAGGGGTATTTCGAATTCGATGCCCAGCCACCCATGATGATGCCGTAGACTTCGAGCGAAGAGACCGCAAAGACGAAGAGGATGCCGACATTGATGTTGGCGATCACCCATCCGGCATTGACCGGAATGACGGCCCAGGTCGCAAGCGCCAGTGTCACGGCAACGAGCGGTGCCAGCAGGAAGACGCCCTTGTTGGCGCCGGCCGGAATGACCGGCTCCTTGAAGACGAATTTCAACAGGTCGGCGAAAGACTGGAAGAGACCCCAGGGGCCGACGACGTTCGGGCCGCGGCGCAGCTGAACGGCCGCCCAGATCTTGCGGTCTGCAAGCAGAATATAGGCGATGAAGACGAGCAGGCTGACGAGCAGCAGAAGGGACTGCCCGATCATGATGGCCGCCGGCCACACGTAGGTGGAAACAAAATTATCCATGGTCCCCTGCCCTTACTCTGCCGCGGCCTTGAAATTGTTGCGGGCCAATGCCGAGCACTCTGCCATGACGGCCGAAGCGCGTGCGATCGGGTTCGTCAAATAGAAGTCTTTGACCGGCGACGCAAACAGAGACTTGCCCATCTTCCCGGGTTTTTTCGCCAGCGCAGCAATATCGGCCGAAGAGCCGGCTGCAATCTCGTCGATCTCGGCGAAATGCGGGTAGGCCGCATAGAGGGCGGAGCGCAGCTGCGACAGCGAATCAAAGGGCAGCTTCTTGCCGAGCACGTCGGAAAGTGCGCGCAGGATCGCCCAGTCTTCGCGGGCCTCGCCCGGCGCGAAGCCGGCGCGGTTGCCGATCTGGACGCGGCCTTCGGTGTTGACCCAGGTGCCCGACTTCTCGGTATAGGTCGCGCCCGGCAGGATAACGTCGGCATAATGGGCGCCGTTGTCGCCGTGGCTGCCGATATAGACGACGCATTTGGCAGTCTTGGCGGAGTAGTCCAGTTCGTCAGCGCCCAGCAGGAACACAACGTCGAGCGAGGTCAGCATGTCACCGGCGGCGACCGCACCTTCACTCGGCACGAAGCCGAGGTCGAGGGCGCCGACACGGGAGGCTGCGGTGTGCAGGACGGCAAAGCCGTTCCACTCGTCCGTCAGCGCGCCGACATCGGCTGCGAGCTTGGCTGCATTGGCGAGAACGGCCTTGCCATTGGCACCAGACAGCGCGCCCTGGCCGATGATGATCAGCGGGTTCTTGGCGGCCTTCAGCGCTTCAGCGAAATTGTTCTTGCCCGAGACGAGCTCGGCCAGGGTCTCGGTGCCGGCACCGAGGTATTCGTATGGGTAGCGGAGGTCGCCGCCCTCGCCGATCACGCCGATCGGCAGGCCGCCACGGCGCCAGCGCTTGCGGATGCGGGCGTTGAGAACGGCCGCCTCGTAACGCGGGTTGGCGCCAACGATGAGGATGGCATCGGCTGCCTCGATGCCTTCGATGCCGGCATTGAAGACATAGGTCGAGCGACCGAGCGACGGATCGATTGCCGTCCCGTCCTGGCGACAGTCGGTGTTCGACGAGCCCAGTGCGTTGACGAGTGATTTCAGTGCGAAGATCTCTTCGACCGAAGCGAGGTCACCGGCGACGGCACCGATCTTGTCGGCAGAGGTCGAGGCGACCGCCGACTTGATCGCGGCAAAGGCTTCCGCCCAGCTTGCGGGCTGCAGACGGCCATCCTTCTTGACGTAGGGGCGGTCGAGACGCTGGGTCTTCAAACCATCCCAGATGAAGCGGGTCTTGTCGGAGATCCACTCTTCATTGATCTGCTCGTTGACGCGCGGCATGATGCGCATGACTTCACGGCCACGCGTATCGACGCGGATCGCCGAACCCAGCGCATCCATGACGTCGACCGATTCGGTCTTGTTCAATTCCCACGGACGGGCCGTGAAGGCGAAGGGCTTGGACGTCAGTGCTCCGACCGGGCAGAGATCGACGACATTGCCCTGGAGCTCAGACGTCATTGCCTGCTCGAGATAGGTCGTGATCTCGGCATCTTCGCCGCGACCGATCAGGCCGAGTTCGGCAATCCCGGCAACTTCGGTGGTGAAGCGGACGCAGCGCGTGCAGTGAATGCAGCGGTTCATCACGGTCTTGACCAGCGGTCCGATATACTTGTCTTCGACGGCGCGCTTGTTCTCGGTGTAGCGTGAGCTGTCGATGCCGAACGCCATGGCCTGGTCCTGCAGGTCGCATTCGCCGCCCTGGTCGCAGATCGGGCAATCCAGCGGGTGGTTGATCAGCAGGAATTCCATCACGCCTTCGCGGGCCTTCTTGACCATCGGCGTGTTGGTGAAGACTTCCGGAAGCTCGCCATTCGGGCCGCCACGAATGTCGCGCACGCCCATGGCGCAGGAGGCTGCCGGCTTCGGCGGGCCACCCTTCACCTCGACGAGGCACATGCGGCAATTGCCGGCGACCGACAGCCGTTCATGGAAACAAAAGCGCGGAACCTCGGCGCCAGCTTCCTCGCACGCCTGCAACAGCGTGAAATGATCCGGAACCTCGATCTCTTTTCCGTCGATCTTCAGCTTAGTCATATTCGCCTTCCTGCCTCACGCTTCCGCGCATCCTGCCGTGGCATCTCTGCCGCGACTGGCAGCCTTCTCCGCACAGGATCAAAGGCCACCCGATTATCCCTCAAGCCCGGCGCAGCGCCCCCGCGCGGCCGAACCCTAATCTCACTTGCCTGACCGAGCCTTGCCGCCCGCCAACCGGCGTGCCTGACCTGCCCAGTCGTCTCGCAGCACGCGGCCGTCGAGACCCAAATCCTTGTCGAGCGCCGACAGCCCTGCTTCGTCCATGGACGCCAGATCCTGGAAGCGGGAAATCCCCCTGCCCTTCAGGACCTGTTCGACCTTCGGGCCGATGCCGTCGATCTTCTTCAGATCATCGGCCTTGCCAGCGATCGTCTTCGTCGCCTTCTTCGGCTTCGGCGCCGCAGCGGTTGATTCAACCCTGGCCTCGACCTTCGGCTTCACGTCAGCCTTCTGCAGGGCCTTCGCTTTCGGCGCTGCCTTGCCCTTCGGCGCAACCGTGGCCTCGGGCACAGCCCTGGCCTTCGGCTTTGCTGCGGCCTTTTCCTTTTGCGCAGGCTTCGGCTTTTCAGCCTTCGCAACCACTGCCTTCACTGGCGCCTTGGCCTTTGCTTTCGGCGCGATCGGCTTTGCGGCCTGCGCCTTTGCATTTGCCTTTGCTGCGGGCGGCTCTGTTCGAGCAACTCCGGCCGGCGCTTCCGTCTTCCCTTCAGGTGCCGCTGCCTTATCGGCTTCCGCTACCTTGCGTTCCTCTTCCAGCTGCCGCGCGAGCTGGCCGGTCACATCCATCGCGCCCTGGAGGGTGCCGAGGAAGAGCCTGCCCATCTGAGCCGCCATGCCCATACCAAAGGCCGTGGCGGCGGCCATGGCGGCCGCCGGGTTGGAGATGAAGTCGTCGAGACCCTCGGGAGCACGAGCATCCGAAGCCTTGTCGTCCGGCCCCTTCTTCCCGCCCTTGTCCGAAGAGCTCGTCATCCTCTTGTCCCCTTACTCTGCCGCTTCCATGACCACCCCGTGGGCGATCGCGTTGCGGGTGTATTGGTCGATGCGCTTTTCCATCTCTGGACGGAAATGCTTGATCAGGCCCTGGATCGGCCATGCGGCGGCATCACCGAGCGCACAGATCGTGTGGCCTTCCACCTGCTTCGTCACCTGGAAGAGCATGTCGATTTCACGCTTCTGGGCATTGCCCTTCACCATGCGCTCCATCACCCGCATCATCCAGCCCGTGCCTTCGCGGCACGGCGTGCACTGGCCGCAGCTCTCGTGCTTGTAGAAAGCCGAAAGGCGCCAGATCGCCTTCACGATGTCGGTCGACTTGTCCATGACGATGACAGCGGCAGTGCCGAGGCCGGAGCCCAGTTCGCGCAGGCCGTCATAATCCATGATGGCGTCCTTCATCTGGGCGCCCGGCACGCAAGGCACCGAAGAGCCGCCCGGAATGACGGCGAGCAGGTTGTCCCAGCCGCCGCGGATACCGCCACAATGCTTCTCGATCAGCTCCTGGAAGGTGATCGACATGGCATCCTCGACCGTGCATGGCTTGTTGACGTGGCCGGAGATCGAGAAAAGCTTGGTGCCGGCATTGTTCGGCCGGCCGAAGCTCGAATACCAGGACGCACCACGACGAAGGATCGTCGGGGCAACGGCGATCGATTCGACATTGTTGACCGTAGTCGGGCAGCCGTACAGACCCATGTTCGCCGGGAACGGCGGCTTCAGACGCGGCTGGCCCTTCTTGCCTTCAAGGCTTTCCAGAAGTGCGGTTTCTTCGCCGCAGATATAAGCGCCGGCGCCGTGATGCACGATGATGTCGATGTCGTAGCCGAGCTTGTTGTTCTTCCCAAGCAGACCGTGGTCGTAGCACTCGTCGATCGCGGCCTGAAGGGCTTCGCGCTCGCGCATGAATTCGCCGCGAACATAGATGAAGGCATGATGCGCATTCATGGCGAAGGAGGCGATGACGCAGCCTTCGATCAGGGTGTGCGGATCATGACGCATGATCTCGCGGTCCTTGCAGGTGCCGGGCTCCGACTCGTCGGCATTGACGACGAGGTAATGCGGACGGCCGTCCGATTCCTTCGGCATGAAGGACCACTTGAGACCGGTGGGGAAGCCTGCGCCGCCACGACCGCGAAGGCCGGACGCCTTCATCTCGTTGATGATCCAATCCCGGCCCTTTTCGAGGATTTGCTTGGTGCCGTCCCAGTGGCCGCGCGCCATGGCGCCCTTCAGGGACTTGTCCTTGAGGCCGTAGATATTCGTAAAGATGCGATCCTGATCTCTCAACATATCCTAACCTCTCAGCGCGGCTTCTTGCCGAAGACCTTGATGTATTCCGCTTCGCCGCCCTTTGCGAGCGCCTTGGCCTGCTTGACCCAGTCGTCCCGCTCGATGCGGCCGGAGAACTTGAGATAGGTGTCGACCCACTCGCGTTCTGCCTTCTTCCACTTGGCGATCTGCTCGAAGGTGTAGACACCGAGACCGTTCAGCGTGGCCTCGATCTTCGGGCCGACGCCCGAGATCATCTTCAGATCATCAGGCATTGCCGGACGGTCGATACCGGCGGGACGGTTCTTCTCGTCCACGACAGGCGCCGCTGCAGCTTCCTTCTCGACCGGGCGTGCCGTATCGGCATTGTCGCCCTTCTGCTTGACGTTCTCGGCAGCCGCCTTCTTGGCGGTTGCCGGCGTCTTCAGCTTCTTGTCGGTTTCCGGCGCATCGGTGACCGGCTTGGCCGCGTTGGCCGGCGGCACGGAGGCGTCTTCCGTCTTTGCCGGCGCCAGGGCGTCGTTGAAACGGATCGGCTGGATCTCGTCGGTCAGCGTGGTCGGGCCACCGACGGGTGCCGAATAGATGCGATCGACCTGCGGACCGGGCTTGATGTCAGAACCCTTGCCTGCAGCGAAACGATCAATGATGTGCTCGAACTGCGTGACCGTCAGATCTTCATAGGCATCCTTGAAGATCATCACCATTGGCGCATTGACGCAGGCGCCCTGACACTCGACCTCTTCCCAGGACAGCGTGCCTTCGGCATTGCGCTCGAAGGGCTCCGGATGGATGCGCGACTTGCAGACGTGAATGAGATCTTCGGCACCGCGCAGCATGCAGGGCGTCGTGCCACAGACCTGGATATGGGCCCGCGTGCCGACCGGCCGCAGCTGGAACTGGGTGTAGAAGGTCGCGACTTCCAGGACGCGGATATAGGGCATGTCGAGCTTTTCAGCGACATACTCGATCGCAGCCTTGGTGACCCAGCCTTCCTGTTCCTGTGCACGCATCAAAAGCGGGATGACAGCCGATTGCTGGCGGCCCGCCGGGTACTTGCGGATGGTGGCTTCAGCCCAGGTGGCATTTTCCGGATTGAAGGAAAAGCCTGCCGGCTGGAATTGCTCTTCGGCTAGTCGACGAACGGACATACTTCCTCACGCCTTGTCTCAGTTTATGGAACCACACCGCGTATTCGTCACATTGGCGAATTCGCAGGCATAGGCCGAATTGTCTTTCTGGAGGAATACGAAAAGCTTGGAGCCAGTCCAGCTCGAGCTTTTGATCTCATATCCATCCTCGAGCAGCTTGGCCATCGATACGGAACCCCTCGACGAGATCGCGCTGTTCTCCTGGGCCACCGCCTGGGTGGCGCCGAGACAGATCAGTGCTGCGACGAGGGACTTCAGCATCAGCGGTCAACTTCCCCGAACACGATGTCGAGCGAGCCGAGGATCGCGGAGACGTCGGCCAGCTGATGACCGCGGCACAGGAAATCCATGGCCTGCAGATGTGCATAACCCGGGGCGCGGATCTTGCAGCGATAGGGCTTGTTGGTGCCGTCGGAGACGAGGAAGACGCCAAACTCGCCCTTGGGGGCTTCGACAGCGGCATAAACCTCACCGGCCGGCACGTGATAGCCTTCGGTGTAGAGCTTGAAGTGGTGAATCAGGCCTTCCATCGAGCGCTTCATCTCGCCACGCTTGGGCGGCACGACCTTGCCGTCCAGCGAGGAAACCGGACCGGTCTTGGCATCGCCCAGCAGACGGTTGACGCACTGCTTCATGATCTTCACCGACTCGCGCATTTCGAACATGCGGATCAGATAGCGATCGTAGCAGTCACCATTCTTGCCGACCATGATGTCGAAATCCAGATCGGCGTAGCACTCGTAGGGCTGCGACTTGCGCAGATCCCAGGCAGCGCCGGAACCACGGACCATGACGCCCGAGAAGCCCCAGGCCCAGCAGTCGTCAAGGCTGACAACGCCGATATCGACGTTACGCTGCTTGAAGATGCGGTTTCCGGTGAGGAGATCGTCGATATCATCGAGCTTTTCCGGGAACTGGTCACACCATTTGCCGATGTCCTCGACGAGCTGGTGGGGCAGATCCTGGTGCACGCCACCGGGACGGATATAGGCGGCATGCATGCGCGAACCCGAGGCACGCTCATAGAACACCATGAGCTTTTCACGCTCCTCGAAGCCCCAGAGCGGCGGCGTGAGCGCGCCAACGTCCATGGCCTGAGTGGTGACGTTGAGCAGATGCGACAGGATGCGGCCGATTTCCGAGTAGAGAACGCGGATCAGCTGGCCACGAATCGGGATTTCGATGCCGAGCAGCTTTTCGACGGCCAGCGAATAGGCATGTTCCTGGTTCATCGGCGCGACATAATCGAGACGATCGAAATAGGGCAGTGCCTGCAGATAGGTCTTGGTCTCGATCAGCTTCTCGGTGCCACGATGCAGGAGCCCGATATGGGGATCCACGCGCTCGACGATTTCACCGTCGAGTTCGAGCACCAGGCGCAGAACGCCGTGCGCTGCCGGGTGCTGCGGGCCGAAGTTGATGTTGAAGTTGCGGACGTTGTGTTCGTTCATGGTCCCTGCCCTTCCGCTCACTTGGCCGCTTTTTCATCGCCAGGCAGCACGTAGTCCGTGCCTTCCCAGGGCGAGAGGAAGTCGAAATTGCGGAATTCCTGCTTGAGCTCGACCGGTTCGTAGACAACGCGTTTTGCGCTGTCGTCGTAGCGAACCTCGACGAAGCCGGTCGTGGGGAAGTCCTTGCGGAGCGGATGTCCTTCAAAACCGTAATCGGTCAGGATGCGGCGCAGGTCCGGGTGATCCGTAAAGAGGATGCCGTACATGTCCCAGGCTTCACGCTCGAACCAGTCGGCGCCCGGAAAGACCGGACAGGCCGAAGGCACGGGCTTGAATTCGCCGGTCGCGACCTTGATGCGGATGCGCAGGTTCTGGCGCGGCGACAGCAAGTGGTAGACCACGTCGAAACGGTCTTCGCGCTTGGGATAGTCGACGCCGCAGATGTCGATCAGGTTGACGAAGCCGCACTGGACGTCGTCACGCAGGAAGGTCAGAAGCGAGATCAGATTCTCCGACTTCGCCGTCAGCGTCAGCTCGCCAAAGTTGATTTCGCTCGACGCGATCAGCGCACCGCGCATTTCGGCGAGGTAGGAAGCGAGCTCGTTCAGGGCTTCACTCATGTTCTCAGTCCCTTCGCCTTACCGCTCGATCGTGCCCGTGCGCCGGATCTTTTTCTGCAGGAGCATCACGCCGTAAAGCAGAGCTTCTGCCGTGGGGGGACAGCCCGGCACGTAGATATCGACCGGCACGACGCGGTCGCAGCCGCGCACGACGGAATAGGAGTAATGATAGTAGCCGCCGCCATTGGCACAAGAGCCCATCGAGATGACATAGCGCGGCTCCGGCATCTGGTCATAGACCTTGCGGAGTGCGGGCGCCATCTTGTTGGTCAGCGTGCCGGCGACGATCATGACATCGGACTGACGCGGGCTGGCGCGCGGCGCGAAACCGAAGCGCTCGGCGTCGTAACGCGGCATGGAAAGCTGCATCATCTCGACGGCGCAGCAGGCCAGACCAAAGGTCATCCACATCAAAGAGCCGGTACGAGCCCAGTTGATCAACTCGTCGGTCGAGGTGACCAGAAAACCCTTGTCGGCGAGCTCATTGTTGATCTCGCCGAAGAAGCGGTCATCGGCGCCAAGAGGCTTGCCGGTGTTGGGATCGATAATACCCTTCGCCTGCGGCGCGATCATCGTATCGGACTGGATCACTCCCATTCGAGCGCCCCCTTCTTCCATTCATAGATAAAGCCGACGGTGAGAACACCGAGGAAAACCATCATCGACCAGAAGCCGAACCAGCCGATTTCACCGAAAGAGACTGCCCAGGGAAACAGGAAGGCGACTTCGAGGTCGAAGATGATGAAGAGGATCGACACCAGGTAGAAGCGGATGTCGAACTTCATGCGGGCATCGTCGAACGCATTGAAGCCGCACTCGTAGGCCGACAGCTTCTCCGAATCAGGCGCCTTGTAGGCCACGGCAAACGGCGCCACCAAGAGCGCGATACCGATAATCAAGGATATGCCGATGAAGATGGCGATCGGAAGGTAAGAACCGAGCAGTTCAGTCATCATATCACCCTGCTTGTCTCGCATGCCTGATGGCATCTAGGGCGGAGTCGACAAGCCGTAAATAGAGTTGCAACGCGCCGTGGTTAGCGCAGGCAGCCACCCAGCGCAAGTCCAACCAAAGCCTTTTCACCCGATACCCGAGGGCACCTTACCAGCGGGTAAAATGTGTGTCTCGCGCAATCGCGCGTGCGATGCAAAAAGTTGTGGTGGAGACTTTTTGGGAGTTTTAGAAGTGGCGCGAGTGACGGGGCTCGAACCCGCGACCTCCGGCGTGACAGGCCGGCACTCTAACCAACTGAGCTACACCCGCGCATTTCATGGGGTTGGTCCCATGTCTTCGCTGCCTGAGCAGCATGCCCTGAAGGCTTTGGAATGGCGCGAGTGACGGGGCTCGAACCCGCGACCTCCGGCGTGACAGGCCGGCACTCTAACCAACTGAGCTACACCCGCGCATTTCCAAATCGGGGTTCAAGGCGATCCCCGTCGAGCGGCTTGCCGTTCGATGACCGGCTCTCTACGGGGTTCATTTGGAGGTGTCAAGCAGCATTCAAAACAAATCCGCGACCACTCGATTTTTTGCCAATAGCCCTCCCCCACACCTCCTGCGGGCATCGTGTTCGCGACAACGCGCCGCAGGCGGAAAACAGGGATTCTCGTCGCTTATCCACATGGCGCGCTCACGCTGCATGACAAAAAAACAAAAAATCTGCATAATCGCTCTTGCGGATTTTGCCCGATCCGCATAGATCACGGCCACCGACGCGGCGGAGATGATCCGGTCAGCGCACGGGCGATTAGCTCAGTTGGTAGAGCGCCTCGTTTACACCGAGGATGTCGGCGGTTCGAGTCCGTCATCGCCCACCATTTTTCCCGATTTTCTCCAGTACGGGTTTTCGGCCTCTCCGCTTTTGGGGCTGCGTGCTTTTGTCTCGATTTACGAACAATTTGAGGCTTTGCGTTCCGTCCACGGTCTGATTGCCGCGATCTACCGAGCCCGATGCGGTCGGTGCAGCACCACACTTTTAAACAGTTCCGATTAACTCAGGCAGCACCGCGAATCGCTGCCAGAACGCTCTCGCATTTCGGAACAGTACGTGGCCATGCAGAGAGGTGGCGGACCGCGACGACTTATTCAGCGTATCTTCTGGCTGTAGCGCGCAAACGATCGGCGAAATCATAGATCTGATCGAGAGTGTCTACGATGACTCGTTCTTCGTTCTCACCATCGAAAAGGCCAATGTATTTCACTGAACGATTGAACCAAAGTCGAGCGAGTGGCTTGCGGTTGTTGTTGTCCACCAGGATGCCGCAATATGATTTCTGGTCGCGCATCACCACGCGCTTGGGGGCAATCGTATCACGCACTATGGCTTTGACGATCATATAGCCCTCTCGCTCCTCATCAGTGGTTACAACATCCGGCTCTTCTTCAACGGGTATATCGATCTTTTCGATAACTTCCTCTGTATCTGCGAGAGCACTCGAAAGTCGGCTTTTGACAGTGTCCATGATCACTTCGCGGAAAGCTGCCCTTACGACACCCGTAAACATCTCCCTGACTTGCGCGGTCATTCTGCCCTCATAAACGCTCGCCGACACCAGTCTGACGAACTCCTCGGTGGGCTCTTCCACGAGCTTAGATATGACTTGTTTCACGCCGGAGGTGTACTTGAGCCGCTCTGCCGTGGCCAAAATCGCGTTGACGTCAAACGCCGCCTTCTCGAACTTCCTCAGCTCAGAGAGAATGCCGCTGTTAAAGTCTGCAATATCAAAGACGAAGAACGGACGGCTATCCAGTTTGTTAGGCGCATCAAGGTCTGTGTAGAAATTGAAGGTCCTACCGTTAGTAAGGATCGCAAACTTCGCATTGGTCACGCTGAAGTAGCGGTAAAGCTGATCGAGGTGTTTTTTCTCCAAGCTGACGGAGATTGGTTTGCACTCAATCAGAATACGGATCTCACCGTCGATCTTAATCGCATAATCGACCTTCTCACCCTTCTTACCGACAGCGTCTGCAGTGAACTCAGGGACCACCTCTGAAGGATCGAATACGTCGTAGCCGAGTGACCTCAGAAATGGGAGAACGACCGCCGTTTTGACGGCTTCTTCGGTGGCCATGGTGCTCGAGTGTGATTTTACGCGCTCCGATATCGCGCGAAGGCTTTCTTCTAGTGTGCTCATGTGCCCCCCCTCTGGTTGTCCCAAAGTTACCCAAGGCTGCAATGAGGTCAACTGTTTCAACCGATTCTAGATTCCATCCACTCCCTCGCCATGGCAGCTACAGTTAACGCGCAGCCGGTTGCTCATGTCCCCACTGCCTAACTCGGCGGGACACTAATGCAAAAAAAAGCCCGCCGGATCGCTCCGACGGGCCTTCTTTGCATTGCTCTCTCTGCAGCTTACTTCCCGCCGATTGGCCTAGTCGCTGCCGCCTTCTCGACCATATCAGTCACTTCGGCACGGCGTGCACCCTCAAGCGGCATGCGCGGCATGCGGACGCGCTCTGACCCGCGGCCCATGATCTGCTCAGCGAGCTTGATCGACTGGACGAGGTCGTGTTCGGCGTCGAGATGCAGGAGCGGCATGAACCAGCGGTAGATGCGGCGCGCTTCCACCCAGCCGCCACGGTCGGCGGCAGCGACGAGCGCGACCGATTCGGCCGGGAAGGCGCTGGTGAGGCCGGAGACCCAGCCCTTGGCGCCCAGCATCAGGCCTTCGAGCGCCACGTCGTCGAGGCCGGCGAAGATGTCGTAGCGGTCGCCGAAGGCGTTGATCAGGTCGGTGAAGCGACGCGGGTCAGGCGCGCTTTCCTTGACGGCCTTGATGTTCTTCACGCCGTCGAGCGCTTCCAGCACTTCCGCGCCGATGTTGACGCGGTAGGCCGGCGGGTTGTTGTAGAGCATGATCGGCAGGCCGGTCGCTTCGGCCACCGTCTTGAAATGAGCGACGAGTTCGTGCGGCTTTGGCACATAGACCATGGCCGGCAGAAGCATCAGGCCATCGGCGCCGATCTTTTCCGCATCGCGGGCATAGGCTGACGCGCGGCGCGTGTCGAATTCCGATACGCCGGTGACGATCGGCACGCGGCCGTTCACCACCTCGACGGCGGCCTTCAGGATGGTGCGCTTTTCTTCCGGATCGAGTGAGTTGTTCTCGCCGCAGGTGCCCATGACGATCAGGCCGTTGACGCCATCGTTGACGAGGGCGTCGAGCACGCGCTGGGTGGCGTCAATGTCGACCGAATAGTCTTCGTGGAATTGAGTCGTTGCGGCGGGGAATACGCCGTGCCAGCCGGTGGTCATGGGAAACTCCTGTTGATGAGGTGTATCCACCGTATACAGTTTGTCGACAAAATCAAGGGGCGCCTGTTAGGGGCTGCGGGAGCGGTGTTTGGCGAGTTCAGAGGTTGGGGAGTTGTGCGGCGGCGGCAATATTGCGCGCCACATAATCCTGGATCTGGCGCACGATCTGGTCGGCATGGGCGACCGACAGCCTGTCGGCCCCCTCCACATCGCCTGATCGGATCGCCTCGATGATCTTCTCGTGTTCCTCGACATAGCGGCGTGGCAAGCGATCGTCGAAGGTCTGATAATAGAGGCGCAGGATCCGGCGCCCCTCGTCCAGCAGGCGAGCGAAGAAGGATGTGTAATAGGGATTGCCGGCGCGCTCGGCGATGGCGACGTGGAATTCGCGGTTTGCCTCGATCATGGCAAAGGCGTCCTGTGCTTCCACGGCTTTTGCGAAGCTCGCCTGATGACGGACAATTTCGGCCATCCAAGCATCGCCCGAACGCTGGGCAGCACCACGCGTGGTCACACGGTACATCAGGCAGAGCGCCTCGAAATAGGTCGGCAGGCTGGAAAAATCGATGACGGCAACGATCGTGTTGCGGTTGGGCAGACTGGTGACCAGCCCCTCGGAGGTGAGCCGCAGCAGCGCCTCGCGAATCGGTGTGCGCGACATGCCGAAATGTTCGGAGAGACGCGTTTCATCGAGCGGACTGCCCGGTGCGCGCTCCATGGTCAGGATTTCGTGCCGCAGCGCCTTGTAGACCGATTCGGTGCCGGAGCCGCGTGTGCGTGGCCCCTCAGCCTTGCCGTTCTCGGTGTGTGCGCTGCCTGTCTCGTCCATGCCCGTCGTCTCGCTCTCCCGGCAACCGCCGCAGCCTGTCATTCGGCGTCAGAACAGCGGTTAATGGCCGCGAAAGTCAAGGCTGGCATTCAAGCGGCGGAGTGAGTCTCTTACCCCTGCAATTCCGGGCGGGCCTCGAGATACCATTCGACGAAGGCTTTCACGCCGTCTTCGAGTTTTGTGGTTGGCGTATAGCCGGTCAGCGCCTGCAGGAGATCGGGTGCCGCATAGGTGCGCGGCACATCGCCCTTCTGCATCGGCAGCATGTTGCGGATTGCCGGCTGGCCAAGCGCCCGCTCCACCATTTCGACGAAGTCCATCAGGTTTTCCGGCTGGCCGCCGCCGATATTGACCAGGCGGTAAGGCGCCTGGCGGGAGAGCGTCTCGATCCCCTCATCGGCGACGCGATTCGATTCGTCCGGGATGACATTCGAGATCCTGACGATCGCCTCGACGAGATCGTCGATATAGGTGAAGTCGCGGCTCATCTTGCCTTCGCCATAGATCTCGATCGGCTGGTCGTTCAACATCAGATCGACGAACTTGAACAGCGCCATGTCCGGCCGGCCCCATGGGCCATAGACGGTGAAGAAACGGAAGGCCGTGGTCGGCGTCTTGTAGAGATGGGCATGGGCATGCGCCATCAGCTCCATCGACTTCTTGGTGGCGGCATAGATGGTCAGCGGCTCGTCGGCGCGGTCCGTCTCGCGGAATGGCACCGTCGGATTGGCACCATAGATCGAGGAGGTGGACGCGAGCATCAGGTGCTTGACCTTGTGGCGCTCGGCAAGCTCGATGATGTTGTAGGAGCCGGTGACGTTGGACGTCAGATAGGATTGCGGGTTTTCCAGGCTGTAGCGTACACCCGCCTGGGCCGCGAGGTGGATCACCACATGGGGCTTGGCCGTGGCCATGGCGTCTTCGACCGCCGAACGATCCTCGAGCATGGCAATGACCGGCTTGAAGGCCGGATACTGCGCCAGGGCCGCGTGGCGCATGTGCTTGAGCTTGACGTTGTAGTAGGGCGTCATGCCATCGAAGCCGGTGACCTCATGTCCGTCCGCCAAAAGCCGGCGGGCGAGATGGAAACCGATGAAGCCGGCTGTGCCGGTGATGAAGTAATGCATGCTCAGGCCTTTGCGGTCCGCTTGCCGATCGGGAGGTGCTTGAAGCCGTATTTCGCCATCTCCTCCGGCTTGTAGATGTTGCGCAGGTCGACGATGACGGGTGCCTTCATCTCCTGCTTCAGGCGGCGAAAATCCAGCGCGCGGAACTCGTCCCACTCGGTGACCACGACGATGGCCTCGGCATCGGTCGCAATCTCGTAAGGGTTCGTGCCATAAGTGACAGGGCCAAGTACGGCCTTGGCCGCCTCCATGCCTTCGGGATCGAAGACATGCACGTCGGCGCCACCATCGAGCAGCGCCTGGACAATGGTGATGGCGGGCGCATCGCGCATGTCGTCGGTGTTCGGCTTGAAGGTCAGGCCGAGCACGGCGATCTTCTTGCCGCGCACAGTGCCGTCACAGGCGGCGATCACCTTGCGGCCCATGGCGCGCTTGCGGTTGTCGTTGACCATCACCGTCGTCTCGATCAGGCGCAGCGGGCTGTCGAAGTCCTGCGCCGTCTTGACCAGCGCCAGCGTGTCTTTCGGGAAGCAGGAGCCGCCATAGCCGGGCCCGGCATGCAGGAACTTGTCGCCGATGCGCTTGTCCATGCCGATGCCCTTGGCCACTTTCTGAACATCGGCACCGATATTCTCGCAGAGATCGGCGATCTCGTTGATGAAGGTGATCTTCATCGCCAGGAAGGCGTTGGCGGCATATTTGATCAGTTCGGAGGTGCGGCGTTCGCAGAAATAGAGCGGCGCCTCGTTGAGATAGAGCGGACGGTAGACTTCTCGCATCAGTTCGGTGGCGCGTTCGTCGCCCGTGCCGATGACGATGCGGTCGGGACGTTTGAAGTCGGAGATGGCGGCCCCTTCCCGCAGGAATTCCGGATTGGAGACGACGGCAATGTCCTTGTCCGGAAATTCCTCGCGGAAGATGCGCTCGATCTCGTCGCCGGTGCCGACAGGGACCGTGGACTTGGTGACCACCACCGTAAAGCCGGTGACGGCGGCTGCGATTTCGCGCGCGGCGGCGTAGACGTAAGTCAGGTCGGCATGACCATCGCCGCGGCGAGACGGCGTGCCGACAGCAATGAAGACGACATCGGCGTTTGCGACGGGGCCAGCCAGATCAAGCGAGAAGCTCAGGCGGCCGGAAGCACGGTTATGGGCAATGATCGCTTCGAGCCCCGGCTCGAAGATCGGCACTTCGCCGCGCTCCAGCGCCTCGACCTTTTCGGTCGACTTGTCGACACAGATCACCTCGTGACCGAAATCCGCCAAACAGGCTCCCGACACCAGGCCGACATAACCCGAGCCAATCATCACAATGCGCATTGAACACCTATCCTGACCATGATTGCATCCGGCTGCCGTCCGTTCCGCTATGGCGCGTAGAACACGACGCTGAGATGACAAACCTGTTAAGTCGCGCAGAATTCGTCATCGCATCCGAATTGATCCGCGACGATGCGAGGAAATCCTGCCCCCCGTCTCGGTCTAGCCATCGATAGCAAATCTGTCAAAACCCATTGACGGGACGGTTAACCGAGCGGCGTGAGGTTTGCCCGCAGCCTTTGGTGTGCGGCTTCATCGAGCGAGAAATTCCACATCAGGGTGATCGCGGCGAGCTTGGGAAGGATGGGCAGGAAGGCGTAGAGGGCGGCCAGCATCGTCAGTGCCTCCGGCGTCTGGGCCGCCGACTGGCTTCCGATGAATCCGGCGAGGTCGAGCAGTGGGAAGACGATGCCGGCGGAGAGTGCGACCGCTAGCTTGGTGATGAAGCTCCAGGCCGCGAAATAGAGGCCGGAGCGCTGTTCGCCGGAGGCGACCGTGTCATTGTCGATGACGTCGGCCTGGATCGCCGGCGGCAGTGTCAGGTCGAATCCGAGCAGCAGGCCAGTGACGACGCAGACGATCGTGAAGGCGAAGACATCTCCCTCACCAAGGAAGCCGGCAACCGAGAAGACCGCGCAGGCCAGCATCATGGCGAAGCACCAGGCGCGATGCTTACCGAGGCGCCGGGCGGTTGCAACCGCCAAGGGAACGCCGGCGATGGCGCAGAGAAAATACGTGAAGAGCAGAGGCCCCTGCAGGGCCGGCGCACCGAGGCGCTGCCCTACGAAATAGATAAACAGCGAGGCTGGAATGGCATTGGCAAAGCTGTTCAGCAGAAAGGCGGAGGCCAACCGCAGGAACGGGCCATTGGCGCGCAGATGGCGAAACCCCTCCCGCAAGGATAGCTTGCGCCGGGAGAAGTCCACCGGCTCGGGCACGGTGGTTGCGGCGAGCAGACCCGTCAGCGGCAGCATCACGGCAATGAAGACGGCGATCCAGGCGAGGCCGTGAAAACCGATCGCCGTGTCGAGCCCCCCGACGAACGGGAGTGTGATGGCGATCAGCGATCCAATGAGCGTCGCCCCCTCCCGATACGCCGAAAGCTTCACACGCGCCTGGTAGCCGGTCGCGAGTTCAGCCCCCCAGGCCGTGTAGGGCAACAGCGACCAGGTGGAGCCGATGGAGAGCGCCACGCCCCAGAACGCGAGATAGCCGATGCTGGCATCCTCCGGCGGCCAAAACAACATGAAGGCCGCGAGCGCCGTCAGCGGCGTGGAGATCAGGAAAAAGAAACGGCGGCGGCCGAAGCGGGATCGTACGCGGTCGGAAAGCCAGCCGAACAGGGGATCGGTGACCGCGTCGATCAGACGGATGCCGAGCAGCACGATACCGATCGTTGCCAGCGACATGGCGAAGTGATCTGCGTAAAAGGTCGGCAGAACGATGTAAAAGGGCAGCGCTATGGCGGCCATGGGGATCGCCGGCAGGGCGTAAAGCACGAGGCGAGAGGGCGCCGGAGCCTGGTGTGTCATGATATCCCGATCAATTGGCTGTCTCAGACGTCTACGACTTTGCCGCGCTTGCGGTTTTACCGGAACGACGGCAGCGTTCGGAACAGTAGATGACGCTTTCCCAGTTGCGCTCCCACTTCTTGCGCCAGGCGAAGGGTCTGCGGCAGGCGGGGCAGGTCTTGTCGGGCAGATCGCCCTTGCGGATCATCTTCGGCATTTCGCTCCCTCGCTTCCTGCGCTGCAATTCGCATCTGAGGGCTGAGCGGATCACTTCAGGACAATCAAGCTGTTGAAGCTTGCCACCCCCTGCCCCACTTGCTAGCTCGAAGCCACAATCACGGGAGAGACATCACGATGCGAGAACATAAATTTGGCCGGACGGAATTCACCGTCAGCGATATCGGCTTCGGCGCATGGCAGATCGGTGGGTCCTGGGGCGAGGTTTCCGAGGCCGACGGCCGGGCAGCGCTCAATGCGGCCCTCGATGCCGGCATGACCTTCATCGATACGGCTGACGTCTATGGCGACGGCCGGTCGGAAAAGATCATCGCCGAGGTGCTGAAGGCACGCGGCGGCGAGCGGCCGATGGTGGCGACCAAGGCCGGTCGCCGGCTGAACCCGCATGTGGCTGACGGTTACACCAAGGCCAATATCGAGGCGTTCATCGACCGCTCGCTGAAGAACCTGGAAATCGACAGTCTCGATCTCGTGCAGCTGCACTGCCCACCGACCGAAGTCTATTATCGACAGGACATGTTCGAGGGGCTCGAAGAGATCCGCAAGGCCGGCAAGATCAAGCACTACGGTGTCTCGGTGGAAAAGGTCGAGGAAGCGCTCAAGGCGATCGAATATCCGGGTGTGGCTTCGGTGCAGATCATCTTCAACATGTTCCGCCAGCGTGCCGCCAGCCTGTTCTTCCAGGAAGCCAAGCGCCGCAACGTCGCCGTCATCGCGCGCGTGCCGCTGGCAAGCGGGCTGCTTTCGGGCAAGATCACCGCGAGCACACAGTTTGCTGCTGAAGACCACCGCAATTTCAATCGCAATGGCGAGGCCTTTGACGTTGGTGAGACCTTTGCGGGCGTGCCTTTCGAGACAGGTCTCGCGGCGGTCGAGGAAGTCCGCAAGCTGGTACCATCAGGTGCCTCGATGGCGCAGTTTGCTCTGCGCTGGATCCTGATGCATGAGGCCGTCACGGTCGTCATCCCCGGCGCCCGCAATGGCGAGCAGGCCAAAGCGAATGCGGCAGCGTCCGATCTGGCAGCCCTGTCTGCCGATGTCATGGCTGCATCGCGCGACGTTTATGAACGCCTGATCGCGCCGCATGTGCACCACCGCTGGTAAGAGGCGGACGCTCTCAAAAGGACGAGGCCGGGTGAGCGATCACCCGGCCTCTCTTTTATCAAGACGTCGATCCGTCGATCAGTTCGTGCCCCGCAGGTTCACTTCCCAGAACAGCGTTTCGCCGGACGAATCGTCCACACCGTCGTTGTCGGTGACCGCAAAGGCCTTGCCCGAGGCGTCGAAGGCAAAGCCTTCGAGCTTGTCGACCACGTAGCCATTGGTGGCGGCCTTCAGATCCGGAATGAAGTCGTGGACTTCTTCCTTGGTGACGGTCGGAAGCTGCTCGCCGAGCTTGGCGGGCTTCAAATCGGCGACGGCAACTCGGAAAAGCTTCTTGAGCTTGGCGTTGTCGCCGATCTGGTTGTCGCGCTCGACGATATAGACATAGTCGCCGTGGGCGGTGATTTCCGACAGGCCGACCCAGCCTTCAGCGGCCTTTTCCAGCGGATAGCGAACGGCGCCCCATTCCTTGGACTTGGGGTTGTAGGAGAGGAGCTTCACCGAGCCCTTCTCGTCGTCACCCCATTCACGCTGAACTGCCATCCAGAGGGTCATGTCGTCACCGGTGCCGACACTGGTGACACCTTCGAGGCCGAAGCGGGTCTGGCCTGCGAGCAGTTCAACTGGGAGGCCGATCTCGGCCTTGATCTCACCCTTGGCATCGACATTGTAGAGGCCATGGCCGACGAGCTTGGCAGAATCGCCTTCCGAGGCCAGCCAGAAGCCGCCCTTGCCATCCAGCGCGATACCTTCGAGATCGAGCTTCTGGGCAGCAGCGCCGCCGCGGGTGACCGGCAGAGCCGAGGTGATGACGGCCGGCTTCTGCGTTGCGTCGATCGTGTAGATGGTCGGCTGCATCGCATAGAAACTGTCATTGACCGCATAGAGCGTGCCTGCCTTTTCGGCATCGCCGACGAGGCCAGACAGAGCGCCCCAGCCGATCGGTGCACCATCGACCATGGCCGACTTCAGCATTGGATAGGCAGGCGTGCCTTCAGCCAGCTCATAGAGCATGACATGCGAGCGCGGGCCGCCATCTTCGCCGAGGTCCACCTCGTTGGCGGTGACCAGCAGGTTGCGCGACGGAATGGCAACGGCGCCTTCCGGCGACACACCGGACGGCAGAAGCTGTGTCAGTTCCGGCTCGGCGCCGGTGTCCTTGTAGACTGCGGCGATCGAGGAACGCTCGGACAGAACGAAGAAGTAGTTCTGATCGCCGAAGGTTGCGACTTCCAGGCCTTCCGGCTCGACGCCCTTGGACTTGGCACGCTTGTCGGGAAAATGACCGATCTGGGCGATGGCCATTTCCAGCGACGGACCGGACTCATAGGCAACCTTGCCGGTCTTGTCGAAGATGGTGAAACTGCGCGAGCCACCGTTCCAGTCGCCTTCATTGGCAATAACCAGACGGTTGTCGTCGAGCCACTTCACGGCATCAGGCTCGCGCGGAACGCCTTCCCTTGTACCGGTGAACTTGAGTGCTCCATCCGACTTGGTGTCGATACCTTCAAGGTCGACCGTACCGGCAGAAAAGTGGGCCTTCACGTCACCGGTCTTGCCGTCGACGATGGCAATGTGGTTGTTTTCCTGCAGCGTCACTGCGATTTCGCCGAGGCTGTTGATCGCGACGAATTCCGGTTCCGGATCCTCAGGTGCAATCTCGGCAAGATCGGTCAACGCGACGCGCTTCATCGAGCCGCAATCAGCAACGCCATCATTGAGCGACAGGATGACGAGGTCACCGGCCGGCATCTGCGGCAGGGCGCCATCGTTCAAGTCTTCGTCACGCTCGTTTTCGATGGCGATGGCGATGAATGAGCCGTCCTTGGCCACGGCGACCGAATCCGGCTGACCGCCGATATCGCAGGTGGCATCGACAGCCTTCGAGGCAATGTCCACGATCGCGAGCTTGCCCGACGGGCTGGTAAAGTTCTCGGAGGTGTTGACCCCGACGAGTACCTTGCCGCCAGCGACAGCCACGGAAGTCGGCTCGCCGTCCATCATCACAGCGCCCGCAGCCTTCGGTGCCCTGGCGTCCGTGATGTCGATGAAGCCGATGCCACCGAGCGGGCTGTCGGAGTAGATCAGTGTGTTGCCGTCTTCCGAGGCGGTGATGATCTCGGCAGAGGTGGTGGTCAACTTGTCCTTGTCGGCCGGCAAATTGGCGGCGACCGGGAAGGCGGCAATGCGGTTGAAAACCTGTTCGGCAGCGGCCGGCAGGGCCACGGATGCAAAAAGCGCCGCCGTCAGGGCGACGCGGGAGAGACCATGGGTCATCGGGAAACCTCCAGTATCCAGAAATGGAACAAGAGGTTTCTGGGGCAGTCGGGTGACAGTCGGATGACAGATTGGCGGTCGTCCGACGAATTCCTGCCGGATATCCCGATAAGCTGTTCCTATAGGTTGCTGTTCTCGAGACCTGTCATTGGGACGCCGGCGATGCTTCCTTGCCGGCCTCGCGCAACATCAGGAAGAGTGAAGCCCCGAGGATCAGCAATGCGCCCAACCACAGATAGCCGCTCGGCGCATAGCCGAAGACCAGCCAGCCGGCAAAGACGTTGAGCGGGAGCTTCAGGTCGTCAAACGGCTGAACATAGGCCGCGTCAGCGGCATTGTAGGCGAGTGTCAGCAGATATTGCCCAAAGGCCGTCAGCAGACCGGCGGCGAGCAACAGCCAGAGGGTGAGGCCTTCCGGCACGGCGAAGCCACCGGCAACTGCGAGCCCGGCATTGATCGGCGTCAGCAGCACCAGCAGCCAGACCGTGACCGTTTCCGGTGCCTCGTAATGCGTGAGGTTCTTCATGATCAATGAGGAACCGCCCCAGAGCAGGGCCGAAAAGACCGGCAGGAGGGCGGCCAGGGTGAAGCTGTCCGACCAGGGCTGGAGGATGATCATCGCGCCGACGAAGCCCGTCAGCGTCGCAAGCCAGCGGTCGCGGCCGACGGTCTCGCCGAGAAAGAGGCGTGCGCCGATGATGATGAAGAAGGGCGAGGTCATGACGAGAGCGATGGCCTGCCAGATCGGGACGGTGGCGAGGCCCGTGACCCAGGCCTGCACGCCGAAGGCGGCCAGCAGGACCCGCAGGATGTGGCGCACCGGATAGTCGGTCTTCATGGCACGCAGACCGAGCCGGAAGAGCAAGGGGAGAGAGAGGACGAGGGCAAAGCCATATTGCCAGAAGGCTGTTGAGGCCGGCGGGAAACCGAGCGTCATGGCAAGCCATTGCGTGACGACGTTGAGAGCGGCGAAGGCGACGCCCGCCAGAACCATGAAACCGGCGCCGAGGACGGCCCGGGAGCGCAAGAGCGAAACGGAGCTCTGATTCATGTCATTTTTCCTTTTCCAAAGGACCAACACAAACCAGGACAGATGAGGACGACGAAAAGCGCACCCGGACGGGCACGGATCTGCGCAGCAACGCCTCCGCGATCCGCAACGAGCGGAACAAGGGCGTGGCCTGACCTCATTCTCTTTCATCCGGACTTTAACCGTCGGCTCCGGCTTTGCACCGGATCTGCTGACCCTGCCTTTCGCGAATGAAAGGCAGGCGCTCGCGGGCTTCGGGTCTCCCCGTTACCGCCGGTGGGGAGTTTCACCCCGCCCTGAGAACGAATGCCGGTACAACCGGCGCCTCACAGATAAGACAGGTCTCGCTGCAGCGCAAGAAGGGCAAAAAGAAAGCCCGGCACAAAGCCGGGCTCACCAGTATGTCAGCTGACCATCGGCACCGAAGGGTGCGACGGTCACGACGGATCAGCTGTTGACAGCGTCCTTCAGGCCCTTGCCGGCCGTGAACTTCGGAACGTTGCGAGCCGGGATGTCGACTTCAGCGCCGGTGGACGGGTTGCGGCCCTTGGAGGCTTCGCGACGGCCAACGGTGAAGGCGCCGAAGCCAGCGAGACGAATGTCGCCGCCGTTCTTCAGTTCAGCCTGGACCGTTTCAAAAACGGCATCAACGGCAGAGGCAGCGTCAGCCTTGGTGAGGCCAGCCTTCTCGGCGACCGCGGATACGAGTTCGTTCTTGTTCATGTTTCCACCCTTTCTGATTGGTATGAAACGACTCAAATGATTAAGTCGGGCGGAGAATACGAAAGCTTCTGCCCTTCGCAACTCAAAAGCACCTGAAAGCCCCGGAAAACAAGCCTTTCACGCGGCATTTCACAAAAAAGGCTGGCATAAATGCCAGCCTTTTTGTCGGTTTTGGAGCTTTGTGGCTCACTTATGGCAGATTTGCCTCAGTGAGCGATGGTTGCACCGGTTTCATCGGTGCCGTCGACCACGCCGATCGCCGGCGTTTCAACGGTTCCATCCCACTCGATCGGCTCGGGGACACGGACCAGGGCGTGCCTGATAACCTCGCCCATGCGCGACACCGGAACGATCTCCATGTTGTTCTTCACATTGTCCGGAATGTCCGCCAGATCCTTGGCGTTCTCTTCCGGAATGAGAACCTTCTTGATGCCACCGCGAAGGGCTGCGAGCAGCTTTTCCTTCAGGCCACCGATCGGCAGGACACGACCGCGCAGGGTGATTTCACCCGTCATGGCGACATCCTTGTTGACCGGGATGCCGGTCATGATCGAGACGATCGCCGTTGCCATGGCAACACCTGCGGACGGACCATCCTTCGGGGTCGCCCCTTCCGGAACGTGAACGTGGATGTCGGACTTGTCGAAGCGCGGCGGCTCGACACCAAAATCGACGGCGCGCGAACGGACATAGGATGCCGCTGCCGAAATCGATTCCTTCATCACTTCCTTCAGGTTGCCGGTGACCGTCATGCGGCCCTTGCCGGGCATCATGACGCCTTCGATGGTCAGCAATTCTCCACCCACTTCCGTCCAGGCCAGACCCGTGACAACGCCGACCTGGTCTTCGCCCTCGGCTTCGCCGTGGCGGAAGCGCGGAACGCCCAGATATTCGTTGATGTTCGCACCGGTCACGGCAACCGAGGTCACCTTGCCCTTGATGATTTCGGTCACGGCCTTGCGGGCGAGCTTCATCAGTTCGCGTTCGAAGGAGCGGACACCGGCTTCGCGGGTGTACTGCTGGATGATCGCCATGATCGCCGAATCCGCCACGGAGAATTCTTCCGGGCGCAGGGCGTGTTCCTTGATCGCCTTGGGCAACAGGTGCCGCTTGGCGATTTCGAGCTTTTCATCCTCGGTGTAACCGGCAATGCGGATGATCTCCATGCGGTCCATGAGGGGACCCGGGATATTCAGCGTATTGGCAGTCGTGACGAACATGACATTCGACAGGTCGTATTCCACTTCAAGATAGTGGTCCATGAATGTCGAGTTCTGTTCCGGATCCAGCACCTCGAGCAGGGCCGACGACGGGTCGCCACGGAAGTCCATGCCCATCTTGTCGATTTCATCGAGCAGGAAGAGCGGGTTGGACTTCTTGGCCTTCTTCATCGACTGCACGATCTTGCCGGGCATCGAACCAATATAGGTGCGGCGGTGACCACGGATCTCGGCTTCGTCACGGACGCCACCGAGGGCCATGCGCACGTATTCGCGGCCGGTCGCCTTGGCGATCGACTTGGCGAGCGAGGTCTTGCCGACGCCCGGAGGACCGACGAGGCAGAGGATGGGGCCCTTAAGCTTCGTCGCACGCGCCTGAACGGCGAGATATTCAACGATGCGTTCCTTGACCTTGTCGAGACCGAAATGGTCCTCGTCGAGGGTCTTCTCGGCCGCGTTGAGGTCGATCTTGACCTTTGACTTCTTGCTCCAGGGCAGACCGAGCAGCCAGTCGAGGTAGTTGCGCACGACGGTGGCTTCCGCCGACATCGGGCTCATGTGGCGCAGCTTCTTCAGCTCCGCATCGGCCTTTTCCTTGGCTTCCTTGGAAAGCTTGGTCTTGGCGATGCGCTCTTCCAGTTCGGCCATCTCGTCACGGCCGTCTTCGCCGTCGCCGAGTTCCTTCTGGATCGCCTTCATCTGTTCGTTGAGGTAGTATTCGCGCTGGGTCTTTTCCATCTGGCGCTTGACGCGCGAGCGGATGCGCTTCTCGACCTGCAAGACGGAGATCTCGCCTTCCATGAAGCCGAGCGCCTTTTCCAGGCGCGTCTTCACGCTCACCGTTTCCAGCATTTCCTGCTTTTCGGTGATCTTGATGGAGAGATGCGAAGCGACCGTGTCGGCCAGCTTCGAGTAGTCCTCGATCTGGCTCGCGGCACCGACGACCTCGGGGGAGATCTTCTTGTTCAGCTTGACGTAGTTTTCGAATTCCGAAACCACCGAGCGGGACAGCGCCTCGATTTCCACGGCGTCTTCTGCCGGTTCGGCAAGAATGATGGCCTTGGCCTCGTAATAGTCCTCGCGGGCCGTGTACGCCTCGACCTTAGCACGTGCGCGTCCCTCGATCAGCACCTTCACGGTGCCGTCGGGCAGCTTCAGGAGCTGGAGCACATTGGCGACGGTGCCGACTTCGTAGATCGCGTCGGGCGTGGGATCGTCATCACTCGCATTGATTTGCGTGGCCAGCATGATCTGCTTGTCGGAACCCATCACCTCTTCCAGAGCGCGGATGGATTTTTCACGGCCGACGAACAGCGGGACGATCATGTGAGGAAACACCACGATGTCGCGCAGAGGAAGCACCGGATAGGTGTTCACCTCGTTTGCAGCTGACGTATTCGTCATTTCACTTCCTTTCAAACGTCCCGGGGAAACCGGGACTCCATGCCGACCCAAAAGAGGCGTCAGGCATACTTTCGATCCTCCAACAAGTGGAGTGGCGCCTCCGCCAATTCAAGTCTGCCGCCAAGGCCGGCGCCGAATCTGTGACGCCAGAATGACAAACCTCGTCGGCTTTCACACTACAAATCAAACCTGATGCGAGGCATTCGCGTCACTTCGTCGCCCGGTTGGCTCCTCACAGTCATATGGGTGGTCGGAGACAGGGATACGCGGCGATGGCATCAAGCACACAGGCGTTCACTCTCGCCCTTGTTCTAGCCCAACCAGCGCGCCTGACAACTGCGGAATGCCGTATATGCGCAGGCGGGCCGCGAAAACCACAGGCAACGGCAAAAAAGGTCATCTTGAAACGGAAAAGCCCGCCACAAGGGCGGGCTCTTCGTCTGTCTTGATCCGGATCGATCAGGCGGAAGCGTTGGCCTTCTCTTCCTGACGGTCGGCATAGATGTAGAGCGGACGGGAGCTGCCGTTGACGACGTCGTCGGAGATGACAACCTCGCGGACACCTTCCAGCTCCGGCAGTTCGAACATCGTATCGAGCAGGATCTTCTCCATGATCGAACGAAGGCCACGCGCGCCGGTCTTGCGGGTGATCGCCTTGCGGGCGATTTCGCGAAGCGCGTCCTCGTGGAAGGACAGTTCGACATCCTCCATCTCGAACAGGCGCTGGTACTGCTTGACGAGCGCGTTCTTCGGCTCGGAGAGGATCTGGATCAGCGCGTCCTCGTCCAGGTCCTCGAGCGTTGCCAGAACGGGCAGACGGCCGATGAATTCCGGGATGAGACCGAACTTGACGAGATCTTCCGGCTCCAGTTCACGCAGCACTTCGCCAACACGACGATCGTCTTCCGCCTTCACCGTTGCGCCAAAACCGATCGAGGTCTTTTCGCCGCGGGCAGAGATGATCTTGTCGAGGCCGGCAAAGGCCCCGCCGCAGATGAACAGGATGTTGGTCGTATCCACCTGCAGGAATTCCTGCTGCGGATGCTTGCGACCACCCTGCGGAGGAACGGATGCGACCGTGCCTTCCATGATCTTCAGCAGCGCCTGCTGGACGCCCTCGCCCGATACGTCGCGGGTGATCGAGGGATTGTCCGACTTGCGGGAAATCTTGTCGACTTCGTCGATGTAGACGATGCCGCGCTGAGCGCGCTCGACATTGTAATCCGCAGACTGCAGGAGCTTGAGGATGATGTTTTCGACGTCTTCACCGACATAACCGGCTTCGGTCAGGGTCGTGGCATCGGCCATAGTGAAGGGAACGTCGATGATGCGCGCCAATGTCTGGGCCAGATAAGTCTTGCCGCAGCCGGTCGGGCCGACCAGCATGATGTTCGACTTCGCCAGCTCGACTTCGCCGCCCTTGGAGGCGTGCGACAGGCGCTTGTAGTGGTTGTGAACGGCCACGGACAGGATCTTCTTCGCCTGCTTCTGACCGATCACGTATTCATCGAGAATCTTGATGATGTCCTGCGGCGTGGGAACGCCGTCGCGAGACTTGACCATCGAAGACTTGTTCTCTTCGCGGATGATATCCATGCAGAGTTCGACGCATTCATCGCAGATGAACACAGTCGGTCCGGCAATCAGCTTGCGGACCTCGTGCTGGCTCTTGCCGCAGAAGGAACAATAAAGGGTATTCTTGGAGTCACCGCCGTTGCTTCCGCTGACTTTGCTCATGTCTTTATCCTTCCAGCACGCCGCGCCACCGCAGTCACGGCAGGGCGGTCACTCACACTGTCCGGCTCCCACCGCCGCCGTTGGGGGGAACCTCTTCCGATCCGGAGCTACTAGCCGATCCGACCATGTCGGAGCGGCGGCAACGAAAACTCCCAGTCTCGGCAGACTATGTCACAAAGATTCAACATAGCCTTAATCCTACTAATAGCGCTTTTACGCCGACTTTAAACCCCGCCTGCCATCACGTCTGCCGGCATCTAGCCGATGCCGGCGGCAGAAGCGCGGATCAAGCAGACGGTGCAGCGCCTTCCATTTCGACGCGCGAGGTCAGGATACGGTCGATCAGACCCCAGTCCTTGGCTTCGCTCGATTCCATGAAGTGGTCACGATCAAGCGTGTTCTCAACTTCGTCATAGGTTCGGCCCGTGTGCTTGACATAGACCTCGTTCAGGCGACGCTTCATCTTAATAATGTCACGAGCATGACGTTCAATGTCGGACGCCTGACCCTGGAAACCGCCGGAGGGCTGGTGAACCATGATGCGCGCGTTCGGGGTTGCGAAGCGCATACCCTTTTCGCCGGCAGCCAGCAGCAGCGACCCCATCGATGCGGCCTGGCCGATGCAAAGCGTCGAAACGGCCGGACGAATGAACTGCATCGTGTCGTAGATCGCCATACCCGACGTGACGACACCGCCCGGCGAATTGATGTAGATGGCGATTTCCTTCTTCGGGTTCTCGGCCTCGAGGAACAGAAGCTGGGCGCAGACGAGCGAGGCCATGGTGTCTTCGACCGGCCCCGTCAGAAAGATGATCCGCTCCTTCAGCAGTCGAGAAAAAATGTCGTAGGAGCGCTCGCCACGATTGGTCTGCTCGACGACCATCGGCACCAGAGCGAGAGCGGTATCAACGGGATTTCTCATGTCGGTCCTTTTCAGCCTCTCCCCGGCACGTTCGGTGGCGGGAATCACGTAATCTTTGTCAATCCCTACATAGAGTGTCCGCACCCCGACATTCAAGACATGAGGACCGGATATCCTTAATGGTCAAAATGCGTCGAGCGCTGCAGAACCTGACTTTCCCGTCGGTCGACAGCGCGCTTGGAGCCCTCACCTCGGATCGATACACAAGAAACGGCTAACATGGTGAAATTTCGGTAAGCCTGGCTTTCACCCACGTCCGGGAACCAACACGATGCTGGGGGTATTCATAGTGACTGCTTAACCTGCTTGAGCCATTCTTGGGCGATAATCTGCCGCATTCATTTCAGGAATTTGATCGTGATTGACGTGAAGACCGCGTTTTTTCTCTGGGTGATCCAGGCCAACACGCTTGCGATTCTGCTGATTGCCATCTGGCTGCATGCACGCGATCAGAAGCATTTCCTCTGGTTCGGCATCGGCTTCCTATTCCATGCCAACGGTCTCGGCATGGTGGGGATGCGCGGGCAGATCCCCGATTTCATCTCGATCCAGGTGGCCAACACCCTTTCGTTGGTCGGCTTCAGCTTCTGGGCAAAGGGGCTAGCCGCCCTCGATCGCCGGCCGGGCTCGCTTTTTTTCCTGCTGCCGCCGCTCCTCTGGATCGTCGGCAACTTCGTTCCATCCATACGGGAAGACTTCGCCTTCCGGGTCTCGCTCTACAATGCAGGCGCCTCGCTCGGCTTTGCGATCCTGGCGGTGATTGCATCGCGCGCGCGCTTCAGCACGAGTCGCGACCGGACGCTTCTCACCCTTCTCTGGGGGATGCAGGTCATTGCCGGCATCGGCCACATCGTCGTTGTCCTGCATCTACGCCCGACGAGTTTCGCGGATGATTTCTTCGGGATGTGGATGGGCACGTTCGTTGTGATCTGCTTCATCACATCGGCCGTCATTCTCGCCAAGATCACGATGGACCGCTCGGAGGAACAGCTGCAGGCTCTGGTCCGGACAGATCCGCTCACCGGGGCGCTCAACCGGCGCGGCTTTTCCGAGGCCTATCAGAGGCTGGCGGAGACCTCCCCCCTCGACATGCTCGGGGTTCTGGTTTTCGACCTCGATCACTTCAAGCAGATCAATGATCGCTACGGCCACACGACCGGCGACAGGGTGCTGCAGGAATTTGCAAAGGTCTGCCGCTCGCTTCTGCCGCAGCGCGCCGTCTTCGCGCGCACCGGCGGCGAGGAGTTCGCCGCCATCCTGGCCATCTCTGAGCCGAGGGATGCGGCGCTCTTTGCCGAAACCGTACGGCTGGCATTCGCAGACCGCAGCTTTCCAACCAGTGAGGCACCCATCTCGGTCACCACGAGCGTGGGCATCTCGGTCAGCCCGCTCCATACGGCCAATCTGGATCATCTCCTGTCGGAGGCCGATCTTGCGCTCTACACGGCCAAGGCGCAGGGGCGAAACCGGACCTCGGTTCGCGCCGGCAACAGGACCGTCACCGTCCCGCCTTCCCGGGAAGAGAGCCCGCTGGAAGAGGTCGACCGCCAGGCTGATCGGCATGTGGCCATCCTCAATCGCATCTCCGCCGTTGCCCACAAGCTGAACGACTGAGTGGCATCGCCTCCCCTTGCGCTGGGCAATGCAAGGGATAAACAGGACGGCATGACACAGACCTCGTTCCTCTCCATCGATCCGGCCATGCGCCGGGTCTCGCTCAACGCCCGCGATCCCGGCTTCTACGGCAATCCGAACCGGACATATGCGGCGCTCCATGCAAGCTGTCCGACCTTTTACTGGGAGGAGCAGAAGCAGTGGTTCTTCACCGGATATGACCATGTGAACGCGCTTCTCCGCGATCGCCGCTTCGGCCGGCAAATCCTGCATATTGCGACGCGCGAGGAGCTTGGCATGGCCGAGCCCGCCGCACATACCCGACATTTCGACAAGGCCGAGGAACACTCGCTCCTGGAAATCGAACCGCCAGAGCACACGCGGCTGAGGACACTGGTCAACCGTGCCTTCGTCTCCCGTCACGTGGAGAAGATGACGCCCGAGATCGAGGCGCTGGCCAACCGCTTGATCGACGCCTTCGAGAAGGATGGCCAGACAGAGCTTCTTTCGAGCTTTGCCGATATCATTCCAGTGACGATGATTGCGCGGATGATCGGCATTCCCGAGACCATGGGACCTCAGCTCCTCAAATGGAGCCACGACTATGTCGGCATGTACATGTTCAAGCGGACCCGTGCGGACGAGGAAGCCGCAGATCGCTCCGCCAAGGAATTTGCGGACTATGTGCGTGAAGTCATCGCCGAGAGACGGAACGAGCCTCGCGACGATCTCCTGAGCCACATGATCCATACCGAGCACAAGGGGCAGTTTCTCACCGAGGACGAGCTGATCTCGACGACCATCGTGCTGTTGAATGCCGGCCACGAGGCCACTGTGCACCAGATCGGCAATTCGGTGCGGGTTATCCTCGAAAGCGGTATCGATCCGGCTGTGCTGTTCACCGACGAGAAGTCGACGGAACGGACCGTGGAAGAGACGCTCCGGATCGGTGCGCCGGTGCACATCTTCCAGCGCTGGTGCCTGGAGCCCTGCGAAATCGACGGCGTGTCCTTCAAGCGTGGGGACAAAGTGAGCCTGATCCTGGCTGCCGCCAATCTCGATCCGCAGAAATTTCCTGATCCGCTGACCTTCAAACCTGATCGCGACGAAGGGGCCAATCTCTCCTTCGGAGCCGGCATCCATTTCTGCATCGGCGCGCCGCTCGCCCGTCTCGAGCTCAATATCGTGTTGCCGCTGCTCTTCAAGCGGCTGCCGGGACTGAAGATCGCGGAGACGCCGGCGGTCAAGGACGTCTATCATTTCCACGGACTGGAGCGGCTCGACCTTCGCTGGTGAGGTCGGACGCGTCCGTGTAGCGGGCCGTCAGGGTTTCGACGGCCTGACGCATGGCGAGACGCAAGTCTGGCGGGTCGAGCACCTCAACCTCCGTTCCAAGCTTGAGCATTTCAGACACGGCCATGCGTTCATGCGCCACGGGTAGCCGGAGAGTGCGCCAGCCGCGCTCGTCAGGTTCTCCGATGAATTCCAGATTGGTTCGGACATAAGGCGGCGCCATGTGCCCGATTTCCTTCAAGCCCCAGGGGGAGAGCCTGATGGTGGCCCAATCGGGGTAAAGCTCGCGTTCGAGCCGACGCGTGCTTTCGCGCCAATAGGCCGCAAGGTCGAACTCTATCGGCCAGTCGAAACGTTCGTCTGTGACGAGGAGATCGAGGACGCGGGAGATGCGATAGGTGCGCGCCGCGCCATCGACGCGGGCGACGAGATACCAGGCGCCGCCCTTCATCACGATGCCGAGCGGTTCGGCGACCCGGTTCTTTTCCGCCTTCCAGGAGCGATAGCGCATTCGGATGCGTTTGGAGTTCCAGACCGCATCCGCAATCGCCTGGAGGTGGGCGGGCTGCTCGCCCTCAGCCAACCAGGCGGGCGCATCGAGATGAAATTTCGACTGCATGCGCCGGGCACTTTCGCGCAGATCCTCGGGCAATGCGGCAGTGAGCTTCTTCTGCGCGCCAGCCATCAGGGAACCAAGGCCGAGATCGGCTGCAGCTCCAGGGATGCCGGAGAGAAACATGGCCTGCGCTTCGGCGGGGGTGAGGCCATTGAGCCGGACCCGGTATCCATCCAGCAACCTGTAGCCACCGTCGGAACCGCGCTCGCTGTAAACCGGGATGCCCGACAGCGAAAGGGCGTCGATGTCGCGATAGATGGTGCGCACCGACACATCGTTTTCCGCGGCCAGCGCCTCGGCCGTTACCAGCCCCTTTGCCTGAAGCGTCGTCAGAATATTGATCAGCCGGCTCGCGCGCATCGAAAAAAACCTCGTCTCGATGAATATGCTAAACCAACCTGACAGGTTCTGACAGGTATGGTGGCGCATTCTCCCCTCATCGCCGCATGGCGAAACGCATTTCAAAGGGAGACACAAGATGACCAACAACCGGCCGATCACCCTCTTCTACTCGCCCCAGACCCGCGCCACCGGCGCGCGTGTGCTGCTGGAGGAGTTGAAGGCGCCTTACGAGCTGCATGTTCTCAATATGAAGGCGGATGAGCAGCGCCAGCCGGCCTATCTCGCGATCAACCCGCTTGGCAAGGTGCCGGCGGTGCGAGTCGGCGATACGCTGGTCACCGAGCAGGGCGCGATCTACCTCTATCTGGCGGATCTATACCCCGAGGCAGGCCTTGCCCCTGCCATCGACGATCCGGAGCGTGGAGCCTATGTTCGCTGGCTGTTCATCTATGGCAACTGCTTCGAGCCGGCGGTCGTCGATCGCCACATGAAGCGCGATCCGGCCTCGATGAATGAAACACCCTATGCCAGCTACGATTCCCTCATCGACCTGGTGGAGGAGACACTGAAGCAGGGACCCTATCTGCTCGGCGAGCGGTTCACTGCGGCCGATCTGCTCTGGGGTATTGCGCTCCGCTGGACGACGATGTTCGGCCTCGTCGAAACCCGCCCTGCCTTTCAGGCCTATATGGCGCGTATCGACGGTCGCGCGAGTATCCAGAAGGTCTGGGCCGAGGATGCCGCGATGGTCGCCATGCACGAAGCGGCCGTAAAGGCGAGAGAGCTTGTAGGCTGATCGAAGTGTGAGGACCGGTCGCCCGCAGATCGACCGGTCCTCAGGTTCGCAATGATGTTCAGGCTTTGGTCGTGTAGCGCGATGCCGGGACCCGCTTCGACAGATGCGGGCCAAGGTTTTGTCGAGCCGCACCAAACTGAGCCAGCAGGGAGGCGTCTTCCAGAGACGGGACAGTCACCAGTTCTCCCTGATCGAGGCCCACGAGTGCGGACCTGACGAGATCCTCTACATCCATGACACTTTCCGGATCGATGTGGTCAAAGCTCGAGCCGACGCGATCGAAGATTTCCGTGCGGGTCAAACCTGGCAGGACAGCCTGGATCCGTACCGGGGTCTCGCGCAATTCATGCGCCAGCGACTGGGTCAGCGCCAGGATGAAGGCTTTCGAGGCGCTGTAAGTCCCGTTAAAGATCTCCGGCGCGAGGGCCACGACAGAGGCGATATTGATGATCGTGCCCCGCCCTCTCTGGGCAAACGCCTGGGCTGCCGCGACGGCCAGCCGATTGGCGGCGGTGACGTTGATGGCGATCATGCGATCGAGATAGTCGATGTCGCCGTCCAGCAGAACGCCGTTCGGACCGATGCCGGCATTGTTGACCAGGACCGAGATCGCCTGATCGGCCCGCAGCCTCTCCTCGACACGCTTGACGTCGGCGGGAAGCGTCAAGTCGGCCTTGAGAATGTCGGCGGCAATACCATGCGCGTCCTTAAGTTCGGCGGCCAAAGCCGCCAGGCGCTCTTCGTCGCGGGCAACAAGCAGCAGGTCATGACCACGTTCTGCAAGCTTTCGGGCATAGGTTGCGCCGATGCCCGACGAGGCGCCGGTGACAAGGGCAGTTCCAAGGGTCGAGGACATGATCAATCTCCGGGCTTTAATTTACTGGCATATGCCACTATATATGCAGCAAGCAGGGGAAGACTTCAAGGCCCGCGCGAATTTTGTTGAAATTTCGTTTAGCTATCGGAGGCCCCAGACGATCGGGCCGCTCAAGGAAAGGACATTGCGGGATGCAAAACGAGAAGGATGTCTGGTTTCACTGCAACAATAGCGCGATCCGGCGCGCAACGCGCCAACTCGGCCAGCTCTATGACGATGCCATAGGAGATAGCGGCCTGAAGGGCACGCAATTCTCGCTGATGTCCCAGATTGCGGTGCTCGGCAATCCCACACAGAAGGCCCTGGCCGAGTCGATGGTCATGGACCTGTCTGCTCTCGGCCATACGCTGAAGCCGCTGATCCGCGACGGCTTCGTGATCCTCGTGCCGGACGAAAAGGATGGACGGGCCCGCCGCGTTCAACTGACCGAGCAAGGGCTACGCCAGCGCGACGAGATGCTCAAAGCCTGGCGTGAGGCACAAGACCGCTTCGACAAGGCCTTTGGCAAGGAGAGATCGGAGGAACTGCGGCGCACTCTGGCGTTCATCGCATCCCCGGATTTCGCGAAGGCCTTCAACTCCAACTGAAGCAACCTTACCTCACAGGCGGATCACATAGTCCTTGCGAGTCGTTTCAAGGACTTCCCAGGTTCCCTTGAAGCCGGGTCTGAGCACCAGGCGGTCGCCCGCTCTCAGGTCGACCGCTGCGCCGCCATCCTCGGTCACCACCGAGTGGCCTTCGAGAATGTGGAAATATTCCCATTCGTCATAGGAAATCCGCCATTTGCCCGGCGTCGACTGCCAGATGCCGGCATAGATGCCGCCCTCCGCTTCCTCGATGTTCCAGGTGGTGAAGTGCGGATCGCCCGAGATCAGGCGGTCGGCGGCGGGAGCCCCCTCCTCCGGGGTGACGGTCGAGGGGTCAAAAGGCAGGAACAAGCTCATCATGGTCTCCAGATAGACAAGCGGCGGTGTTTTTTTTCGCACCGCCGCTGAGAGGCAGATCAGGCGTTGAAAAGAGCCTGTTCGAGATCGGCGATGATGTCTTCGGCATCCTCGATACCGATAGACAGGCGCACGACGTCAGGTCCGGCACCGGCGGCGATCTGTTGGGATTCGGAAAGCTGCGCATGGGTCGTCGAGGCAGGATGGATGACAAGCGAGCGGGTGTCGCCGATATTGGCGAGATGCGAGAAGAGCTTCAAGCCACCGACCAGCGCCTTGCCGGCTTCAAGCCCGCCCTTGATGCCGAAGGTGAAGACGGAGCCGGCGCCCTTCGGCGAATAGCGCTTCTGCAAGGCATTGTTCGGATCGTCGGGAAGGCCTGAATAGTTGACCCAGGCGACCTTCGGATGGCTCTTCAGCCAGGTCGCGGCCTTCAGCGCATTGTCGCAGTGGCGCTGCATGCGCAGCGGCAGTGTCTCGATGCCGGTCAGAAGCAGAAAGGCGTTCATCGGGGCAATCGCCGGCCCGAGGTCACGCAGGCCAAGGACGCGGCAGGCGATGGCGAAGGCGAAGTTGCCGAAGGTCTGGTGCAGAACGACGCCATTATATTCCGGGCGCGGCTCGGACAGCATCGGATATTGGCCTGGTTTGGCCGACCAGTCGAACGTGCCGCCATCGACGATGACACCGCCCATGGAATTGCCATGGCCGCCGAGGAACTTCGTGACCGAATGCACGATGATGTCGGCGCCATGCTCCAGCGGGCGGATCAGGTAGGGGCTTGCCATGGTATTGTCGACGATCAGCGGCAGGCCATGGCGATGGGCGACCTCGGCGATGGCTTCGATGTCGACGAAGGTGCCGCCGGGATTGGCGAGACTTTCGATGAAGACGGCCTTGGTCTTGTCATCGATCTGGGCTGCGAAGCTTTCCGGATCCGCCGGATCGGCCCAGCGCACCTGCCATCCGAAATTCTTGAAGGCATGGCCGAACTGGTTGATCGAGCCGCCATAGAGTTTCCTTGCCGCGACGAAATTGTCACCGGGCTGCATCAGCGAATGGAAGATCAGGAGCTGGGCTGCATGACCCGAGGCAACCGCGAGTGCTGCCGTGCCGCCTTCCAGCGCGGCAATCCGCTCTTCCAGAACGCCCTGGGTGGGGTTCATGATGCGGGTGTAGATATTGCCGAACTCCTTGAGCGCAAAGAGATTTGCCGCATGATCGCTGTCGTTGAAGACATAGGCCGTGGTCTGGTAGATCGGCGTGATGCGCGCGCCCGTGGTGGGATCCGGCTGGGCGCCGGCATGGATGGCTAGCGTGGCGAAACCCGGATTGTTCTCCGACATTGTTTGGTCCTCCCTGTGTGACTTCGGGGCGGATCATAATCGGTCGCCGCCCGATGTCAGCCCGGATTATTCCAAAGTGCGGCAGTGATCAGGAAATTCATACTTGATCGAGGTCAATGTCGCCGCGCGAAGTGCTGGCATGCTCTTCCCAGTCGAAGGAGAGCCCCATGACACCCACGATCGCCGATCCCGTCCGCCACACCGTGCAGCAAATAGTCTCCTGGTTCGCCCGGGGCTTCGAACAGCCCGCGCAGAGCGAAATGCTCGCAGGCCTGTCCGATGCCGAAGTTCAGGCACTGGCTGACGATTGCGGCATCAGCGCCCACCAATTGCAGGCGCTCGTGAAGGCCGGGCCGCATGCGGCCGACGAAATGCCGGCGATGATGCGGGCGCTCAACATCGATCCGGCCGAAGTCGAATACCACATGCGCCGGCTGTTCCTCGACATGCAGGTTACCTGTGCGCAATGTTCGTCCAAGGACACCTGCCGTCAGCATCTGCAGCAGGGCCAGGCCGAGCAAACCTTTATCGACTATTGCGGAAATGCCGATACGCTGAACGCGCTCCGCGCCAATCCCGACCTACTGATCGGCGCCTAGACCTTCAGAGCCCGAGCCTGGGTATCTCGATCGCCGGGCAGCGATCCATGACCACGCGGATGCCGGCCTCTTCGGCCGGCTTGATCGCGTTATCGTCGCGCACGGAGAGCTGTCCCCAGATCACCTTTGGACGGTTTGGCAGGGCGAGCGCTTCAGTCACCACCTCACCAAGATGTTCCGGTGCGCGGAAAACGTCGACCATGTCGATCGCCTCTGGAATATCGGCCATCGTGGCGAACACGGTCTGGCCAAGGATCTCCTTGCCGGCCTGACCGGGATTGACCGGATAGACCTTGTAGCCCTTCGACAGCAGGAACCGCATCACGCCGAAGCTCGGACGGTCCGGCTTTGGCGATGCGCCGAGAAGCGCGATGGTTTTCACCTCGCCGAGGATGCCCCTCAGATAATCAGCGCTATAATGATCGTGATCGGCCATCTGCATCTCCTCTTTCACCGTATTCAGAGGATTAGATGGGGTGGCAATGACCTGCAACAAGGCATGGAACCGCCACGACGCACAACACGTTGATCGAGCGCCGAGAAGGAGGAACGTGATGCGACTGTCTCACCTTGCCATCATGACGATCGCGACCATGACGCTGGCCGAGCCTGCGCTTGCAATCTCACGCTACAATTCGACGACCCTCACCTGTGATCAGGTGCGCCAGCGCGTGATCAACGAACGGGCGGTGATCCTGCGCTATCCGTCGACACGGGTGAAGGGCATGACCCTTTATGATCGCTACGTTACCCGCAGTGCCATGTGCGATCCGCACGAATATGCGGAACGGGCCTATGTGCCGACGCGCGACACCGACCGCTGCCCGGTCCTGAATTGCCAGGACTACGATCCCGAGTCGCGTCGTTTCGGCCTCGGCAAGCCCGTCATCCGGTTCTGACGCTATCGTGGCGTTCAGGCCGCGTGGCCCTGCGCCGAGCCCGGATGCATGCGCTCGTAGACCAGCGGATATTCGGAAACCAGCGCCCGGTTCATGACGACCCTGATGCCGCCCGCCTCTGCCCTTGCAGCCGCGGCGTCGTCACGAATGCCGAGCTGGCACCAGATCGCCGCCGGTCGCGGGCTCAGTGCCAAAACATCCTCAACGATGCCGGCAAGATGCTCAGGGCGGCGAAAGACGTCGACGAGATGTATGGGTTCGGGGATCTCGGCCAGCGAGCCGTAGACGCGTTGCCCCAGGATGAGTTCGCCAGCGTGCAGGGGATTGACCGGAAAGACGCGGTATCCCTTGCCCAGCAAGAAGCCGGAGATCCAGTGACTGGGGCGCTTGTCATCCGTCGAAGCGCCAAGGACGGCCACGTTCTTGGCCGTCGCAAGGATATCGGCGAGGTCGCTGTTCGCATAGAAATCGTGGTTCATGGCGTTCCTCCCGGCCCGCGAGGGCCTCTGGTTCACCCGTCCTTTCATGTCCCGAACCGACTGTAGCGCTGGCGAGTTAACGACCCCATCGGAGGATCACTCAAATGCCATCCATCAGACGGGCAGCACGACATGGCCGTGTTCGTCCTGCGGAAAGAAGGGATTGAACGCAATCTCCCAGAGATGACCGTCGGGGTCCGCGACATAGCCGGAATACCCGCCCCAAGTCACCTTCCGGGGTGCCTTGACCAGGGTGCCGCCACAGGAGACAACAAATTTCACGACGGCATCGACACCGATTTCGCTCGATACATTGTAGGCGAGCGCGACGCCCCGGAAACCCGCAGCCGTGTTCTCCACATGCGCATCTTCGGCAAGGCTCGCTCGGGAAAAGAGACCGAGGACCGTGCCCTTCAACTGGATGAAGGTGATATCATCGTTGGAAGCGGACGATTTCGTCCAGCCCAGTCTCGCATAAAAGTCCGTGCTGCGGGCGACGTCCGTGACGCCAAGGGTAATGAGCGAGATTCGGCGTTCCAGCGACATGCTTGTCTCCATTCAGGGCCCTGCCGATACGTTCGGTTTATGTTTTCATTATGTTCATGTGCATATTAGCGAAATCATAGGTTGCGAAGGCGCCTCCCGACACACCTGTTCCATCTGCAAAGAAAGTGGAACACCCCTCTCTGCATCCCGTCGCTGTCCATCCGAGAGTGCATGACGAATGCCTGAGCGAGCCCCTGATTGGGGTAAAATAATACCCCATCTCCATCTACTTGTTTTCACACAATTTTTCAGACCAGGTGCCAAGTTGATCTATCTTGACGTCTTTCTGCTGGATCTCTATACCGCTCCCAAGACTGCGGCCCTTCGGGACCGCTTTCTTTTTTGCGCCCAACACGCGCGAAACAAGCAACAAGAAACGCCTGCAGTTTCGACAGACGGAACCGCGGGATCACACTGAAAGAGACCCCAATGTCTACCTTCGTTCAGAAGCCTGCAGAGGTGGAGAAGAAGTGGATCCTCATCGACGCCGAAGGGCTCGTTGTCGGCCGCCTCGCCACCATCATCGCCATGCACCTGCGTGGCAAGCACAAGGCCACCTACACCCCCCATGTTGATGACGGCGACAACGTCATCGTCATCAATGCCGAAAAGGTCGTACTCACCGGCAACAAGTATGCCGACAAGAAGTACTACTGGCACACCGGCTATCCGGGCGGCATCAAGGAGCGTACGGCTCGCCAGATCATCGAAGGCCGCTTCCCGGAGCGCGTTCTTGAGAAGGCCGTCGAGCGCATGATTCCGCGTGGCCCGCTCGGCCGTCGCCAGATGAAGAACCTGCGCGTCTACGCTGGCACGAACCACCCGCATGAAGCTCAGCAGCCCGTCGCTCTCGACGTCGCTTCGCTGAACAGCAAGAACACAAGGAGCGCCTAAGTATGGCCGATCTTTCTTCCCTGAAGGACCTTGCCCCGGCACAGGACGCAGCTCCGGCTCACGTCCGCAAGGTCGACTCCCTGGGTCGCTCCTACGCCACCGGCAAGCGTAAGAACGCCGTTGCCCGCGTCTGGGTCAAGCCGGGCTCCGGCAAGATCACCGTCAACGGCAAGGAATTCCGCGCCTACTTCGCCCGTCCGGTCCTGCAGATGATCCTGCAGCAGCCGATCGTCGCAGTGGCCCGTGACGGCCAGTTCGACATCATCGCGACCGTTCACGGCGGCGGCCTCTCCGGCCAGGCCGGTGCAGTTCGTCACGGTCTCTCGAAGGCCCTCACCTACTTCGAACCGGGCCTGCGTCCGGTCCTGAAGAAGGGTGGCTTCCTGACCCGCGACAGCCGCGTCGTCGAGCGTAAGAAGTACGGCAAGGCGAAGGCCCGTCGTTCGTTCCAGTTCTCCAAGCGTTAATCGCTGGACAACCGGAAACGGAAATCAAGGCGGGGCTTCGGCTCCGCCTTTTTTCGTTCTCCCCACACGGCTTCACGCTTCAGAGCGCCCGCCCGAGGCTTGACCGAGCGAGTCGACTGTTTAATTTGATCAAATTCAATCCGGGAGAAGCGCACATGGCCAGCAAATCGATCGACAACGCCTTTACCGCCAAGGCGATCCGCGGGGCTGCCACGGACCCGACCTATGCGGGCGTGCTCTCCTTCATGCGGCGGAAGTATTCGAAGGACCTCACCGACGTCGATGCCGTCGTGCTTGGCATTCCCTTCGACGCGGCCGTCTCCAACAGGCCCGGCGCCCGTTTCGGACCGCAAGCGATCCGGCGCGCCTCGGCGATCTTCGACAACGACCCGCAATATCCGTTCTCGCGCGACCTCTTCGAGCAGATGGCCGTCATCGACTACGGCGACGTGCTGCTCGATTACGGCAATCACCAGCAGACCCCTGCCCTGATCGAACAGGAAGCGGCCCGCGTCATCGCATCCGGCGCCTATCTGCTCGGACTCGGCGGTGACCACTTCGTGACCTGGCCGCTGCTCAAGGCGCATGCGGCGACACATGGGCCACTGGCGCTGGTGCATTTCGATGCGCATCAGGACACCTGGGATGACGACGGCCAGCGGATCGATCACGGCTCCTTCGTCTGCCGTGCCGTGCGCGAGGGCGTGATCGATCCTGCACGCTCGATCCAGATCGGCATCCGCACCGATGCGCCTGAGGATTTCGGCATCCGGATCATTCCGGGTTACGAGGTCGAGGACATGGGCGCACAGGCCATTGCCGACACCATTCTTTCGCATGTCGGCTCGACGCCGGTCTATATGACCTTCGATATCGACTGCCTGGACCCGGCCTATGCTCCTGGCACAGGCACGCCGGTCGCGGGCGGCCCATCCTCGGCCAAGATGCTGTCGGTCCTGCGCAAGCTCGGCGCCCTCGACATCAGAGGTTCCGATATCGTCGAAGTGGCGCCCGCATATGATCATGCCGACATCACCGCAATTGCCGGTGCGACGGTTGCAATGTATATGCTGGGCTTGCGCGCGGAGAAGCTTGCGACACGCCGCTGACACATTGATTCAACACACTCACAACCAGATTCCGCATTCTCACCTAAATCTCTGACGGGACTAGACAAATGGCAGCGAAGATCTTCATCGATGGCGAACACGGCACAACGGGTCTGCAGATCCGCACGCGCCTGGCTGACCGCCGCGATCTGGAACTCTTGTCCATCCCCGAAGCCGAGCGGCGGAACGAGAAGATGCGCGAGGACATGCTCAACAGCGCAGACATCGCCATTCTCTGCCTGCCCGACGATGCCTCGAAGCAGGCTTACGAGATGACGGCCGCGAACAACAATGTCCGCCTCCTCGACGCCTCCACGGCGTTTCGCGTGCATCCGGACTGGGCTTATGGCTTTGCCGAAATGGACAAGGCACAGAAGGCGAAGATCCAGGCGGCGCGCCATGTCTCCAATCCCGGCTGCTATCCGACGGGTGCCATCGGCCTCATTCGCCCGCTGCGCGCCGCGGGCATCCTGCCGGACGGCTATCCGGTTTCGGTCAACGCGGTCTCGGGCTATACCGGCGGCGGCAAGCAGATGATCGCGCAGATGGAAGATGTTGGTCATCCCGAGCACCTCGCGGCCAACAATTTCCTCTATGGACTTACGCTCAAGCACAAGCATGTGCCGGAGATGCAGGCGCACGGCCTTCTTGACCGGGCGCCACTCTTTGCCCCTTCCGTCGGCCGCTTCGCGCAGGGCATGATCGTGCAGGTGCCGCTCTTCCTCGAAGACCTCGCCGTTGGCACGACAGTGGAAAGCATTCACGCGGCACTCGTTGCCCACTATGCCGGTCAGGATATCGTCAGCGTCGTTCCGCTTGCCGACAGCGCCAAGCTGCCACGCGTGGATGCCGAAGAACTGGTCGGCCAGGACACGATGAAACTCTTCGTCTTCGGCACTCCCGGTGCGGCGCATGTCAATCTCGTCGCGCTGCTCGACAATCTCGGCAAGGGCGCCTCCGGTGCGGCCGTGCAGAACATGGATCTGATGCTGTCGGCTTGAAGGGGCTGATCGTGACGACCTGTCAGGTCTGATCTTCTCAACCTCTCCGGCGGCGCGTTCACTATTGTCGAACGAAATGTCGTCCATCAGTGCGGTTATGGAGAATGATTGTGGGTGCTAGTCTCGCTTCGAAAGTGAGACCGCGCCATGACCAATCGTTTGCCCGTCTATTTCATCCCGCATGGCGGCGGCCCATGGCCGTTCATGGAGTTTCCGCGGGATGCCGAGGGCAAGGCACCCTGGGATGACCTGCGCGGCTTCCTGCAGGGTCTGGATGCCGAGATCGGGCGGCGGCCGAAAGCCGTGCTCGTGGTTTCCGGCCATTGGGAAAAGGAACCGGTGCCGACGGTGAGCACAGCCGTGAAGCCCGGCATGCTTTTCGACTACTACAACTTCCCCCCACACACCTACGAGCTCTCCTACCCTGCCCCGGGCTCGCCAGACCTTGCTGCACGCGCAAGAGCGCTGCTGGCCAAAGCTGGCATCGACAGCGCGGAGGACGACAAGCGCGGCTTCGACCACGGCGTCTTCGTTCCCCTCATGCTGGTCTATCCGGATGCGGATGTGCCGATCACGATGATTTCGCTGAAGAACACGCTGGATGTCGAAAGCCATGTGGCGATCGGTAAGGCGCTCGCGCCGCTGCGCGACGAGGAAGTGCTGATCATCGCGTCCGGCATGAGCTATCACAACATGCGAATGTTCCGGCAGGCCGATCCCGCCCATGTGCAGCAGGCGGTCCGTTTCGACAACTGGCTGACGGAGGCTGTCGCCTCGTCCGATGCTGGCGCGCGTGCGAAGGTTCTCGCCACCTGGGATCAGAACCCGGATGCGCTCGCCTGCCACGTGCCGGACCACGATCACCTCGTCCCGATCTTCGTGGCGTCCGGTGCAGCGGGCTCGGATGGCGGGAGGCAGGTCTTCCGGGGCAAATTCCTTGGAAAGCCCTATTCCGCCTATCGCTTCGGCTGACGGACCTTAATTGCGAACTTCGACAAGCACCGGCTTCGGGCGCTCGCCAGAGAAGCCGCGCAGATGCGCAACCGCAAAGGCGAGCACGACCAGCGCCATGCCCTGATGAGTGACACCTGCATGCAGCGGAACCTGCGTCACGAGCGTGACAATCCCAATCACGGCCTGGAGACTGATCAGGGCAAAGAAGACCACGCTGCGGCGGGCATGGGTCGTTTGCGGCGCGGCCCGCAGACACTGGACCATGTGCGCAAATGCTGCGGCAAAGAGCAGATAGGCGCCGATGCGGTGGATATACTGGACACTTTTCGGGTTCTCGAAAATGTTGATCCAGGCGGGTGACTGGACGAAGAGGCCCTGCGGCACCCAGGCGCCATCCATCAGTGGCCAGGTGTTGTAGCTGTAACCCGCGTCGAGGCCAGCGACGAGCGCGCCGAGATAGATCTGCACGAAGGTCATGACGAGCAGGACACCCGCGAGAAGACGGCTGTTCCCGGTTGGCACCGCGTCGTTGCTGTGCACGCTGAGGCTACGGAAAATCCAGACACAGCTCGCAAAGATGAAGCAAGCCATCATCAGATGGACTGCCAGGCGATACTGGCTGACATCGACGCGCTCGCTGAGGCCCGAGGAAACCATCCACCAGCCGATGAAGCCCTGCAGGCCGCCCAGCGCGAGCAGGCCCACCAGGGGCGCGCGAATACCCGGCTCGACCTTGCCGCGGATCCAGAAATAGGCGAGCGGCAGGGCAAAGATCAGGCCGATCAAACGGGCGAGCAGCCTGTGCGCCCATTCCCACCAGAAGATGAACTTGAATTCGTCGAGGCTCATGCCCTTGTTGATCTGCTGGTATTCGGGGATCTGGCGATAGAGTTCCAGCTCTTCTTCCCATTCCGCAACCGTCAATGGCGGAATGACGCCATGGATCGGTTTCCACTGCGTGATCGACAGGCCGGAATCGGTAAGGCGCGTTGCGCCCCCTACCAGAACGAGACAGAAAAGCGCTAATATCACAACACCGAGCCAGATGCGGATCGCCTTGCGGTCAGACTCCACGCGGGCGATTTCCCTGCGCACTTGCAGCTCGGGTCCGGTCAAAACAGCGCTCATTCGTCAATCCTCTTTTCACCCGTTGATTTGCATCAGTCGGCCGTGCAAAACAAGCCCGCCGGTTTGCGGCAAGCGGTCGCGTCGCAGACAGGCGCGATGTCGAATAGGAATGAGGTATGACAAGGCGCCCGAAACTGAGATCCTTCATCGGCACGATCCTGATCATCCTGATCGTATCGATCTATGCCCTTCTCGCGACGACCATCGCCACGGCGACGCTCGCCACGGCTCCCTGGTGGGGGCACCTCCTCTATTTCCTTCTGACCGGCCTGCTCTGGGTGATCCCCGCAATGCTCATCATCAAATGGATGGCCGGCCCGTTCAAGAAGAAGGACGCGGATTAACCCCGCCTTAACCCTCGCACGTCGCGATAGCGCTTAGTGCCGGTGCAATAACCGTTTGTTCGCAGTGTCTGCCTAAGCTGCCGCTCATCTTTGAAACCGGACGGGGTGGGGACATGCGAGCCCAGATGCACCATGATGCAACGGCATTTGCCGAAGAACTGCCCGATGTCGGCCATGCCGTCTTGAACGGCAAAGCCGTGCTCGACACCCCGGTGGGCGAACTTGCGCTTACGATCCATCACCAGATGGAACCGGTGGAGGCCAGCTGGCGAGAGCTCGAAGCCGATCCTTGGAACTCGCTGCACCAGGGGTATGACTGGTGCCGGGCCTGGGTTCAGACGCACGATCATCCGCTGGCCATCGTCGAAGGTCGCCTGGACGGTCAGATCGCCTTCCTGCTGCCACTTGAGATAGACCGACAATTCCTTGTGCGCAGAGCGCAGTTGGTCGGATCACCCTTTACGAATTTCAACAGCGGTCTGTTCAGCGCCCCCTTCAGGCAGGCCGCCGCCGCCATCGCGCCGCATGACCTGGAGGCCTTGTTGATCGAGGCGTTGCACGATCATGCGGACCTGCTCAGCCTGACCCATGTGCCGCTCGACTGGCGCGGCGAACGCCATCCGCTGGCCGCACTTCCCCATGTCCGGAACCAGAACGCTTCCTTTCAGCTGCCGCTTGCCGCAACCATGGAAGAAAGCATCGCACCGCTCAATGCCAAGAGCCGCCGCAAGAAATACCGCGCCCAGATGCGAAAGCTGGATGCGGCCGGAGGATACGAGCATATCCGACCGACGCAACCCGGCGAACAACAGAGCCTGCTCGAGTGCTTCTTCCAGCAAAAGGCCGCCCGCTTTGCTGCCGTCGGCTTGCCGAACGTCTTCCAGCCGGCGGATACACAGGCTTTCTTCCGCATGCTGCTCGAAAGCGACAGGGGCGGCAGCGACGTGCCGCTCGAACTTCACGCAATCCGGCTCAAGGGCGAATACGAGGGCAGGATCGCGGCGATCACCGGCCTGTCCCGCAAGGGCGACCATGTGATCTGCCAGTTCGGATCAATCGACGACAGCCTGCTGCCCGATGCAAGCCCGGGCGAATTGCTCTTCTGGCTGGTAATTGAACGCAGCGCGGTGAGCGGTGCGGCCGTGTTCGATTTCGGCATTGGAGATCAGGATTACAAGCGGCGCTGGTGCAATATCCAAACGGAGCACCATGACATCCTGCTGCCGCTCAGGCCGGCTGGCCGGCTCGCGGCGATGACCCATCGGGGCATGGCGCGTACGAAGACCCTGATCAAGGGCAATCCGCATCTCTACGCACTCATCCAAAGATGGCGCGCGATGGGCACGAGCGGACAACCGCCGGCGAAAACCGACGACTGATCAGCCTTCGATCTGGCGATCAGGCCGCGTCGCGCGCGCGGCGGACCGGCGGGTTCTTGACCGACAGGAGCACCAGGTCCGTGTAGCCGACATCCTCGAAAGCAATCATGATTTCGGCCAGTTCCTGCGCCTGCGGCTCGGGCGCCGAGAGGATGATCTCGTGATGGCCGTTCCGGCTCAGGCGCGCGACACCGTCTGCATTTGCCGGGCCGCATTCCACCAGGACGACGTCATAGACGTCCGCCAGTGCATCGACGATCATGGAGAGCCGGTCTGCGCCGCGCATGGCCTGGCGGATATCCGCATTGCCCTGCGGGACGATATCGGCAGACGATGAATGGTCTGAATGGATGCAATCGGCAAAGGCCGCGTCTCCCGTCAGAAGATCGGTGACACCCGGCAGGTCTCTCCAGCTGGCCATCAAACGGCTCGGGCAGGCCGAACCGGTCATGTCGACGAGGACCGTGCGGTGGCCGCGATCGGCAAGCTCGCGGGCGAGCGCCACGGTTCCGATCGAGCCGTCATCTCCTGAAGGCGATATAGCGAAGGCGATCCGTGCTTGCTGCTCGACCAGATAGTCAGCGACAGACGCAACCGAGAATTCATCTGCCTCCTCGCCGGACGCATCCTGAAGCGCATCTGCCCCGTGTTCCGCAGCGATCGCCTGTTCCATCTCGCCCACGAGTTCGGCATCCGGCGCGACATTCAAAAGTCTTGCTTGCATAAGGCTTGCCGGGGGGGCGTCCTGCGGGCGCTGACGAGGCATCTCGACGCTCGTCTGTTCTTCAACTTCTTCCTCATCGCGCCGCACGAAGACGGGCGCCGTGGCTCCGGTCGGACGCAGGGCGCGGCCGCTGAAGAGTTCGGCCAGCATGACCACCACAGCCGAGAGGATCAGCGTCGAGAGCGTGGCGACGATGGTGATCGGCAGGACCTTCGGGAAGCTCGGCTCCTGGGGCTCGATCGCGGTGGAGATCACCCGCGCATCAGCCGGGCTCGCATCCTTGTCGAGCCTTGTTGAGGCCTCCCGGTAGCGGGCCAGATAGGTTTCGAGCAGCTGGCGCTGGGCGGTTGCCTCGCGTTCCAGCGCCTTCAATCCGACTTCGTCTTCACCGGACCGCGCGGTATCGGCCTTCAGCGTGTTCAATTGCGCGAGGAGTTGTGTCTCGCGCTCGCGGGCGACGGCTGCCTCGTTGTCGAGGCTGGCAGCCACCCGCAGCGATTCGGCCTGAACCTGTTCGCGGATACCGGAGAGCTGGGCGCGCAGCGCCTTCATCTGCGGGTGACCTTCGAGCAGGCGGGTGGAGAGGTCGGAAATCTGGGCGCGGAGCTGCGATTCCGCCGCCTTGAGGCGCTGGATCGATTCGGAGCGTGCTATGGCGTCCAGCGTATCAGTCGACTTGCCCGCCTTGATGCTGGCGCGCAGGTTCTGGGCCGTCGCCTCCGCACTCGCACGTTCACCACGAACCCTGGCAAGTTCGGTCGAGATATCGGAGAGCTGCTTGCCGTTGAAGGAGCTCTGGTCGGAGCCAAGGGACATCAGACCGGCCGACGAACGATATTCGGCGACCTTCTGCTCAGCCTCGCGGACTTTCTCACGCAGATTGGCAATCTCGGTCTCCAGCCAGCGAACGGCGTCGGAATTGTTGTCGAGCTTGGCACCGCTCTGCAACAACCGATAGACGTCCATCATCGCGTTCGGCACGGCGGCCGCGAGCTTCGGATCCTTCGAGGTGAACTCGATGCCGATCACACGCGACTTGTCGACCTGGTAGACGTTGAGCTCTTCCTTGAAGGCATTGATCACCCGCTCCTCTGGCGGCAGTTCCAGCGGATTGCTCGTGAGGCCGAAGAGAACCAGAAAATCGGTCATGGCCGAAGGGCTGGAATCCGGATCGAATTCGGTTCGCTCGTTCAACTTCAGATCACGTGCCACCTGCTTGATCAGGTCGACGGACTGCAGCAGTTGAACCTGGCTTGCGATGTTCAATTCGTCCGGCATGGGTTCCGCCGTGGAAGACGCTGTGCCCGACGCGGAGAAATTCGGCTGGCGCGACTCGATCAGCAGCTTGGCGTCGCTCTTGTAGCTCGGGGAAATCGCGTTCGCGCCGACAAAGGCGAGAACGCCGACGAGCGCCGTGGCCGCAAGGATCCTCCCCTTCCGCTGCCATACGGCGCGAAAGAGCTGGGCGAGGTCGATATCGACATCATGTTGATCGCGGTCCAAACTGGGCATTACAAACTCCCGGAACTTCTTGTCCGCGAAAGTAAAGGATCATGGTAACTCAAGGGTTAACCCGGATCCGCCCGGATTTGTCGTGATGTTCACAGTCCTGGCCGCCGGCCGTTTACCCGGCATTAACCCTAATCATTCGATAACAGGCCAACGAATATGCGAATTCACTGGGAGCGCAACAGCGCATGGCTATGGTCGGCAAACAGGCGATGGTTCTCGTCGCAAGCGCTTTCCTGTCCGTCGTCCTGACGGGATGCGCGAGCTACAAACCTGCGCCCAAGGTCTTTCACGAGGCAACCGTTCAGCCCTATCGCCTCGACAGCGGCGACCGGCTGCGCGTCACGGTCTTTGAACAACCCAGCCTCTCCAACACCTATACGGTCGATCAGGCCGGCTATATCGCCTTCCCGCTCGTGGGCCAGGTTGCAGCGCGTGGCGCGACCCTTCCGCAACTCGAAGGCGCGCTGGCGCAGAAGCTCAAACAAGGTTTCCTGCGTGATCCCGACGTCTCCATCGAAGTGGATCGTTACCGTTCGATCTTCGTCATGGGTCAGGTTGGACAACCGGGGCAGTATGCCTATGTCCCCGGCATGACCATCCTCAACGCCATCGCGGTCTCCGGCGGATTCAACAGCCGGGCCAACCAGCGCGATGTCGACGTGACACGCAAGATCAACGGGCAGATCATCACAGGTCGCGTGCCGATCACGGATCCCATCCTCGCGGGGGACACCGTCTACGTTCGCGAGCGGCTGTTCTGATCAATGGCAGAATTCCAGCCTTTGCGCATCGTGCATTGTTTCCGGTCGCCCATCGGCGGGATATTCCGCCATGTGCGCGATCTGGCCGAGCTGCACAGTGCCGCCGGCCATCAGGTCGGAATCCTGTGCGACAGCTCCACCGGCGGTGCGCATGAGGACAGACTGTTCGATCAGATCACGCCTTACCTGTCGCTGGGGGTCACACGTTTCCCCATTGGCCGCTCCGTCGGTACAAAGGACATGGCGGCGCTCGCTGAAGCTTATAAACTCATCAAGGAATTGCAGCCGGATATCCTGCATGGTCATGGCGCCAAGGGCGGCGTGATCGCAAGATTGATCGGCTCACTGCTGCGGGTTCGAAGGTATCGCGTCGCCCGCCTCTACTCCCCCCATGGCGGAAGCCTGCATTTTGCCAGCAAATCGCTGTCCGGCCAGGGGGTTTTTGCGATTGAGCGCCTTTTCGAGCGCATGACGGAATCGATCTCCTTTGTCTGCGACTACGAAAGACAGACATACGAAGCCAAGATCGGCAAGCCCAGGTGCCAGGCGACCCGGGTCTATAACGGCATCAGCGAACGCGACTTTTCGCCTGTTCCGGTCAGACCCGATGGCGTGGATTTCGCCTATATCGGCATGCTGCGCGACCTAAAAGGTCCGGATGTCTTCATCAACGCCTTCGCCGAAGCCGAGCGCCTCGTGGGACGCCCCTTAAGCGGCCTGATCATCGGTGACGGGCCTGATCTCGAAAACTATCGCCGGATGGTGGAGGAGAAGGGCCTCGGTCGGCGGATCGACTTCCGTCCCGCCATGCCGATCGCCCAGGCCTTTGCCTATTCCGACATCGTCGTGGTGCCATCGCGGGCCGAGGCGATGCCCTATATCGTGCTCGAAGCCCTTGCCGCCGAGAAGACGATCATCGCCTCACGGGTCGGCGGCATTCCAGAGATCCTCGGCAGCGACAGCGAAGCCCTGATCGAGCCCGGTCGCGCCGATCTCTTTGGCGCCACCATGGCCCGGGCCCTCACCGATCCGGACTGGTCGAAGCGCACCATGCCGACAGCAGAAGTCTTCCATTCCCGCTTTTCCGCGGTTGTCATGGCACAGGAGCTCGAGGCGCTCTACCGGGCGCAACTCGCACGAATTTGATCCAGTCTGCGCCAAAGCGGCACGTGCCACCCTGTTTCTGAGGGGCCCCTAAAGCGTTTCTTAGGACCTTCCGCCTAGTCTCCCCGCACACACGTGCGAGAGAAGCCCATGAACAAGATCGACAAACCCGAGGCATTCGATCTTGACGCTTTGCGTCGCGGTCAGGCGACCGCCGATGCCTCCCAGAAGGTCGATGGCGAGCGCAAGGCCGAAATCAGTGCACTTGCCCGCCAGATCGCCGGCCAGTATGCGGCGGTCAATTACTCGCCGAGCATCGTGATCGGCCAGCTCCGCTTTCTGGAGTTTTTCAGCCTGCTCGGCATCGCGCTCGCGAGCAATTTCTTCTTCGCCCAAAACCCTGGTGGGCATTTTCTCGACAGCGGCATCAGCGGCATCGTCGGCGCCCTGCTGGCGCTTCTCTTCATGCAGGCCAGCGACTGCTACCATGTCTCGATCCTGCGATCGCCGATGCGGTCCATGGCTCGCGTTCTGGGAAGCTGGACGGCTTCGGTCGGCTTCGTCGCACTGACCAACCTCCTCTTCGTCGCTCATGACACGAACTACCGAACCATGCTCGCCGTGCTCTTTGGAGCCGGCGCGCTGTTCCTGCTCGTGGAGCGCAACCTGATCGGCCTTGCGATCCGCCGCTGGGGACGCAATGGCGTCATGGAGCGCCGTGCCGTGATCGTCGGTGGCGGCAAGCCCGCCAAGGACCTCGCCAGAGCGCTCGAACAGCAGCCGGAAAACGACATCCGCATCTGTGGCATCTTCGACGACCGCAATTCCGTGCGCTCTCCCGATGTCGTCGCGGGCTATCCGAAGCTCGGGACTGTGGCGGAACTCGTCGAGTTCGCCCGGCTTGCCCATATCGACATGTTGATCATCTCTTTGCCGCTGAGTGCCGAAGCGCGGATCATGCAATTGCTCAAGTTGCTCTGGGTCCTGCCGGTCGACATCCGCCTCGCGGCTCATTCCAACAATCTGCGCTTCCGCCCGCGCGCCTATTCGCATGTTGGCGCCGTGCCCCTGCTCGACATTCTCGACAAGCCGATCCGGGACTGGGATTCCGTTGCCAAGCGCGCCTTCGACATTTTCTTCAGCGTGCTGGCCCTCATCCTACTCTGGCCGGTGTTCATCGCAACCGCCATTGCCGTGAAGACGACCTCCAAGGGCCCGGTCTTCTTCGTGCAGAAGCGCCACGGGTTCAACAACGAGGTGATCAACGTCCTGAAATTCCGCTCGATGTACACGGAGATGAGCGACCCGACGGCCAAGAATGCGGTGACGAAGAACGATCCGCGCGTCACGCGCGTCGGCCGGTTCATCCGCAAGACCTCGATCGACGAACTGCCGCAGATCTTCAACGTGCTGCGCGGTGATCTCTCGCTTGTCGGCCCGCGTCCCCATGCCGTGCTCGGCCAGACGCGCGACAAGTCCTTCGGTGAAATCGTCGAGGGCTATTTCGCCCGCCACCGCGTCAAGCCCGGGGTTACCGGCTGGGCGCAGATCAATGGCTGGCGCGGGGAGATCGACACCGACGACAAGATCAAGTTCCGCACGGCCTATGACCTTTACTACATCGAGAACTGGTCGCTCTGGTTCGACCTCAAGATCCTGTTCCTGACGCCGATCAAGCTGCTGAACACGGAAAACGCCTATTGAGCGCCATCGCCGCCCAGATCCGGCCGTTCAACCCGCAGGCCGCCGCCGTCCAGCTGATGATCTCCTGGATCATGGCTTTCGGCGTCTTCCTGTCAGGTTTCGTGATCTCGGAGCCGGCGCCTTATGAAGTGCTGATGGTCGGCCAGGTTGCCCTGTGGTTCCTGTTCGGCCTCAAGATTTCCCGTGCCGTCGCCCCTCTCCTCGCGCTGCTGCTCATCTTCAATGTCGGCGGATTGCTGGCGCTCACCGTCTTGCCGACCATCCTCACAGATCAGGTGCTCTATGTCGCCGTATCGATCTTCCTGGCACTGACGGCCGTCTTCTATGCCGCCGTCATCGAGGATCGGCCGCAGAGGCTGAAGCTCATATTCCAGGCCTGGGTCGCCGCGGCGATGATTACCGGCATGCTCGGTATTCTCGGCTATTTCCATGCCTTTCCCGGCTCGGAGGTCTTTACCCGCTACGATCGCGCCATGGGCGCCTTTCAGGACCCCAACGTCTTCGGGCCCTTCCTGGTCGCGCCGATGCTCTACCTGCTGCATGGGCTGCTGAAGGGTCGGCTGACGGAATCGCCGCTGCGGATCCTCGGCATCCTGATCCTCTCCTTTGCGGTGTTCCTCTCCTTCTCGCGTGCCGCCTGGGGACTCTTCCTTTTCTGCGCCGTCGCCCTGGTCTTCGTGATGCTGCTCAAGGAGCGCACCAATGCCTTCCGCCTGAAGATCCTCGTCCTGTCGCTCACCGCCGTCATCGCCATGGTAATGGCGCTGCTCGTGGCCTTGCAATTCGAGAAGGTGCACGGGCTTTTCGAGACCCGCACCCAGCTTGTGCAGGACTATGACGGCGGCCATCTCGGTCGCTTCGCCCGCCACAAGCTCGGGTTCGAGATGGCGATGGAAAGACCACTCGGGATCGGCCCGATGATGTTCGGCAAGATCTTTCCCGAAGACGAGCACAACATCTACCTGAAATCGCTGATGGCCTATGGCTGGATCGGCTTTCTTTCCTACCTCGCAATGATCCTCTGGACCGTGTCCATGGGCTTTCGCTACATGCTGCGCGATAGACCCTGGCAACCCTATCTGATGATCGCCTGGATCGTTCTCATCGGACATATGCTGGTCGGCGCCGTCATCGATACGGATCACTGGCGCCATTTCTATCTTGTTCTCGGTATCGTCTGGGGCTGTGGGGCCGCCGAATGGCGTTTTCAGCGCGCAAAACGCGCTTGACCGCAACGGCATGCGCGTCCGGCGCATTGAATTTTAGCCGCAGCACCCCATACTTATCATATGATCACACCTGCTCAGATACGCGCAGCGCGCGCGATGCTCGACATCACCATCGACAGGCTCGGCCAGGAGAGCGGCGTTCCCGTTCTGTTGATCCTGCAAATCGAGGCTTCGAACGGATATGACGCAACCCCGCAGCATCACGCGGCGCTGAAGACTGCGCTCGAGCGTATGGGCGTGGTCTTCCTGCAGCCGGGCGATGCCGGTCCTGGAGGGGAAGGTCTGCGCCTGGCTGCGCAAGCCGGCGATGACGGAATGCGCCCCGAGGAACTGACCGCCGCCAACGACGATTGAGTTTTTCCGATATGGCGATGGAACAATAAGCCGGCTTTCTGCTTTCCCTGTCCGATACAAACAGACAGGAGAATTTTCATGAGCCGAAACAATGGCCTCTACCTCATCATCGGCGCACTCGTGGTCGCCGTCATCGGCCTCGGCATCTATGTCTACCAGGAAGAGCAGGAGCCCAGTGGCGTCGAGCTCAAGATTGGCCAGAACGGCGTTTCGATCGAGGAGAACTGATCGATTGTCGGCCGGCAGCCTGGACGCGCTGCCGGATGAAGGTCTCGTAGAATTGCTGGGGGGCGCCGATGGCGCCCTCGATCATGTAGGGCTGGCGCTTGTGATTGGCGTGGCGGACGATCACCGGCAGACCGTGATCCAGCCCCTCCAGAAGCCGGTACTCAATCAGTGTCTTGCCATTCCCATCCCGCCAGATCAGTACATCCCCCTCAACGCCCGTCTCGCGCGCCGCAGACTTTTCGTCCAGACCATGAAGTTGCAGCCATTGGCTCAGCAGCGCTTCTGCATTGAGCGGCGAGACCACACGGTCCGCCCTGCCCTGCCAGATCGAGACGGCAGGCCGCGTACCTTTTCCTTCGCCACCGACTGCCCTTGCCAGATCTCCCCATTCCTCGCGACTGCGACGGCTGCCGGACTTCATCACCGACATCGCCGACATCGCATCACGCGCCGCGCCGTAGGGAAGACCGCCGACGACCTGTCCGGCGGCGAAGAGGTCTGGATAGGTGACCAGCAGGGCATTGGCCATGGCGCCGCCGGCCGACAGTCCCTGGATGAAGATCCTGTCACGGGCGATGCCGTGGCGTTCGACGCTGTGCTCGATCATCTGGCGGATCGACATCAGCTCGCCCCGATCCCGCGCAACCATGCTTGGCCGGAACCAGTTGAAACAGAGGTTGTGGTTGTTCGCCTGAACCTGCTCCGGATAGAGAAGCACGAAGCCCTTGTCCCTTGCCATGCGGCTCCAGCCGCTACCGCGATGGTAGTTCTCCGCTGTCTGAAGGCAGCCATGCAGCACCACCACAAGTGTCTGTGGTTCGCGCCGGACTGGCGGCACATATTCCAACATGCGCAGCCTCCCCGGATTGCTGCCAAAGGCAGGAACATGCACCAGGACGGACCGCGGAGCCCGGGGCTTGGGCACCTTCGGTGCTTCGGGCAGACGGAATTGCGGCATGGCCTTTTCGATTCTGCGGCGGAGACGCTTCTGGCTGCGCAGGATCGCAGAGAGCGGAGACATGGAAAACTTGAAGCGCATGGGGGATCGCGGCTCCCTTCGAACCTTGACCCAATATAATGCTGCATTGCAGCAAGCGTAGGACCCGGCCAAAAGAAAAGCGATGAAACCCGGAGAGAGCAACCTAAGCTGCTCGGATCATGCGTGAATATTTCTGGACTCCGCCCCGTCGTCGAGCAGATTCGACACGCCGTCGGAGAAGACGCCGTTCTGAGATACGCCGAAAAGCCAGATTGACGCTTTCATCATCGGTTCGAAAAATGGCTCTTCAACCAGGGAGGGCAGGCCATGATATTCGACTACAATGTAGAAGACGAAGTCGATCGGATGCTTCTCATCCGTTTCTTCAGTTCTTTGCGCACCGCGGAATAGCGCCGAGCGCCGTCAAATCGGCTGAACCCGTTGCCGTGGTGCAAGCAAAAAAATAGCCAGCCTTTGGGGGCTGGCTATTTCAAATGGTCGGAATGGCGGGATTCGAACCCACGACCCCTTGACCCCCAGTCAAGTGCGCTACCGGGCTGCGCTACATTCCGTCACCGGCAAATCGATCAGACCGTCTGCCCAGAAATTCCCAGAGAACTGATGTTCTGCAGAAAATGCCTGACACAATCGACCTGTTCGACAGCACGTTCCCTTTAGCCAGTCAGCTATTTCTGCGCAAGGGGAAACTCCGAGGCGTGTGAAAAAATGCAGTGCCCTCAGTCCAGCCGCTGCATCAGGGCCCGGATCTCCTCGAAGCGACGGCGGTCTTCCGGCTCTTCGCTGCTGGCGGCATAACAGGTTGAGTCCATGCAGAAGCGGGTCACCTGAAGCGGCTCTGCACCCCTTTCGAACTGGCATTCGATCTCGTCAGTCACATTCTGCGGTTCCGCATCCAAGCGGGTTGAATAGGTGAGACGGGCACCGGGCGGATCGAGTTCGGGAAAGGACTGGACCACGCCGATCTTGAGGTCCTTCACCATCAACATGCTCTCAGCGACGAAGATGCAGGCCTCCTCCACGGTTGCGGGCCTCGCCTCGGCGGCGGCGTCCGGAACGGATTTCTGTCTGTCCAGCGTTTCCTGGGCATGGGCCGGAATGGCGCCGAGAAGGGACAGGATGGAGATCGATATCAGAATATGTTTCATGGAACCTCGCGCGGATTGCGTTTGGTTCCGGAACGCCATGAGATGCTTTCCTGTTCCACTCGGGAACGTTTGCCGGATTGCGCGTCAGCGTACCTGATCGAGCAGACGCTTGCATTCGAGCAAGTCGAAGAGCGCTTCCTGCAACAGGGCGCGGTCTTCCTTGCCGACCGATCCCTTGCCGACCGAGATCTCGGGCGCATCATCACCGGCGCCTCCCACCAAGCCGAAAAACCGGCCGCTGGTGCGCACCTTTGGGCGGCCAACGACCTGGTCCTCGTCGAGATTGACCTTGGGATCGTCTCCCTTGGCAGCGCTGGCGGCGACGAGCGCCTCCATCGTGGCTACATCGCCGGTCGCAACGGCCATGACGAATTTGTTGCCATTGGTCTTCAGGAGCTTCTGGACGCCCTTGATCGTATAGCCCTGGTCATAGAGCAGGTGGCGAATGCCCTTCAAAAGCTCGATATCATCAGGGCGGTAATAGCGCCGACCACCGCCCCGCTTCAGCGGCTTGATCTGCGGGAAACGCGTTTCCCAGAAGCGCAGGACATGCTGTGGCAGATCAAGATCATCCGCCACCTCGCTGATGGTGCGGAAAGCATCCGGGCTCTTGTCCAACTGCATCACGGCGCTCCTCGACGGTCACGCGGGCGCGCGACTCGGCTCATATTTCAACGGTTTGAGGACGGTTTTTCAAGCACTCGGTGACCGGAGGGCGAATGCTCCACCGGTTTTGGCCGATATCAGGCCGCCGGATTGACGGGCTTCTGCTTGGCCTTGCGGGCGATATGGGCGCGCAGGATGCGCTGCTTCAGGACGTTGGACGCCTTGAAGGTCATGACGCGGCGTGGCGAAATCGGCACTTCCTCGCCCGTCTTCGGGTTGCGGCCGATGCGCTCGTTCTTGCTGCGAACCTGGAAAGTGGCAAAGGAGGACAGCTTCACGGATTCGCCGCGGACGATCGCGTTGCATATCTCGTCGATAACGGTCTCGACCAGTTCGGCTGACTCGGTTCGGGAAAGACCTACCTTGCGAAAAACTGATTCTGCCAGATCCGCACGCGTCACTGTCTTCCCGGCCATAGTTCTCGCCCGCCTAAATCAATGATCTTGTTGAATTGGGCAAAGACTATTGCCCTTGGCCGCGACGGTCAAGTGCTTGTCGGCACGCAATTTTTAGGGTTTTAAATTGCTACCAGCGCAGCAGCACCGCACCCCAGGTGAAGCCACCGCCCATCGCTTCGAGCATGACGAGGTCTCCCTGCTTGATACGACCGTCCCCGGCTGCGGTGGCGAGCGCCAGCGGAATGGAAGCCGCGGACGTGTTGCCGTGCTTGTCGACGGTGATCACGACCTTGGCGTCGGGGATGCCGAGCTTTTTCGCGGAACCGTCGATGATGCGCTTGTTTGCCTGGTGCGGCACGAGCCAGTCGACGTCATCGGCCGTCGTGCCGGTCGCGTTGAAGGCCCCTTCGATCACGTCGGTGATCATGCCCACTGCATGCTTGAAGACTTCACGGCCTTCCATGCGCAGGTGACCGACAGTACCCGTGGTCGACGGACCGCCGTCGACATAAAGCTTTTCGCGATGGACGCCGTCGGAGCGCAGGTTCGAGGTCAGCACGCCGCGATCGGCAATGGTCCCCTCACCTTCCTGAGCCTCCAGAATGAGAGCGCCGGCACCGTCACCGAAGAGGACGCAGGTGGTGCGATCGGTCCAGTCCAGGAGACGGGAAAAGGTTTCCGCACCGATGACGAGCACGCGCTTGGCCATGCCGCCACGAATGTAGAGATCGGCGGTTGCCACAGCATAGACGAAGCCGGAGCAGACGGCCTGTACATCGAAGGCGAAACCGTGATGCATGCCGAGGCGATTCTGGATGTTCACCGCCGTCGCCGGGAATGTGTTGTCCGGCGTCGAGGTGGCACAGATGATCAGATCGATGTCGGCTGCGGTCAGGCCGGCGCGGGCGAGCGCTTCCTCAGCAGCGGCTGCGCCGAGCGAGGCAGTCGTCTCGCCTTCACCGGCGATATGGCGCTGCTTGATGCCTGTTCGCTGGACGATCCATTCGTCCGACGTTTCAACAAGGCTTTCGAGATCGCGATTGGTCATCACCCGTTTCGGGAGCGACGCTCCGAAACCGCGAACTACAGAACGGATCATGGATGTTTCCCACCTTTCACGCTGCTTCGGGGCCAGCCGGGGACGGGTGCCGCGCGTGATATTTCTTCAAGTCGTTTTCGATCTTCTGCGTGAGACCGTTCCGGGCCATGTCATAGCCCACGTCCAGAGCCGCCGCAAATCCCTCGGCATCCGTGCCGCCATGGCTCTTGATGACGATGCCGTTCAGGCCGAGGAAGACCCCGCCATTGACCTTGCGGGGGTCCATCTTCTCGCGAAGCCGGTCGAAGGCACCCTTGGCAAGAATGTAACCAAGCTTGGCCATCCAGGTCCGTGACATGGCCGAACGCAGATATTCGGCGATCTGCCTGGCCGTGCCTTCAGCCGTCTTCAGGGCAATATTGCCGGTGAAGCCTTCCGTCACCACCACATCGACGGTCCCCTTGCCGAGGTCGTCGCCCTCGACGAAGCCGTAATAGTCGATCGTGTCGAGACCCGCTTCGCGGATCAGGCGTCCGGCTTCCTTGACCTCTTCCTGGCCCTTGATCTCTTCCACGCCAACATTGAGCAGTCCGACCATGGGCTTTTCGATTTCGAACAGGGCGCGTGCCATGGCACCACCCATGACAGCGAAATCAAGCAATTGCTGGGCATCGGCCCCAATACCCGCACCGACGTCGAGCACGATGCTCTCGCCAGACAGCGTCGGCCAGATGGCGGCGATCGCGGGGCGTTCGATGGTTGCCATGGTGCGCAGGCAGAACTTGGCCATGGCCATCAATGCGCCGGTATTGCCGGCAGAGACGACAACATCGGCCTGGCCGGTCTTCACCGCCTCGATGGATCGCCACATGCTCGAGACATAGCGGCCACGACGCAGCGCCTGGCTCGGCTTTTCGTCCATGGTGACGGATATATCGCAGTGGTGGAACGTCGACTTTTCCTTGAGCTTCGGAAACTGCGCAAGGATCGGCAGGCAGCGTTCCTGCTGTCCGAAGAGAAGGAAGGTGGCATCCGGATGACGCTCGAGTGCCTTGGCGGCTCCGGGGATGACGACTTCGGGACCGAAGTCTCCACCCATGACGTCGACAGAAATTCTGATCACTTAGACCTGACCCTTCTTCATCGCTGGTCAGCGATATTTTCGGCCAAAATAGCGCTTTTCACTCGGCACACAACCCACCCGCAGGTGCAGATGGGGGATGATCAATCCTTTTTCCAGTCCTTGAGGACCGCGAAGGGCGAGGGCTTCTTGTCCACCTCATCCCTGCTTTCGATGTGCTCCTGGAAGGTCACACCCTCCTTCTTGGGATACGGGTCGATGTCAAGGGCGGCAAATTCGGCGACCAGAGCGCCTGCATCGATCGTATCTCCGGTGAACTGTTCCGGCAGATCAGGGCCGTCGGGATCCAGCACCATCTCACCGGCGCCATCAAGCACGATGCGGGCGAGCTTGGAGCCTTCCGGCACGTAGATCTGGTCGATTTCCTGCTCGACCGTTGTGACCACCGGCTCCAGGGTCACCACGCAGGCCTGCACGAGTTCTCCCGACACACGCCCCGTGATACGCACGCCGTCCTTCTTCCAGCGGGCGATCTGCAGGTCGGCGGAAAGCCGGTTGACGGCCTCCACCCTCCAGAGATCCGCCAGGTTCGCACGCTCGCGCTCGTCGGCCTCGACGTGCACCCGGACCGGATTGGCAGAGATATGGCCGACCTTCACCAGATAGGTGAATTCACCGCCATCCTTCGTATTGCTGCTCGTCATCTTCCCTATTCCTCGTTTCGCCGTCGGGCCCGAAGCGTTTGCGCACAAAAGCGCTGGACGCTGCTCAGGCGCCGGGCACGGCAATGCGGGCCCTGCCCGTCTCAATCTCGTTCTCATCCAGGGTCGCTAGCGCCTGCTCGGCATCGAACATCCAGTCAGCCAGCGCCTGCATGGAGGGTGCCGTCTCGCCCCCGTCGGGATGAATGTTGCGCTTGAGCGCCGCGGCCAGCTCCGCCCGGTCGCTGCGATCCAGCGCCCCGGCATAGGATTCGAGGCGGCCATAATACATGCCGGCGAGCTTTTTCATGCGCTTGGGCACGCCCGGATCGCCGACGCCAAGCTCGCGGATCGAATGATCGACATCCTCGAAAAACGCATCGATGATGTTCTGCGCGATCTCCTGGCCGCTGCGCGGGGACTTCGCCGTGCGGCGAAAATACAGGATCAACATGATCGTCAGCAGTTCGAAACGGCCGATCACGGTGTCGGGCACATGCATGTCGAGATAAAAGGCAGGCGTGCGCGCGGCCTCCGTCAGAGCGCCATACTGGCGCTCGACGATCACCTGATTGTTTCTTTTCTGCCTAAAAAAGCCGAATACCATCCAATTCCACCAAAAAGAGCCGACCGAAGTGGTGAGCCCGGACGTGGTCATGTTGCATGATTGCGAAAGCTGGTTTACCGAAGCAGGCGTGAATTGCAATGCCGAACTCCGGCCCCGATGCCGCATCTCGTGGCAGAATGACCGAGAAAACGGCAACGCCTTCATTGCGGCAGCTTTCCCCGGAAAGGCCACAATGCTATGCGCAGAAGCGATCCGGCATTTTAAGTGCCATCGACAGTCATGGGAGACGTTTGCGTGGACATTCGGATTTTCAAGTCGGACAGGAAGCTCCTGAGCGCGACCGCACTTGCTGTTGCCGTTACCCTGGGCCTTTCCGCCTGCCAAACCTCCGAGGTCTTCCACAACGGCTATGTCGTCGACCAGGCCGCGCTCGATCTCGTGCCGGTCGGCTCGAGCCGCGAACAGGTGCTGCTCTCGCTCGGCACACCGTCGACCACCGCGACCTTCGACGGTGAGGTCTTCTACTACATCTCCCAGAAGCGGACCCGGACCGTGGCCTTCATGAAGCAGCGCCTTGTCGATCAGCAGATCCTGGCGATCTACTTCGACAAGGACGGCGTCGTGGCGCAGCGCGCCAATTATACCCTGCAGGACGGCAAGGTATTCGACTCGATTTCCCGGACGACCCCGACCGGCGGTCGCGACCTTACCTTCCTGCAGCAGCTGCTTGCCGGCGGCGGCGGTGCAGCCAACAGCGTCCGCAATATTCTCGGCGGCCAGTAAGGCCACCTCCCCGGGGGACTTCACTGTCCACCGGAGCGCAGACATGACAAGACCGCGGAAGGCGCCTTCCGCGGTCTTTCTTATTGTGCGCGGCCTCAGCCTGCCAGAACGGCCAGAAGCAGGAGCGCCACGATGTTGGTGATCTTGATCGCCGGGTTCACCGCCGGTCCGGCCGTATCCTTGTAGGGATCACCGACCGTGTCGCCCGTGACGGATGCCTTGTGGGCGTCCGAACCCTTCAGGTGCTTGACGCCATCCTTGTCGATGAAGCCATCCTCGAAGCTCTTCTTGGCATTGTCCCAGGCACCGCCGCCCGAGGTCATCGAAATGGCGACGAAGAGGCCGTTGACGATGACGCCGAGCAGCGAGGCGCCGAGTGCCGCAAAGGCCGACGCCTTGGAGCCGGAGATGAGAAGCACGCCGAAATAGACAACGAGCGGGGCCAGAACCGGCAGCAGCGAGGGGACGATCATTTCCTTGATCGCCGCGCGGGTCAGGATATCAACGGCCCGGCCGTAGTCCGGCTTTTCGGTGCCCTGCATGATGCCTGGCTTTTCCCGGAACTGGCGACGGACTTCCTCGACGATAGAGCCCGCTGCACGGCCGACGGCCGTCATGGCGATGCCGCCGAAGAGGTAGGGGATGAGACCGCCGAAGATCAGACCGGCTACAACATAAGGGTTGGAGAGATCGAACGAGATCGGCCCCATGTCGGCGAAATAGGGATACTGGGCACTGTTCGCCGCGAAGTAGGCCAGGTCGTTGGAATAGGCTGCGAACAACACAAGGGCGCCGAGACCGGCCGAACCGATGGCGTAACCCTTGGTGACGGCCTTGGTGGTGTTGCCGACGGCGTCGAGCGCATCGGTGGACTTGCGCACTTCCGGCGGCAGGTGCGCCATTTCAGCGATGCCGCCGGCATTGTCCGTGACCGGGCCGAAGGCGTCGAGGGCCACGATCATGCCGGCAAGGCCGAGCATGGTGGTGACTGCTATCGCTGTGCCGAAGAGGCCGGCGAACTGGTAGGTCGCGATGATGCCGCCGACGATGACGATCGCCGGAAGCGCCGTCGATTCCAGCGACACGGCCAGGCCCTGAATGACATTGGTGCCGTGACCGGTGACCGAGGCCTGGGCGATCGAGTTGACCGGACGCTTGTTCGTACCGGTGTAGTATTCGGTAATGACGACAATCAGGGCCGTGACGACGAGGCCGAGAACACCGCAGATGAAGAGGTTCATCCCGGTGATGTCCATCCCGGCGACCGTGCCGATCGAGCCCCAGCCGATGGTGAGCGAGGTTGCCAGCGCCAGACCACCGACAGACAGAAGCCCTGTGACGATCAGGCCCTTGTACAGCGCGCCCATGATCGAACCGCTGGTGCCGAGCTTGACGAAAAAGGTGCCGATGATCGAGGTGATGATGCAGGCGCCGCAGATCGCGAGCGGATAGATCATTGCAATGTCGAGCACCGCGGAACCGGCAAAGAAGATTGCGGCCAGAACCATGGTGGCGACAACCGACACGGCATAGGTCTCGAACAGGTCGGCTGCCATGCCGGCGCAATCACCGACATTGTCGCCGACATTGTCGGCAATGGTGGCCGGATTGCGCGGATCGTCTTCGGGAATGCCGGCTTCGACCTTGCCGACGAGGTCACCGCCAACGTCGGCGCCCTTCGTGAAGATGCCGCCGCCGAGACGCGCGAAGATCGAGATCAGCGAGGCGCCGAAGCCGAGGGCCACGAGGGCGTCGATCACGTCGCGCGAGCCACTTTCATGGCCGAGGATCACGGTCAGGATGTAGAAATAGATGGAGACACCCAAAAGGGCGAGACCGGCCACCAGCATGCCGGTGATTGCGCCCGACTTGAAGGCGATGTCGAGACCGGCCGCGAGGCTGTGGGATGCGGCTTGCGCGGTGCGCACATTGGCGCGGACAGAGACATGCATGCCGATGAAGCCGGCAGCGCCGGAGAGCACGGCGCCGATCATGAAGCCGATGGCAGCCGTGCCGGAGAGAAGAAGCCATGTACCGACGAATACGACGGCGCCAACGATCGCGATGGTCAGGTATTGCCGAGTGAGGTAAGCCTGCGCGCCCTCGCGAATATAACCTGCGATTTCCTGCATTCGGTCATTGCCCTGATCTGCGGCGAGAACCGAGCGTGTCGCCCAGACCGCGTAGACCACGGACAGAAGCCCGCATAATATTACGCCTAGAAGAACCGTCATTCGCAATACCCTCCCGTATTGCCCGCGCCTCACTCATCGCGGGCCATGACTCGCAGACTCAGGCCCCCTCCTCCGAGACCTCGTCGACGCGAGGCGAGATTGCGTTGCGCTTTTCATCGCGTCAAGTACGCATATTTCGCAGCTTGCAGGGAACCTAGGCGGGTCTGCGGGCGGCTGCGCGGAGCTGGAGAAGGACCAGCACAAGGCAGAGGATCGTCACCGGCCAGATGACCAGGTTCATCACGGACCAGCCAAAAGCGGTGAAGACCTTGCCGGAGGAAAAAGACGAAAGCGCAACAGTCGAAAACAGGATGATGTCATGGAAGCCTTGCACCTTGTCGGCCTCTGCCGGACGGTAGCTGGAGGCGACGATGGCCGTCGCTCCAATAAAGCCGAAGTTCCAGCCGATACCGAGCAGGACGAGCGCACCCCAGAAATTCCAGAGTTCGATGCCCGTATGCGCGACAACGGCACAGGCCATGAGGATGAGCAGGCCGGCGGCCACGACCTTCTCGGCTCCGAAACGGGTGATCAACACGCCGGTGAAGAAACTCGGAGCGAACATGGCGATGACATGCCACTGGATGCCGAGGGTCGCCAGTTCTGATGAGAAGCCGCAGCCGATGACCATGGCGAGCGGCGCACCGGTCATCATGAAGGTCATCAAAGCATAGGAACTGATGCCGCAGATCATGCCGGTCATGAAGCGCTGCGTCATGACGATTTCCCTCAGTGGCCGCGTCGGCCCCGTGGCTTCTGCCTTCTTCTCGGCGATCGTCGGCAATTTCAGGAAGAAGAGAACGGCGATGGCGCAGAGGAGCAGCGGCACCATGCCGAGAAAGGCGCCGGCAAAGGTGACGGGTGCCAGTGCGTCCTTGAGCCAGATCGCGATCTGTGGCCCGACGATCGCCGAGATGATGCCGGCCGCCAGGATCCAGGAAATGGCCTTGCCTTTGTAAAAGCTCGGCGAGGCATCGGCGGCGGCAAAGCGGATCTTCTGGGTGAAGCCGCCGGAAATGCCCATCAGCATCAGCGAAAAGGCGAAGATCCAGAAATTGGACTGGATGAGGGCGAAGGCGGCGAGCGCGCTGCCAAGGGCGCCCATCAGCGCTCCGACCATGAAGCTTTCGCGGCGGCCAAGAACGCGGGAGGCAGCCGCCACGACAATTGCGCCCAAGGCCACGCCGACATTGAAGCCCGTCAGCGGTGCCGTTGCCAGCGACTTGTCGGCACCGAGCATCTGAAAACCGGCAAGGCCGCCGACGGCGAAAGCGAGAGGCGGAGCGGAGCCCAGGATCGCCTGGGCCACCGCGAGCAGTCCGACATTGCGCCGGGCTGTCAAGATTTGTCCGTCCAGCCCTGCCTCAGTCGCTGCACTCATTCGTCCGTTCCTATTTTTGCGCCGGGGCGCGAACCTGCTTTGCAATGCGGTCGAGAACGGCGTTCACCAGCTTCGGCTCGTCGTCGGGGAAGAAGGCCTGCGCGATCTCGACATATTCCGTTACGATGACCGCAATGGGCACATCCTTGCGCTCGATCAATTCGAAGGTGCCCGCACGCAGAATGGCGCGAACCGTGCTGTCCATGCGCGACAGCGACCAGTCGTCCTGCAGCGCGGCGCGGATCATCGGGTCGATCTTGGTCTGGTCACGCACGACGCCAGCCACGATCGAGCGGAACCACGAGGCATCCGCCTTGAGATAGGTTTCGCCGTCGACTTCCTGGCCAAGACGATGCGCTTCGTATTCGGCCACGACCTCGAGAACGCCGGATCCGGCGATATCCATCTGATACAGAGCCTGCACAGCGCCGAGGCGGGCTGCGCCACGTTGGTTTGCCGGCTTCATCTGCTTGTCTTCGCCCGTCATCACTCAGCCACCCAGCTTCTGCTTCAGTTCGATCATGGTCAGTGCAGCGCGGGCTGCAAAGCCGCCCTTGTCCTTGTCGCTGCGCTTGACGCGCGCCCAGGCCTGTTCGTCATTCTCGACGGTCATGATGCCGTTGCCGATGGCGAGCGATTCCGAGACAGCGAGATCCATCAGGGCACGCGAGGATTCGTTGGCGACGATGTCGAAGTGATAGGTTTCACCGCGAATGACCATGCCGAGCGCGACAAAGCCGTCATACTGCGTCCCCTCGTCATCCATGGCATCAAGCGCCATGGCGATGGCCGGCGGGATTTCGAGGGCGCCGGGAACGGTGATGAGGTCGAAGGTCGCGCCTGCCTCTTCGAGTGCGTGCTTGGCACCGTCCAGAAGGGCGTCAGACATGTCGTCGTAGAAGCGTGCCTCGACGATCAGCAAATGCGGCGAAGCCGTCTTGTTTCCCATGGGTCTGATCCGATCTTGAATGTGATTGCGGCTGCTGGCCGAACAGAAACGCGGTCAAACCACGCCATATCATGGAAGGCAAGTGTTTTTGCGTCAGGGCGGGGATGCACCGGGCGGGCGCCTCGGCGTGGCTGAGAGGCAGGCTCAACAGGCCCCTTGTTCCAGCCTCGCTAACATCAACCGAAACCGGGCGGACTATGTGACGGTTGTTTCATGCAAATCAGACCTTTAGGGTCTGGATCCCGCGACAGATGGATCCCACCTTTGTTCTTGCAACTGAGCGATGCGCACACAATCGCGAGTTTTCGCACTATCGTCGGCGCTGAGCAGGCCTGATGGCGGCGCTACCTTCGACGTCCACTCACGTCCACCGCTCCGCTTTGGCCTCCCCTTGCTCCGCGTCACGGACGCCGGGCCAGCTGCGGGAACAATCAGACGAGATGATCCGTTTGTGAGGCACAGGGCGCGGAGGACCGGGCCCGACATGCAACAGGAGGTCCCCATGGGTCGCGGCATTCTTCTCTGGCTTCTCGGTATTCCGATCCCGATCATCATTCTGATCATGCTTTTCTGGGGTTAAACCCAGGCCGAGGCCGGCAGGCGATCGTAGATCCGCAGCCGGTCTCGCCCCAGCATTCGCTCCTCGGCCAGGGCGAAGCCCGCGGGCATTTGCGAAGCGGTAATGGGCGATGCGATCCCGCCCTCCCCCACGACGATCTCTCCGCAATACAGGTGGATGCGATCGACAAGGCCTCGGGACAGCAGATCCGAGGCCACCCTCGCTCCTCCCTCGACCATGAGGGACGAGATCCCGCGCTGCGCGAGCGTGGACAGCAATTCTTCAACACCTTCGAGTTCGACGATTTCGACACCCGCGTCGGCGAGCGCTGCTCTGTTTCCCTCGGCACCCGTCGATACTGCGACGAGCACGGGGACGGAGCCCGCTGTGCGTGCGAGCTTCGACGATGCCGGCAGTTCCGCGCGACGGTCGACCACGACGCGCAAGGGCGAGGCCTCCTCCAGTCCCGGCAGCCTTACTGTGAGCTCAGGATCATCCGCAAGCGCCGTGCCGATGCCGACGAGGATCGCGTCGCTGGCGGCCCTCAGCCGGTGAACCTCCGTGCGTGCCTGCGCACCGGTGATCGCCACCTGCCCGGCGCCCTCGCGACCCAGCATGCCATCGGCGGAAACGGCAAGTTTCAGAATCACTTGCGGGCGCCCTTTCGTCTGGCGCGTCAGGTAGCCGGACATGGCCCGCCTGGCTTCTTTCTGGAGAACCCCGATGGTCACCTCGATGTCGGCATCGGCCAGCATCTTCAGCCCCTGACCAGAGACCCGCGGATCCGGATCCGCCACGGCCACGACGACGCGGGAAATGCCAGCAGCAATGATTGCATTGGCACAAGGTGGTGTCTTGCCGTGATGCGAGCAGGGTTCGAGGGTGACATAGGCGGTCGCGCCCCTCGCCTTCACTCCGGCCTCATCCAGTGCCTGTGGCTCAGCATGCGGCCGACCGCCCAGTGCCGTCACGCCCCGTCCGACGACCTGGCCGTCCTTCACGATCACGCATCCGACAGAGGGATTGGAACCGGTTCGTCCGACATGGGTCAGGGAAAGCCCGATCGCCTCCCGCATGAACCTTTCGTCCCGGGCGGTAATCGACACGCCTCAGTCCGCGGTGCTGTCGCGGGAGATCTTGGCGTTGATCTCGGCGATGACGTTTTCGAAGTCCTCGGCATGGGAGAAGTCCCGATAGACCGACGCGTAGCGGACGAATGCCACGTCATCGAGCGTTTTCAGGGCTTCGAGAACCTGCAGACCGATTTCTTCGGATGAGATTTCGGTTTCGCCGGAGCTTTCCAGGCGGCGAACGATGCCAGATACGGCGCGCTCGATGCGATCGGGATCGACCGGGCGTTTGCGCAGTGCGATCTGGAAGGACCGCACCAGCTTGTCGCGCGCAAAGGGAGCCTTTCGGCCGGTCTTCTTCAGAACCATCAGCTCGCGCAGCTGGACCCGTTCAAAGGTTGTGAAGCGCCCCCCACAATCCGGACAGATGCGCCGCCGGCGGATGGAGGTATTGTCCTCCGCCGGTCGCGAGTCCTTGACCTGGGTGTCGTCCGATCCGCAGAAGGGGCAGCGCATCCGCGTCCAACCTTACATGTAGGGGTACATCGGGAAACGGTCGGTGAGAGCCACGACCTTTTCGCGCACGGCACTTTCAACGGCCGCATTTCCTTCATCGGAATTGGCAACCTTCAGGCCGTCGAGGACCTCGACGATCAGGTTGCCGATCTCGGTGAACTCCGCTTCCTTGAAGCCGCGGGTCGTGCCGGCCGGCGTGCCGAGGCGGATACCGGACGTGACGAAGGGCTTTTCCGGATCGAAGGGAATGCCGTTCTTGTTGCAGGTGATGAAGGCTCGGCCGAGACCCGCTTCCGCGCGCTTGCCCGTGGCGTTCTTCTTGCGCAGGTCGACGAGCATCAGGTGGTTGTCGGTGCCGCCCGAGACAATGTCGAGATTGTGCTTGATCAGCGTGTCGGCCAGAACCTTGGCGTTCTTCACGACCTGAGCGGCATAGTCCTTGAATTCCGGCTGCAGCGCTTCGCCGAAGGCAACGGCCTTGGCGGCGATGACATGCATCAACGGCCCGCCCTGAAGCCCTGGGAAGACGGCCGAATTGAACTTCTTGGCCAGATCCTCGTCATTGGTGAGGATCATGCCGCCGCGCGGACCGCGGAGCGACTTGTGGGTCGTCGAGGTCGCGACGTGGCAATGCGGGAACGGCGACGGATGCTGTCCACCGGCAACGAGACCGGCAATGTGCGCCATGTCGACCATGAGATAGGCGCCGACCGAATCGGCGATCTCGCGGAAACGCTTCCAGTCCCAGGTGCGGGAATAGGCAGTGCCGCCGGCGATGATCAGCTTCGGCTTGTGCTGTTCGGCCTTGCGGGCGACGTCTTCCATGTCGAGCTGGTGGTCGTCTTCACGCACACCGTAGGAGACAACGTTGAACCATTTGCCGGACATGTTGACCGGCGAACCATGGGTCAGGTGGCCGCCAGAGTTCAGGTCGAGGCCCATGAAGGTGTCGCCCGGCTGCAGAAGCGCCAGAAAGACCGCCTGGTTCATCTGCGATCCGGAGTTCGGCTGGACGTTGGCGAAGTTGACACCGAAGAGCTTCTTGGCGCGATCGATCGCAAGTTCTTCCGCGATGTCGACGAACTGGCAGCCGCCATAATAGCGCTTGCCCGGATATCCCTCGGCATACTTGTTGGTCATGATCGAGCCCTGGGCTTCGAGCACGGCGCGGGAGACGATGTTTTCAGAAGCGATCAGCTCGATCTCATGGCGCTGGCGACCGAGTTCCTTCTCGATCGCACCGAAAATATCCGGGTCCGTATCGGCGAGAGAACGAGAAAAGAAGGCATCGTTGTTCGACATGATCGCAGGCTCCTCAAAAGCGTTTGATGCTGTGGGGTCTTAACGTTCCGCAGTCACGAGAGCAATACGGAGAGCGACATTTGCGGATCAATTGACGCTGCATGTCGAAACGTCACAGGACAGACGCAAAAGCCGCGCACGAGGCGCGGCTTCCAAATCCAATAGCCGGAGCGAGCGGGGCGCTTGGCCTTACTGCAACGGGACGAAGTCCTCTTCGACCGAACCGGCAAACTGTTCGACGCCGATATTGGCCTGCAGCGCCAGCTGCGCGTCACCGTCCTTCTGATAGATATCGTCGCGGAACTGGACGATGTTGTCGTTCGTCGACCAGGCGGTAATGTAGACGATATAGACGGGCACTTCCGCGGCCAGCTTGATCGGATTGTTCTGGCGGGTCGTGATGACGCGCTCGATCTCCTGGCGCGACCAGCCCTCCGTGTCGCGCAGGAGCCAAGTGATCAAGTCACGCACGTTCTGCACGCGAATGCAGCCCGAGGATTCGAAGCGCATCAACTTGTTGAACAGGCCCTGCTGGGGCGTGTCATGCATGTATTCGTTGTGCGGATTGTGGAAGTTGATCTTCGTCGACGCCATGGCGTTGATCTTGCCCGGGTCCTGGCGGAACATCAGGTTCGGGGCCTTGGCGGCGTTCCAGTCCACGGTTTCCGGCGCGACTTCATTGCCGCTGCCATCGAACAGGCGAATGCTGTTGCGCGTCAGGTAGGTCGAGTCCTTGCGCATCAGCGGCACGATATCCTTTTCGATGATCGAGCGCGGCGCGGTCCAGTAGGGATTGAGGATGACCTCGTAGATCTTCGAATTGATCATGTGGGTCGGGCGGTCGATACGCCCGACAACGGCGGTGTTGCGCAGAGCAACACGGTCATTCTCGACGGCCTCGACCGAAGCGCCCGGCACATTGACCGTGACGTAACGGGGACCGAGGTCACCGGACATCGACTGCAGGCGGACGAGGTTGGTGTTGAGCTGGTTCAGACGAACATCGGCACCGACATTGAGCGCCTTGACGGTGAATTCGCCGAGCACGCCGTCTTCCGGCAGGCCATGGCGCGCCTGGAAACGCTTCACGGCAGCATCGACGTAGGAATCGTAGGAATCGGAAAGCCCGGCCTCCCGCGGAAGGTCGCCGGCGATCATCAGGCGCTGGCGCAGGCTCTGGACCGACGGATCCATGGCGCCGATGCGCAGCGCACCCGGTGCGTTGACGGTCGGCCAGCCGCCATTGGCGACGATCGTCTGATATTGACCGATGGCCTGCTGCATATAGGCGAGATTGTTGGCGCTCAGCATGGAGCTGTTGGACGAGACGGCGGCAGCCGTGCGGGAAGCCTGGGCATCGAACTGGTCGTCCCAGTTGCCACGACGCGGCGCATTGATGAGATCGTTGATCGCGTCCTGCGCCACGGCTTGCCCGGCAAACGCCGCAGCACCAGCGGCAGCAGCACCGCGGAGAAGCGATCGGCGCGAAAGAGCAACAATTCCAGACTTCTTGGACATATTTCCTACCGTTTCATCCTGAACCTGAACCAAACGCATATCGCGCCATGGTTAACAAAGCGCCGCCACGAGGGCTGAAATCTGCGTTGCGGGGTCGATCGGAGACGGGTCAGACGCCTCCATTTCTCGTTCCGGCGGTCCCATATCAATATGGCCAATTCGTGTCACCAAGGGGGTGTGTCACGGGAGTGTGTAGGCATTAAGCGGCATCGTGAGGGTTGAAACGCGAAAACCGGACGCTTCGCAGGAAGCATCCGGTTTCGAGCGGTGGATCGCTTGTGGAGGTCGTTCGGGACTCTTCAGAGGCGATACAGGATCTGGTTCCTAGAAGAGCTCCGCGCCTACGTGGAAGCAAACCCCTTCCGTCTACGATGATTAGTATTGTAGATTGCTGCAACTAAGAGCCACCCACTAGCAGGTGCCCCATGAAATACGAGGACCCGACCGCGAAACGTATTGCCCGCGATGATGAACTTCGACAGGCAGAAAAGGTCAAGCGGCGAGAAAAAGCGAAGTATGACATCGGAGCGATCTTTCGCGACGCGTCATCCAAGGGCCAGAAGGGCCCGATGAAAACGAATGCGGCAGGGCATAAAGCTGCTGCTGAGAATCCAAGGCGAGTGAAATAGAGTAACCTTTCAGGTTGCGGATGGCGGAAGCTAAAACTTGTCCCCAGCGGGCCAGGGGGAAATTATGAAATCTTCTCCGAGACGCTGCCGCAGAAACTTTAACAGCTTGCTCTCGCTTTCAACGTTTGGCAGGTGAAGAATGCCATGTGTGCGCCCGCTTGGGCTGTAAAATGCACCGGGCAAAACTCGAAGAATCTCCGACATCTTTCCTTCTAAGTCGGCATCCGGAGCCGTGTTCTTGTTGCTGACGGCGACCTTGAACGCGGGTTCCGGTATCGCCGAGTGAGTGGCCCAATATCTCCGTGTGACCGGTCCGCCAACCGCTATGTGCTGGGATGTTTCCAAGGTTTCCAAGCGGAAATGGATAAGGTCGAGTTGGTCTAGATACAGCTTCTCCGCAGGCGTCGCATTTTCGGAAACTTCTATTTTTCCTCTGGAGAACGTCACCGAATTGTCGATTTCGTACTCTGGATCGATCGCAATGGCCACCGCCTCTTTGAGAGCTTCGCGTGCTTGCCTTAAGTCACGCGGCCTTTTCTTCTCAAACTTGATCGACCGGAACGAAGCTATATCGAAAGGTATCCTCTGACCTTCTAGATGCATATGTATGATAGGCTTTTGAACCGTGTGCCGGATCCCGATTTCGTAGAATGCGTTGGGATTTAAGGCTGTAAGGTCAGCAATGACCAGCTCGGACTCCAACAGATGGCTGATCACCTGCGCATCAATTCGGCCAGGCACTGAAATCTTGTCAGCCCGCACAACATCGAATTCATTGAAGTGCTCTTCAAACACCGGTTCGATGATCATCTCTAGCAGCTAGTCGGCGTGGATGCGGTCCTCGCTATCATCGGCGCCGATTGGGCCGACAACAAAGCACTTCTTCCGTTCTGATTTTTTCGCCAACGCCACCTCCCCCGCAGGCTGGCCGGTTATAGGCACTCAATCACTCGTTAACTAGCTAAAACGAGACAAGGCGCTATAGTGCGGAATCTACCGCGACCTAGCGCCTTCTCATGCCACAGCATGACTGGAGGAAATGCGTGGGTGTCGGAGCCACTCGTGGATTAGAGGCGATACAGGATCTGGTCGTTCCAGAAGCGGTCGAGACGCTGCAGGAGCTTGTTCATCTGGGTGAACTCGTCTTCACCGATGCCGCCGACCTTCTGGATCGAGCCGATGTGGCGCTCATAGAGCTTGGCGACGGTTTCGGCGATCTCCTGGCCAGCATCCGTCAGGCTGATGCGGACCGAACGACGGTCAACACGCGAACGCTGGTGGTTGATGAAGCCGAGATCGACCAGCTTCTTGACATTGTAGGAGACGTTCGAACCCAGGTAGTAACCACGCGAGCGCAGTTCACCGGCGGTCAGTTCCGAATTGCCGATGTTGAAGAGCAGGAGCGCCTGGACGGCATTGATGTCGGAGCGACCCTTGCGGTCGAACTCGTCCTTGATGACGTCGAGAAGGCGGCGGTGAAGGCGCTCGACGAGGTGCAGGGATTCGAGATAGAGCGAGCGGATCGCTTCTTCCTGCGGGTCGAGAGTGGTCGGCTGCGGCTTGAGCTTGGTGTTCATATCGGTCTGCCTCACTGTTTTGTTTGGCGGTGTTGGTTTTTTCTCCCGCCTTGATGAGGACCGTATCCAATGCGCATAAAATTCTATTTAAAACGCAGGCTTAACAGAGGCTTACCAGAGCCCCTCCTGCGATCAGGGTAAATCAACCGTTATACGCTCCTGCTTGTGTCTCCCTTCGATCCACAACGCCAAGCGGAAAAGCAGATATACCGCGAAGACCGCCGTATGCATGGTGACGGCGAGCGGGTTGCGGCCGAAGACTTCAGGCCAGACGGTGAACATAAGCATCTGGCCGCCAGCGGCGAGAAGCCACATGACTGGGCCCCAGGAGCCGGCGACCCAGAGCCCGAGCGCCGCCACGGGAAAGACCACGGCGAGGCCCGTGGCCGCGACCCTCCAGGGTGCGGTGAGGAGGTCGAACCGCCCCAGTCCATTGTGACTGAAGCCGACGAGCAGCGCCCAGTATTGCAGGCCGAACCAGAGGCAAGCGAGGGCCACGATGCGCAAAAACAGGACGAAGACGGCCTCCGTCAGGCTTCGAATGGGCGTGTTGGTCGAATCAGCTTCCATGCGGGCCAGAATAGGCCGCAGGCAAGACCTCCGCCAGCGCAGGCGGAGCACCCTCCCCTGCTGATCGCACGCGCCTGCTGCGACCGTTTGATCCGGCCGACGCTGCCGCCTTCCGTTTTGCAAGCTTCCGCCATCGTGCTAATCAGCAGCCCGATACAGACGAGGATCACGCTGATGACGGACAAGACACATCTGGTAGACGCAGTTACCGGCCACAGGCGCATGCGCCGCCTGCGCAAATCAGACTGGCAGCGCCGCATGGTCCTGGAGAACCGTCTGACCGTCGATGACCTGATCTGGCCGATCTTCATTGTGCCAGGATCGAACATCATGGATCCGATTGCCGCCATGCCCGGCGTTTTCAGAATGAGTGTCGACAAGGCTGTTGACGCCGCGAAGGAAGCCGCCGACCTCGGCATCCCGGCGCTCGCGACCTTCCCGAACATCGATCTTTCACTGCGTGACGAGACGGGATCGCAGATCCTCGACGCCAACAACCTGATCAACCAGACGACGGCGGCCATCAAGAAAGCCGTGCCCAATATCGGCATCATCACCGACGTCGCGCTCGACCCGTTCACCAGCCACGGCCATGACGGGATCTTGCGCGATGGCGAGATCGTCAATGACGAGACGGTAGAGCAAATCGTCAAGGCGGCGATTGCGCAGGCCAATGCCGGATCCGACATCATCGCGCCTTCCGACATGATGGATGGCCGGATCGGGGCGATCCGTCAGGGGCTGGATGCCGCGGGACACCAGGATGTCGGCATCATGTCTTATGCGACCAAATTCGCCTCCTGCCACTATGGCCCCTATCGCGAGGCGATCTCGACCAGCGGTCTTCTGAAGGGCGACAAGAAGACCTATTACATCGATCCGGCCAACGGCACCGAAGCCGTGCGGGACGCCGCGCTCGATGTCGAAGAGGGCGCCGACATGCTGATGGTGAAGCCTGGCCTCCCCTATCTCGACATTTGCTGGCGGATCAAGGAAGCCTTCGGCCTGCCGGTCTTTGCCTATCAGGTCTCCGGCGAATACAGCCAGATCAAGGCTGCCGCCGCCAATGGCTGGATCGACGGCGAGCGCGCAATGCTGGAGACGCTGCTCTGTTTCAAGCGGGCGGGCTGTGACGGCATTCTCACCTATTTTGCGCCCGAAGTGGCCAGACTTCTCGCGAAACAGGGCTGATCCTCACGAATTATTGCATTCGGCATCGCGCTCCCCATATCTGAAACAGAACCGCACAAGGAGCCCGACATGAGCCTCGACAGCAACCCGTCCTATGCCGCCCCCGAAGACTGGCGCGCCTATAGCGGCGTGCTTTCACGGCGTGTCTTCGCCTTTCTGGTCGATTATCTGTTCATCGGTCTCCTGTGGATCCCGGCGGCAGTCATCGTCTTCTTCCTCGGCGTGCTGACGCTCGGCTTGGGCTGGCTGCTCTATCCGATCCTCTTCTTCGTCGTTGCGGGTCTCTATTTCGGCATGTCGCTTGCCGGCCCCTCCCAGGCGACACCGGGCATGCGAATGATGGGCATCGCCATGGTCCGCCTCGATGGACGCAAGATCGACTTCGTCACCGCGATCGCGCATCTGGCCCTGTTCTGGATCCTGAATTCGGTCCTGACACCGCTCATCCTGCTGGCCGGCCTCTTCATCGAACGTTCGCGCCTGGTGCATGACCTCCTGCTCGGCACCGCTGCGGTCCGCACCTACTAGGTCTCGAAATCTCTTTTCGTGACAATGCACTCCGGCATTTGCGCCGGAGTGTTGACCTTTTCGATTCTTGCGCCATCCTAGCTCGAACAGGAGTGGCTAGAGGATTCTCTTCGGCAGCAGATGAACACGCAGACCTCCCCTTCCCCGCAATTCTACCTGACGGCGCCAGCTCCGTGCCCGTATCTGGCGGGGGAGATGGAGCGGAAGGTGTTCACCCACCTCGTCGGTCCACGCGCCACCGAAATGAACGATCTTTTGACCCAGGGCGGTTTCCGCCGGTCGCAGAACATCGCCTACAGGCCGGCCTGTGAATCCTGCCGGGCCTGCGTCTCGGTCAGGGTTCTCGTGAACGAGTTCGAGATCAGCCGCAGCTTCCGTCGCATCGAGGCTGTCAACAGCGACATCATCGCGACGGTCTTTCCGGCCCAGCCGTCGACCGAACAATTCTCGCTTTTCCGCCAGTATCTCGACCATCGGCACCAGAATGGCGGCATGTCGGACATGTCGGCGCTCGATTATGCGATCATGATCGAAGACAGCCATGTGCAGACGCGGGTGATCGAATACCGCCTGCGCACGCCCGGTGACGGGGTCTCCCCCCAACCGCAGGGCGAACTGGTCGCCGTCGCCCTGTCGGACCTGATGAGCGACGGGCTGTCGATGGTCTATTCGTTTTACAATCCGGACATGGAGAAGCGGTCACTGGGCACGATGATGGTGCTCGACCACATCCGCCGGGCACGGGCCCTCGGCCTGCCGCATGTCTATCTCGGCTATTGGGTGCAGGGCTCGAAGAAAATGGGCTACAAGACCCGATTTCAGCCGCAGGAGCACCTGATGAGCCAGGGCTGGGCACGGTTTACCCCTGAATTTGAGGGGTAATCTTCGAAATCACCGCTTTCAAGCGTGCCATTTTGGGATTCTTCGAGCCCTCCGCCCAGTTTCTGGGCGGAGGGCTGTTTCGTTTCAGGACAGCTTGCGGATGATGCCGTAAACGATGTTCTTGTTCTGGCCGAAGCGCAGCGAGCATTCGACATCGAGACTTTGAGTCGCTCCGCGCATGATCCGCCACATGTCTTCTTCCGACCGAAGTAAAAGCGCCCAGTTCATGAACGTTTCCATATAGCCGTCGTCGGGGACTTCCTGCGAGAAGTTGGCAAACAGGAAGGTTCCGTTCGGCTTAAGCATCTGCAGGCACCGCTGGGACAGCTTGATCGCCACCTCGTCGGCCAGATAATCGTACAGGCCGGCGGCGTAGATGAAATCGAAGGTGCCGAGGGTCTGGGCACGGGTCAGAACTGTGCGAACGGATCCGTTGACCGCCTCCACTGCCGTGCCAGCGAACTCACTTGCCACCGCACCGACACTCAGAGGATCCTGGTCGAGAGCGAGCCAACGCTTGATCGTCTTGTCCCTCAGCGCCTGAGACATACTGCCTTCGCGCAGATGGCCCGCTGCGATCGTCAGGATCTCAGCCTCCCCGCCCCGGGAAGACGCTACGTCATCGACAAACTGGGCAAGCAGATCGCGCCGTTCGCGGACGGCGGCGCACGCTGGCGACTGGCTAGTGAAGGCGTGGACTTCCTTGCCCATCGGACTTGCCGCATCCAGCATCGACTGGACTGATGGGTGGCCATAGATGAAGTCGAGCAGTCCCGCATCACCCGAGTAGCCGCGCGGTTTCTCGAAAGACCAGCGGGTGAAAGGATCCTCATGGAAGTGCCGAGCAATCGCGTGGGTCTGCGCCAAGGGAATGAGCTGCTCCCAGACGTTCAGCGAGTAGCGGTTGCGCAGTCCATGGAGGCCAGTGAGCAGGCGGAGCATGATCTGTCCAACCGGAGTTTTCTGCTCGAATTGCTGCTCGGCCATGCGAAGGTGAAGTGCCATTTCGGTACGCGCTTCAGCAACCTGCTTGTCGCTGACCTTAGACGAGGTCGCGAAGACTTTCGCCGCAATGGAGTCAGGCGTGATTAGGCTCTGCCCATCGAATGCAATCTCCAAATCGCTCACACTTCGCTCCTTTTTACTCAATGCTGATATTAATTCTTCGTAAACCATAATCGCAGAAGCCAGTAAGTGCACTCCGAATTAAGTCAGACATTAAAACATAGTTAATACGTGAGACGGATGGTGTAGCACGGCGCCAGATGTTTGCGCCAACGATGGAGTCGTGATGGATCGGGTCATCAAGAGCCCAGTGCGCGGTTGTCGCGACGAAAATTTGCTGGCTCAGGCCGCGCCGCAGTCCGGCGGAAGCCGGTCCGGTCCTCCGGTCTACAGCCCGCCGGCGGTCGACTCCAAGACACTGACTGCGCCGGCCCTGAAGGCGCTATACCAAGTACATCGCAGTTCGACGCAGCTGCGCCAAACGCGGCAAGGACTCTGGCTCGCGGCTCTCGTATACCTGCTTTTCGGCGCCGCCGATGCGCTCCTTATACCCGACGTTGCGTTCCAGACTGTGATCGCGCGCGTGGTCGTCGCCGTATCCGCACTTGCAGTGGTCGAAGTCTTGGTTACGCGACGCGTGGACCTTCGCTGGGTAGATCTGAGCTGTGCTGCGACCGTCGTCATGGGCTATCTAGCCTGGCTGGTCCCCTCGACCCATACAATGGCAGAGGACGCTTTCCGTTACTACATGCTCTTCGGCACGATCTTCATGATGAGTGCCAACCTCTTCTTCAACCTCGTCTTCCGCATGTCGGTTCTGACTTCACTAACCATTTTTGTCATATTTCTGATCAGCATGTTTTATGCGCCGGCGCTCTCGTTCGCTCAAAGCGCGGTGATCATTCTGTTCTACGCTTCATGTTTCCTGTTCACGTCCTACGTAAATTGGAAGCTCAACGAAGAGCGATACAACGTCTTCCTCAATGCTATCGAAGCCGCGCATCAACACGACGAAGCCGAGAAGCGGGGCGTCGCGCTGGAGCGTCTCTCGAACACGGACTACCTGACCGGCCTGGAAAACCGCCGTGCGGTCGACAAGCGATTGCGCGACCACTGGAACGACTGGCAGACCGAGGGCAAGGCCTTCGCGGCCATTCTCGTCGATGTCGACTTCTTCAAAAAATACAATGACTTCTATGGTCACCAATCCGGCGACCGGTGCCTCATCCTCGTGGCGAACGTCTTGAGCGAGACGCTGAAGCCGCTCAACGCCTCCGTTGGGCGGTACGGCGGCGAAGAGTTCATCGTCTTGTCGCGCGTGACCGGCCGGGACCAGGTCATGGCGCTCGGCGAAATCATCCGCAGTGCCGTCGAGGGTCTGCATCTCGTACACGACCAGCGACGCGACGGGCAGGCTTTCGTCACCGTCAGTGTGGGTGCATCCTATACCCGCCCCCAGACCGGGCCCAAGCTGGAGCGCATCATCAACGAAGCAGACCGGGCGCTCTACTCCGCCAAGGCGAACGGTCGCAACTGTATCCGGCTCTTCAATCCGAACGATCCGCTGACCAGCGACGATAACGAGAACATCGCAGCCACGCTGCGCATGGCAATCAAGAACGACCTCGTGAACCTGGTCTACCAACCGATCCAGAACCTGAAGACCGGCCGTGTCGAAGCGGTGGAATCGCTGATGCGGATGAAGATGATTGATGGAACGCCGCTCTCGCCGGCGCAGTTCATTCCGGTCGCCGAACGCACGGGCGCCATCCTCGACCTCGGCCTATGGGCGATCCGGCGCGCCTGCACCGAGGTGCTGGCGACAGGCGTCGCACCGATGGCGAGCGTCAACGTGTCGGCCATCCAGCTCAAGTCGCGCGGCTTTGCTCTGGCCGTTTCGACCATTCTCGAAGAAACCCGCGTTGCCGGATCGCAACTCGCTTTCGAGATCACTGAAGGCATCGACATGGAGGGGCAGTCGGATGTCATCCGCTGCATCACCGACTTGCAGGCGCTCGGCATCCGGATCTGGCTCGATGATTTCGGCACGGGTTTCGCGGGCCTTTCCTGGCTCAGGCTCTTCCCCTTCGACACGGTCAAGATCGACCGTTCCTTCCTTCAGGATGCGCGCCGGCCTGCCGGCCGCGCCATGCTGGAAGACATCATCCGCCTCATCCGCAATCGCGGCCTGAAGATCCTGATCGAGGGCCTGGAAACCGCCGACCATGTCGAGTTGATGCACGAACTCGGCATCGAACTCGGACAGGGCTACTTTCTCGGCCGCCCGGCGCCGATCGATGAAGTGCGGATCAAGCCCTTTCCACGACTGGCGAGCGTCGGCGGTCGCTGACCCCCGAAACAATCGCCCACAAAAAAGCCGGCCCCCAGGGACCGGCTTTTTTTTTCGTCTCATATCCAGGGATATCAGCCAGAGAACTTGCCGCTGCGCGGGAAGCCCTTCGGAACCAGACGTCCGGCCGTTGCGCGTTCGCCGAGCCATTCGACCAGCTCGTCCTTCGTCTTGGTGAAGGTGCGGCCGGCGCTGTCGGCCCAGGTCAGGCCGTCTGCGATCGCAAAGCACTTCACGTCGGAAATGCCGCCATCCTTGTAGCGCTGCAGGCGGACACCCTTCCCTCGGGTCATTTCCGGAATCTGGACGAGCGGGAAGACGAGCAGCTTGCGGTTTTCGCCGACCACGGCCAGATGGTCGCCGCTGACCGGCACCACGAGCTTGGCCTCGTCCGGCATGCCGACATTCATCACCTGCTTGCCCTTGCGTGTGTTGGCGATAACCTCGCCTTCCGGCACGATGAATCCGTTGCCGGCGGTTGAGACGAGGATCAGCTTGCGGCTGGCGTCATGCACGAAGGCGGTGAGGACATCCTGATCGTTTTCCATGTCGACCATGATTCGCAAGGGCTCGCCATGGCCGCGGCCACCCGGCAGCTTGTCGCCGCCCAGCGTATAGACCTTGCCGCCCGTTGTGACGATCAGGATCTTGTCGGTCGTCTGGGCCGGGAAAGCCACCTTCAGCGCATCGCCTTCCTTGAAGGTCAGCGCTGACGTGTCGGCGATGTGGCCCTTGAGGGCGCGGATCCAGCCCTTCTCCGAGATGACGACAGTGATCGGTTCCTTTTCGATCATCGCCTGCTGGATCGCCTCGACATCCGCACTCGGGGCGTCGGAGAAAACGGTGCGGCGGCGGCCGAGCTCGGTCGCCTTCGCATATTTCTTCTTCACCTCGCCGATTTCCCAGGCGACCGTCTGCCATTGCTTGTCCGAGGAGGCGAGAAGGGATTCGATCTCCGCCTTTTCAGCGGAGAGCGCGTCATGCTCCTTGCGGATCTCGAATTCCTCGAGCTTGCGCAGGTTGCGCAGGCGCATGTTGAGGATGGCTTCCGCCTGATTGTCGGTCAGATCCCATTTGGCGATCAGGACAGGCTTTGGCTCGTCCTCCTCGCGGATGATGCGGATCACCTCGTCGAGATTGAGATAGGCGATCAGCAGGCCGCCGAGGATCTCGAGGCGGCGGTCGATTGCGGCCAGGCGGAACTTCGACCGGCGGACGAGCACGTCCTTGCGGTGGTCCAGCCATTCGGTCAGCACCTCGTTGAGGGCCATGACCTTGGGCACCTTGCCCTGCGACAGCACATTCATGTTGAGCGGAATGCGGCTCTCGAGCTCGGTGAGCTTGAACAGCGATTCCATCAGCAGCGTGGCGTCGACCGTGCGGCTCTTCGGCACGAGGACAAGGCGTACGTCTTCCGCACTTTCGTCGCGCACGTCTTCGAGCAGCGGCAGGCGGCGAGCAATCAGGAGTTCGGCGATCTTCTCGATCAGGCGCGACTTCTGCACCTGGAAGGGGATCTGCGTGACGATGATCTGATAGCCACCACGGCCGAGATCCTCGATTTCCCACTTGGCACGCACCCGGAAGCCGCCGCGTCCGGTACGATAGGTCTCGAGCATCGAGGCACGGCTCTCGATGATCACACCGCCGGTCGGGAAGTCTGGCCCCTCAATGCCACCGCGCTCCGGATGCTCCGGATCGGCAAACAGATCCTCGACGGAGGCGCCGGGGCTCTTGATGAGGTAGAGGGCAGCATCACAAAGCTCATGGGCGTTGTGCGGCGGGATCGAGGTCGCCATGCCCACCGCAATGCCGGTCGCACCGTTTGCGAGAAGGTTCGGGAAGGCGCCCGGAAGAACCGTCGGCTCGTCGTCTTCCTCGTTGTAGGTCGGACGGAAGTCGACGGCGTCCTGATCTATGCCTTCGAGAAGCAGGGCCGCGACATCCGTCATGCGGGCTTCGGTGTAACGATAGGCTGCAGCACTGTCGCCGTCGATATTGCCGAAGTTCCCCTGCCCGTCCACGACCGGATAGCGCTGCGAGAAGTCCTGAGCCAGGCGCACCAGAGCGTCATAGACCGACTGGTCACCATGCGGGTGGAACTTACCGATGACGTCACCGACGATACGGGCACATTTCTTGAAGGCCGAGTTCGGCCTGATGCCCATCTCGCTCATCGCGTGGATGATACGGCGATGCACCGGTTTCAGTCCGTCGCGGACGTCCGGCAGAGCGCGGTGCATGATCGTCGACAAGGCGTAGGCGAGATAGCGCTCTTCGAGCGCCGCCTTCAGGTCAACCGGAAGAATGTTGTCGCCACCCTCTTCGGGCGGAAGCTGATTTGTCCCCATGGGTCTCCCCTAGCGGAGAAGACCCGGAACGGCAAGGAAACCGGGGATTCTGCCTGTGGATTAAGGGGCTGTGACCGTCATCACGCCACAATCGGCACGCACCGGTCTATGGCGAAAACCGGTGGACGTTTTTTCAATCCCCCTTATAAATATCGCCGACCTTTTGGGCACGTCAAACGCTGCCAAAATCAACAGAGGACCTCGTCATGACCTTGTACCGTTCCACCCGAATTCTGCTTGCGGGCGCGGCGCTCTGCGCTTTCACCAACCCCGCGCTCGCGCTGGACGGACAGGATTTGCTCAAGAAGATCAATGCCTCCTTCGCCACCGGCGGTACGAGCATCACTGCGGACAGCATCGAGGTCGACGGCACCGACGTGATCCTCAAGGGCCTGAAGCTCGGCGTTGACGGCCCCACGGCTGGAAAGCCCCTGGCACTTGAGGAAGTGACGCTCCAGGGTGTCAGCGAGGAAGAAGGCGGCTCCTACTACATCGAGCGCGTTGAATTTCCCGAGGTCAATGTCACCGAGGAGAAATCCACGCTCAAGGTTCAGGACCTCTACCTCTCCGGCGTCTATGTGCCCGGCGACACCAGTGCCGAAGGTATCGATTCGCTGATGTTTTACGAAGAGGCACACAGTGGCCCGGTAGACGTCACCGCAGACGGCAAGCCCGTCTTTTCCCTGTCGGAAGCCGTGGGCACGATGGGCCTGTCCGAGGATGAAAGCACCATTACCTTCGAGGGGACTGTCACCGGCGTGAAGGCCGATCTTGGCGCGGTCGAAGACCCGAAGGCCCGGGAAACGATCGAAGCGCTCGGCCTGACCAGCCTCGACGGCAACATGAACCTGTCCGGCAGCTGGGAAGTCGAAAGCGGCACGATCGACATCGAGGATTATTCGATCGATTTTGCCAATGTCGGCAAGCTCAGCCTCGCCTTCTCGATGTCCGGCTACACGCTTGAGCTCGTCAAGCAGATGCAGGAACAGGCCCGCATGATGCAGGCACAGCCGCAGAACGAACAGGCCCAGCAGGCCGCCGGTCTCGCCATGCTCGGGCTCGTGCAACAGATGTCGCTTGTCGATGCCCAGATCCGCTTCGAGGATGCGGGGATCACCAAGCGCGGCTTCGACTATGCCGGCAAGAGCCAGGGGACCGATGGCGCGACGATGGCGCAGATGGTCAAGGGCATGGTCCCGATCCTGCTCGCCCAGGCCAAGCTCGGTGCGCTGCAGAACGAGGTCTCGGCTGCCGTCAACACCTATATCGACGATCCGAAGGCACTCACCATTGCCGCCGCTCCGGCCAATCCGATTGCGTTCCCGATGATCATGGGTGCGGCCATGGGCGCGCCGGAGACCATTCCCAGCCTGATCGGGCTCAAGGTCACCGCAAACGACTGATTGCCTCGGCGTTCAAGACAAGAGCCCGGTTGCGAAAGCAGCCGGGCTTTTGCATGTCCCGAGACACAACAAAAAAGGCCGGGATCACTCCCGGCCTTCGTCATCTCCAGATACCCGGACCCGATTAGTCCTTTTTCGGCTGCGGCACGACACGCAGCGCCAGATCGCGCAGCTGTGCGGGCGTCGCCGGCGACGGGGCGTTCATCAGCAAGTCCTGGGCCTGCTGGTTCATCGGGAAGATCGAAATTTCGCGCAGGTTCTTCGCGCCGACCAGCAACATGACCACGCGGTCGATGCCGAAGGCGCAGCCGCCATGCGGAGGGGCGCCATACTGGAAGGCACGGTACATGCCGCCGAAGCGTTCCTCGACATCGCTCTGCGACAGGCCGACCTTTTCGAAGGCCTTGACCATCAGCTCCGGCGACTGGTTACGGATCGAACCAGAGGCGATTTCGAAGCCGTTGCAGACCGCGTCATACTGATAGGCCTTGAGCGACAGAGGATCCTGGCTTTCCAGCGCTTCCAGACCACCCTGCGGCATGGAGAACGGGTTGTGGGCGAAGTCGATCTTCTTTTCGTCCTCGTTGTATTCGTAGAACGGGAAGTCGACGATCCAGCACATTTCGAAACGATCACGGTCGATGAGGTTCAACTCCTCGCCGGCGCGCGTGCGGGCTTCACCGGCAAACTTGTAGAACTTGGCCGGATCGCCGGCGACGAAGAAGGCGGCGTCGCCCGGCTCGAGGCCCAGCTGCTGGCGGATTGCTTCGGTACGTTCTTCGCCGATGTTCTTGGCAAGCGGGCCGGAGCCGGCAATCTTGCCGTCCTCTTCCTTCCAGAAGATGTAGCCGAGGCCCGGCTGGCCCTGCCCTTGCGCCCAGGCGTTCATGCGGTCGCAGAATGCGCGGCTGCCGCCGGTCTTGGCGGGGATTGCCCAGATCTCGACCTTCGGGTTGGACGCGATCATGCCGGCGAAGACCTTGAAGCCGGAATCGCGGAAATGGTCGGTGACGCCTTCCATGACGATCGGGTTGCGCAGGTCCGGCTTGTCGGAGCCGTATTTGCGGATCGCGACGTCATAGGGAATGCGCGGCCATTCCTTGGTGACCGGCTTGCCTTCGGCGAACTGCTCGAAGACGGAGGTCATCATCGGCTCCATCGTGCCCCAGATGTCTTCCTGGGTAACGAAGCTCATCTCGACGTCGAGCTGGTAGAACTCGCCCGGCAGGCGGTCGGCGCGCGGGTCTTCGTCGCGGAAGCAGGGTGCGATCTGGAAATAGCGGTCGAAGCCGGCGACCATCAGCAACTGCTTGTACTGCTGCGGTGCCTGGGGCAGCGCGAAGAACTTGCCTTCGTGGATGCGGCTCGGCACGAGGAAGTCACGCGCGCCTTCCGGCGAAGAGGCCGTCAGGATCGGGGTCGAGTATTCGGCAAAACCGGCAGCGGCCATACCCGTGCGCATCGAGGAGATGATCTGGGTGCGCTTGACGATGTTCTTGTGCAGGGTTTCACGACGCAGGTCGAGGAAGCGGTACTTCAGGCGCACATCCTCGGGATAGTCCGGCTCGCCGAAGACCGGCAGCGGAAGTTCCTTGGCAGCCGAGAGAACCTCGATCTCCTGGGCATAAAGCTCGATCTCGCCGGTCGGCATGTTCTTGTTGACCGTTTCGTCTGTCCGGGCCTTGACGCGGCCGTCGATGCGGATCACCCATTCGCCGCGCACCATTTCGGCCGCCTTGAAGGCCGGGCTGTCCGGATCAGCCACGACCTGGGTGATGCCATAATGATCGCGCAGGTCGATGAAGAGCACGCCGCCATGGTCGCGGACACGGTGAACCCAGCCGGAGAGTCGGACGGTCTGCCCGACATCGGACTTGCGAAGAGCGGCACAGGTGTGGCTGCGGTAAGGATGCATGGTCAAGTTTCCCGAATGTGACGGACGCCAGGGCACCATCATGAGAGGCGCGCGACCGATAGAAAATCGGGCGGAAAAGCGCATGACCCGCCTGATTTGTCAAGGCTGGAGGCTTGGGGCTTCGCTCCTCGCGTCAATTGACGCAATTCACACCTGAGAACCAATCAGATCGTCAGCACCAGCGGGCAGTGGTCTGAAACCTCTGGATCGAATACGACGGAAAAGTCCGAAACCGCGACGTGTTCATTGACCAGCATGTAGTCGGCGAACCTGCCCGGCTTCGCATAATGAGATGTGCGCGTGCCTGGAAACCCTCTCGTGGTGACGAGGTCCGCAAGTCCGAGCGTGCCGAGTATCTCGAAGGTCTCGCTGTTCGGCTCGATGTTGAAATCTCCGCATACGATCAGTCCATCCTCCGGCTCAGACACATGGGCGACCAGTTCCGCCAGTCGTTCGGCCTGCAGCCTGCGGTCGGGCGTGTCACTCTTGCCGTTCAGATCGCGAAGCCCGTGCATGTGGGCGATGCACAGGAACCGGTCCTGTTCGTAGTCGTAGACGCGAACGGCATGCGCGCTTCTTGATCTCGGGTGCTCTCCATAACCATGCGGCGAAAATGCCTTATGGACGAAGCCTTGAACCTGCGCGGTCACCGGGAGGGCGCTGTGGACAAAGGTCGCCAGTCCCCATTGGGACGGCACCGCGCGTTCTCCATCCCAAAGCGTTCCTTGTGCTGCCGGACAGAACACGGACACATGATCGGGAAGCACGCGGGCGACATCACGAAAAAAGTTCGCCCGCTGCGGCAGAATGTGGTCGCCGTCTCGATAGGTCAGCCACTCCGACTCTGCAGCAGGACTGTGCGTGACCTCCTGCAGACAGAGGATATCGGGCGATACGTCCTTGACGTATGCCGTCAGTTCTTGATGCAGCTTTCCGCCCCAGCCGTTGAGGCACATTATCTTCATCCCGTTCCGCTTCCTGTTCGTTGCCGGAGAACCGTGTGTTGCGTGAGGCGTTCGCGCCCTTCACTCCGGTAACAACACACTTGCCAGATCCAGCGGCGCCGCAAACGGCTCACAGCCGGTGCCGCCGCCGCCGCCCTGCTGAAGCTTGCCGTCGATCATCAGATGCGCATGGCCGTGGATCTGTGACCAGACGAGTTGCTCGACGGCCGCCCTGCCCTCAGGTGTATCCAGCTTCATGCGTTTCGCAACCGGAACCGAGATTTCCACCAGGACCGCATGGGCGGCACTGGCAGTCGGGCCGATGGCCGGATCGTCCCAGTCAAGCCGGCTGGCCGTGAACATCAGCCTGAAGAGATGCGGCCGGGACGAGGCAAAGGCGAGGTAGCCGCGGGAGGCTGCACGCAACTGCCCTGCCGGATCATCGGGCGCCACCGCCATGGCCGAGCGCATCGAGGCTGCAAACTGACGAAATCCCTCGACGGCAAAGGCCGTCATCAGGTGGCGCAGCGACGGAAAATGATGTTCGGGAGCCGCATGGGACACGCCGACACGCGCGGCCAGCTTGCGCAGCGTCAGGCCTTCCAGGCCATGCTCTTCGAGCATGGTGAGCCCGGTGTCGATGAGAGCCTGGCGCAGATCGCCATGGTGATAGGATTTTTGTCTCGCCATGCCCCTTCATAACCGCTCGAAACCGCGCCGTCAAAATCAATCTTGACATTGCCAAGTTATCCCGCATGCTAATCTTGTCACCGTCAAGATGAGGCTCCCATGTCCCCCGACACCGTGTTTTCGACCACCAGCAGCACTGCCATGGCCGGCTGGCTCCTGCTCATTCTGGCACCCCGCTGGCCCGCCCTCATCGGGTTCATCCGATGCGGACTGATCGGCGCGCTATCGCTCACCTATGCCGTCCTGATCTTCGTCTATTTCTTCCGCGTCGAGGGCGGCGGCTTCGGCTCGATTGCCGAGGTGCGGACCCTGTTCCTGGACGATCCGGTGCTGGTCGCAGGCTGGGTCCACTACCTCGCCTTCGACCTGTTCATCGGCACCTGGATCGCCGTCGAGGCCGACAGGCGCGGCTACAACCGGCTGCTGCAGGCGCCGATGCTGGTCGCGACCTTCATGTTCGGCCCGCTCGGCCTCCTGCTGTTCTTCATCACCCGCGCCAGCGAAATGGCGCTCACCGCCCGAAAGGCCTGATTGATGACCATGCTCTTCCATGACAGCCTGGCGCTCGCCCCGGCGCAGAACTTCGTGGCGGCCGAGCGCCGCACCCGCAGCCTGCTGATCGTCGGCATTGGCCTGCAGGTGGCACTGGCGCTGCCGAGCCTCACCGCGTTCTTTGTCGACGATCGACTGATCAACGATATCAGCGTCTGGATCAAACCCCTGAAGTTCCAGGCTTCGCTGGTCTTGATGCTCGGAACGCTGCTGGTTCTCCTGCCGCTGATTGACGTTCGGACCCGCACTGGTCGCGGCGTCTGGCTTGCGAGCCTCATGGCCGTGATCACCGCCAGCGGCGAGATCTTCTACATTACGCTGCAGGCCGCCCGCGGCAGGGCCTCACATTTCAACGTCGGCAGTCCGGCCGAGGCGATCGCCTACAATGTAATGGGCGCAGGTGCTGCCCTTCTCGTATTGTCGAGCCTTGTGATCGGGCTCTACATCCTGCTGCGACCGCGTCCGGACGCACCCATCGGCCTGCGCCTCGGTGGCGGCTGGGGGCTCGTGCTCGGCAGTGTGGCGACACTCTTCACCGCCTTCGCGCTCGGCAGCGGGCAGATCGACGGCCCGGGGCACTGGGTCGGCGGCGTCAGGACGGATCTCGGCGGGCTGCCGCTCTTCGGCTGGTCGCGCAGCGGGGGCGATCTGCGTGTGCCGCATTTCTTCGCCACCCACATCATGCAGGCACTGCCGCTCCTCGGCCTCAGTCTCGACCGGTTCGCAGCACGTTTCGCCAGACCTGGCATCGTCATCGGCGCGCTCGTCTGTCTTGCCGTCGTGGGTGCCACCTTCATCCAGGCCGTGCAGGGCTACCCCCTGCTTTGAAGGTAACCAATGCAGGTGGGCGGCAAGCGTGGATTTTGACCTGTTGCAAACGGCGATTCGAGGCTAGGAATGCGGTCTGCCACGGCACAGACTCACATCACACGCCCTCGCCGCGGCCCGCAGGCCCTTCATGCACGATATCCGCCCCCTCATCCCTCTCCTTCTCACCGCCGGCATCCTGATCGGCGGCAACGGTCTGCAGGGCACATTCATCTCGCTTCGCGGCATCGAGGAAGGTTTCAGCACCTCGGTCATCGGCATGGTCGGCACGGGCTATTTCATCGGCTTCGTGCTCGGCTGCGTCTACATCACCAAGATCATGCGGGCGATCGGCCACATCCGCGCCTTCTCGGCGCTTGCGGCCATCGCCTCGGCAGCCTCGATCATGATGGTGCTGATGATCGACCCGATCTCCTGGTTCCTCATGCGCCTCGTGCAAGGCCTCTGTTTTTCCGGCCTCTTCGCAGTCGTCGAAAGCTGGCTCAACGCCCGCGTCACCAATGCCACGCGGGCGCGCACGCTTTCCGTCTACCGCTTCGTCGATCTCGGCTCGGTAACGGCGGCACAGTACATGATCCCGCTCTTCGGTGTCAGCGGCATCGATCTTTTCGCCATCATCGCCATGGCCCTCTCGCTGTCGCTCGTGCCGATCTCGTTCGCCGACAAGTCGAGCCCTGCACCGCCCAAGGACGTCAAGTTCGACATCAAGGTCCTGTGGTCCGTGTCGCCACTCGCGACCGTCGGCTGCATCGTCATCGGGCTCACCAATTCGAGCTTCCGCTCGCTCGGGCCGATCTATGCCGATGGCATCGGCATGTCGGTGACCTCGATCGCGAGCTTCATGAGCATCGGCATCTTCGCCGGCATCGTGCTGCAATATCCGCTCGGCCATTATTCCGACAAGCTGGATCGCCGTGTCATCATTCTTGTTTCGACGATCGGGGCCTTGTTCGCCTCGATCTTCCTCGCTTTCCTCGCGGGAGAGAGCGACGTCGCCAATTTCATCGGCATTTTCGCCTTCGGCGCCTTTGCACTGCCGCTTTATTCACTCTGCTCGGCTCATGCCAACGACCATGCGGCACCGGGTCAACATGCCCTGGTGTCCGCCGGCACGCTGTTCTTCTGGTCGGTCGGCGCGGTCGTCGGACCACTCTTCGCCTCCTTCCTGATGGACGCGTTCGGGCCGCATGCGCTGTTCACCTATGTGATCGTCGTCTTAACCTTCTTCGCCGCCTACACGCTTGCCCGTATCCGGGCGCGCGAAGCCGTGCCGACCGAAGAGCGGCGGATGCGCTTCCGCAGCCTGCTGCGCACCTCGACATTCTTCAGCAAGCTTGCAACGCCACCGAACGAAAAGGATGGCGGTTGAGCCGGCCCTGCCTTGGCTGCGACAGCATGACCAAACGTCGCTATTGCTGATCAGACACCTCAACTTTATGAGATGGGTGACCAGCGAGAGTTCCGACCGTGACCATTGTTACCAGACGCACCCTTCTGAAATCTGCCGCCGTGCTCGGTGCCTATGGTACCGGTCTTGCTGTGATGCCGCGCCTCACGCGGGCCTTTTCGGCCCCCGATCCAGTCGAGATCGAAGCCCTGAGCGGCAACGTTCTGCTCGACGGCAAGCAGGCTACGCGCGGCGTCATGCGATATGCACTGGCCGGGCAAACCAGCGCAGACCCTTCCCCGCCGATCCTGCGGGCCCGGCGCGGCAAAGCTTTTGCGGCCAGGCTCATCAACCGGCTCGATGAGCCGACGACCATTCACTGGCACGGTGTGCGTCTGCCCAACGATCAGGATGGCGTACCTTTCGTCACCCAGCCTTATGTCTATACCGGCGACAGCTTCGACTATGCCTTCGCGCCTCCGGATGCGGGCACGTTCTGGTACCATCCACATTGCAACACGCTGACCCAGATGGGGCGCGGACTTGCCGGCGTGCTGGTGGTCGAGGATGACAGGGACCCCGCCTTCGACGGCGAAGTGGTGCTGAACCTCCGGGATTTCCGGCTCGGCGACGACAGCCAGTTCATCGAACAGTTCAAGCCGCGCGATGCAGCCAAGACCGGAACCTTCGGAACACTCCGCACCGCCAACTGGCAGACCGAACCGCGCTATGACGTGCCAGCCGGAGGGCTGGTGCGGGTCCGTATCCTCGCCGCCGACGTAACGCGCATCTACAATCTCAAGCTCGCAGGCGCCGAGGCGCAGATCATCGCGGTCGACGGGCATCCGGTGCCGGAGCGCATGGCGCTCGACATGGCCGTCGTCTCGCCCGGCCAGCGGCTCGATCTCGCAGTCCGGGTTGCTGACAGCGAGGGCGGCGAGATGGTACTGGAGGACATCCGCCCCTCGACGCCGAAGGTGGTGGCACGGTTTCGTGCCGTCGGCGCGTCACTGAAACGCGATCTCGGCGATCTCGGGCCGCTCGCCGAAAATGCCGGGGTGGAGGCGGACCTTTCCAGCGCCACCCCGATCCCGCTGCTGCTCAGTGCCACCGCCGAGAATGCGGCGCGCGAATCGATCTGCGGCTCGATCGGCTATTCCTTCTGGGCGATCAACAAGGTGCCCTATCCGGGCGACACACCCGATCCGACCGCGCCAATCGCGGAGCTGAAGCTCGGCCAGACCTATCTGCTCAATGTCGAGAACGTCACGCCGCATGCCCATCCGATCCATCTGCATGGCATGAACTTCAAGGCTCTCGCCTCGAACAAGCGGCCGGTGCAGCCGCTCGTGTCGGACACCTATCTTGTGCTACCGGATGAAAAGGTCCAGCTTGCGCTGGTGGCCGACAATCCCGGTGACTGGGTCTTCCACTGCCACATCATCGAACACCAGAAGACCGGCATGACCGGCTATTTCCGAGTGACATGACATGAGCCTTTCCGAGACGATGCGTATCCACGAGCCCTATCCGGGGCTCTTTGCCTATTATGACGGGCGCATCGACGGAAAGCGGCTGCATTCGGACAAGCCCAACTGGCTTGATGACGGCGCCTACAGCCTCGGTGTTGCGAGCTATGCGATCGTCTCGGGAACGGACGCGATCGTCTATGACACCCATATCTCCTTCGACCACGCGCGCGCCATCCGCAGCCATCTCTATGGCCTGGGCGTAACCAGCATCCGGGTCGTGCTCAGCCATTGGCACACGGATCATGTGGCGGGCAGTGCCGGTTTCATCGATTGTCCGATCCTGTCGAACAAGTTGACGCGCAACACCCTGATCGAGAAACGCCAAGTGCTTGTCACCAAGGATCCGCCGATCAATCCGGTCATCATGCCGACCGATGTTTTCGAGGGTGAAATGGTGCTCGAGCTTGGAGAGATCACGGTCAGGTTGATGCAGTTCGATATTCACAGTGCCGATGGCACTGTCCTGCTTCTGCCGCATCTTGGCGTGCTGCTCGCCGGCGACACGCTGGAAGACACTGTCACCTATATTTCCGAACCGGAGCATACCGCGCGGCACATCGCCGAACTCGACCGGCTGGCCATGCTCGACGTCAGCCACATCCTGCCCAATCACGGCGACGAGCAGGTGATCGCATCCGGCGGCTATCCACCGTCGCTGATAACTGCAACGCGAGACTATCTCACGCGGCTGATGTCCCGTCTTGACGATCCCAACCTTAAGGACGAGGGGCTGGAAAGCTTCATTGCGCCTGAGCTCGAAGCGGGGACGCTCACCTATTTCGCGCCCTATAAGGCCGTCCACAGCCAGAACATTGCGGTTCTGAAGGGCGCATCCCCCGACGAATAAGGGGACATTGGCCATGCGAGGCCCGCTGCGGCCTGCTTTCCCCGCTGTTCATATTGACAAGGAAGGCCAGAAGGGAAACTAAGGTTGATCCTGTAGTTTCCATGACCGAGACGAAATGATCGATACCACTGCCGCGCTCGAAGAGGCCTGCCGCCTTCTCGCCCAATCCGATTTCATCACGATCGACACGGAATTCCTCCGCGAAACGACCTTCTGGCCGGAACTCTGCCTCATCCAGATGGCAAGCCCGGAGCATGAATACATCGTCGATCCCATGGCCAAGGGCATGGACCTCAAGCCCTTCTTCGAACTGATGGCGAATACCGCCGTGGTGAAGGTCTTCCATGCGGCCCGCCAGGACATCGAAATCATCTTCCATTTGGGCGACCTGCTCCCGCACCCGATCTTCGACACCCAGGTCGCGGCCATGGTCTGCGGCTTCGGCGACTCGGTCTCCTACGACCAGCTCGTGCAGAAGGTGAAAAACGTCCATATCGACAAGACCTCGCGCTTCACCGACTGGAGCCGCCGTCCTCTGTCCGAAAAGCAGCTCGACTATGCGCTGGCCGATGTCACCCATCTGCGCGATGTCTATCTGAAGCTGAAGGGCCAGCTGGAAGCCGAAGGCCGGGCCGAATGGCTGACCGAGGAAATGGCGATCCTCGAGTCCCGCGAGACCTATGACCTGCCGCCCGAACAGGCCTGGCAACGGCTCAAGATGCGCCTGCGCAAGCCGACCGAACTTGCGGTCATGCAATATGTCGCCGCCTGGCGGGAGCGCGAGGCGCGCGCCCGCAACGTGCCGCGCTCGCGCGTCTTGAAGGACGATGCAATTTACGAAATCGCCCAACAGCAGCCGAAGGATACCGAGGCTCTGGGTCGCCTGCGCACCATTCCAAAAGGTTGGGAGCGGTCGAGTTCCGGGGCTGCCATCATCGAACAGGTCAATACGGCACTCGCTCTTCCCAAGGCGGACATGCCGCATCTGCAGCGTCATGCGCATGCGCCCGAGGGCACGCAGTCGGCTGTCGAACTGTTGAAAGTCCTGCTCCGCCTGACCTCGGAAAAGCACGGCGTCGCCTCCAAGGTGATCGCCAACAGCGAAGACCTGGAAAAGATCGCAGCCGAAGGCGAGAAGGCCGAAGTGGCGGCCCTCCAGGGCTGGCGCAAGGAACTGTTCGGCGATCTGGCGCTGAAGCTGATCTCCGGCGGTGTCGGCCTTCGCTTCGTCGACAAGCGCGTCGAAGCGGTGGAGTTCTGATCCATGGCGGCGCTATCCCTGCGCCGTGCAACGGAGGCAGACATCCCGTTCATCATGGAGACCGAGCGCAAGCCCGGCTATGATCAGTTTATCGGGCGCTACAGTCTCGACGAACACCAGGCTCAGCTTCCGGACCCCGCCTTCGCCTATCTGATCGGCGAGGACGCGGAAGGCGCATCCCTCGGCTTCGTCATTCTGATGGATCTCGGGCACCGTGACGGCAATGCCTGTGTCAAGCGCATCGCCGTGGCCAGTCCGGAGAAAGGGGTGGGCACGCCCTTGCTGGCCGGTGCTGTCGACTTTGCCTTCCTCGAAACCAATACGCATCGCCTCTGGCTCGACGTTGTGCGCGAAAACCTTCGGGCGCAGGCGGTGTACCGCAGAAACGGCTTCATCCATGAAGGCGTGATGCGAGAGGCGGGTCTCCTGCCGGATGGCAGCCGCTGCGACTTTTTCATGATGTCCATTCTCCGCCCGGAATGGGCGGCGCGACGCGGCTGAGCTGTCCTCATGGAGCTTCCCGCCCCCCTCCGCTCGGCCGTCGACCAGATGCTATCAGGCGAGCCACTGGACAAGCTTGCCAAGGCGAGCGCCCAGCTGTCTGATCGATATCGGCGCGAAGTGCGTGACGGGCGCTTCCATATTGATGATGCGCTGGCCGCCAAGGGCTATCTCGCGACCCGCCTGCCTGCCACGTTCGCCGCGGTCCGCGCGGCCCTGGCCATGGTCGAGGATGCGGCACCGGAGTTTGCCCCGGAGACACTCATCGATCTCGGTTGCGGACCCGGCACAGCACTCTGGGCGGCGGCCGACACCTGGTCGAGCCTCGGCTCTGCCGAGATGGTGGAAGCCAGCGGCGCGATCCGCAGCGTCGGCGAGAAACTTGCCGCCTCCGGCACCGTGACCAGCCACTGGCAGTCGGGCGACGTTACCGGCAAGATCCCAACGCTCGATCATGCCGATCTCGTGACGCTCGCCTACGTCCTGGACGAACTTCCGCCCGCAAGCATCGCATCTGTCACAGAAAGGCTCTGGACCCTCACGAGGGGTATGCTCGTCGTGATCGAACCGGGCACACCGGCCGGCTGGCAGCGTATTCTCGCGGTTCGTGACAAGCTGCGCACACTCGGAGCCCATCTTGTGGCCCCTTGCATGCATTCTCACGACTGTCCGATCGTGGCACCGGACTGGTGCCATTTCTCAAGGCGGGTGGCACGCTCGCGGGTGCATCGTCTGGCCAAGGGCGCCGAAGTGCCGTGGGAGGACGAGAAATACATCTTCATCGCCGCCTCGCGCGAGCCTGTGATCATCCGCGGTGACCGCGTGCTGTCTCCGCCGCGCGTCAATGGCGGCGTCGGCCGCGTGAAGCTCTGTCGCACCGACGGGACGGCTTCCGAACTCACGCTCAGCAAACGCGACGGGGACGCCTTCAAGGAAATCCGTCGGGCCGACTGGGGCGACCGGCTCGAACTCGGAGACAAGGGATGACCACGCGGCTGACACCCCAGCTTGCCTCCCGCCTTGCCGCGATCGCGCTCGGCCATGTCACCCGCGAATATCCCAACCACATCCTGCACGGGCTTGAAGGACCTGATGACGCCCGGACGCCGTCCGAACTCCATCCGGTCTTCTATGGCAGCTATGACTGGCATTCCTGCGTGCACGGCTACTGGATGCTGGCGCGGCTGCTGCGGCTTTATCCCGACATGCCAGAGGCGCAGGCGATCCGGTACCTCTTTGGCGCGATGCTCGTCCCCGACAGGGTCGCCGGCGAGGGCGCCTATTTCGACCGGCCGATGGCACGCGGTTACGAGCGTCCCTATGGCTGGGGCTGGTTGCTGAAGCTTGCCGCCGAGTTGCAGGGCCACGAGGATCCCGCCTGGGGTGCTGCGCTGTCGCCGCTGACGGAGCGGATCGTCCAGCGCTTTCGCGACTTCCTGCCGCTTGCCACCTATCCGGTGCGGGTGGGCACACATTACAACACAGCCTTTGCGCTGAGGCTTGCCGCCGACTTCGCCGAGACCGTCGGAGACGATACTTTCTTCGAACTGCTGCGCGCCACGGCGCAACGCTGGTACGGCTCTGACACCGCCTGCCCCGCCTGGGGCGAACCGTCGGGGGACGACTTCCTCTCGCCTGCGCTGATCGAGGCGGAATGCATGCGCCGGCTTCTGCCGGCTGCCGACTTTGCCCGCTGGTTCGACGCTTTCCTGCCTGAGATCGCAGCCAGCCAGCCGCGCACGCTGTTTGCGCCCGCCTCCGTTTCCGATCGCTCGGACGGCAAGATTGCCCATCTCGATGGATTGAACATCAGCCGCGCCTGGTGCTGGTCATCTCTGGCGAACACCCTGACGGACACGGACCCGCGCCGACCCGTGATGCGCGATGCCGTGCATCGGCATCTAACAGCAGGGATCGCGCATGTGGCCGGCGACTATATGGGTGAACACTGGCTGGCAAGTTTTGCAGTCCTGGACCTGACGGAGACGAAATGATGGGCAGCCTCCATGACACCGTCGACATCACGGGCCGCGTGCTCGTCTCCGGATCTGCCGAGGGCGAAGTGCTGTTCACCGACACGGCGCTCAGCTTTTGGGGCGGCGTCGATGCTGTGACCGGCGAGATCATCGACCGACACCATCCCTTGAGTGGTGAACGGCTGACGGGTCGCGTGCTGGCGCTGCCGACGAGCCGTGGCTCATGCACCGGCAGCGGCGTCATCCTTGAACTGATTCTCAACGGCCAGGGCCCTGCGGCGATCGTGCTCGAACATTCCGAGGCCATCATCACGCTCGGCGTCATCGTCGCAGAGGAGGTCTTCGGGCGGTCCATTCCGGTCATTGCGGTCGGCGGGCAAGCCTTTGCCGGGCTGAAGACAGCCGGGCGCATCCGGATCAGCAACGCTTTCGCCGACGTTGGCTCCAACATCGCGCTCACGGACAAAGATCAAGCCATTCTCGCGGGCGAGCGTGGCGAAGCGGCTGCCGTTGCCATGCGGATGGTGCTGAGAATGGCAGCCCTCGCGGGCGCGGCCGAACTGATCGACATCACGCGCGCCCATATCGACGGCTGCATCTATACCGGTCCCGGTGGTCTCGCCTTTGCGGAAAAACTGCGCGACCTGGGCGGGCGCGTCGTGGTGCCGACGACGCTGAATGCGATTTCGGTCGATCATCGTCGCTGGCTGGTTCAAGGCGTACCGGAAGCGCTGGGCAAACCGGCAGCGGCCGTGGCCGATGCCTATGTGGCGATGGGGGCGCAACCGACTTTCACCTGCGCACCCTATCTGCTCGACGATCGGCCCGCGCGTGACGAGCAGATCGTCTGGGCGGAATCGAATGCCGTCGTCTATGCCAACAGCGTGCTCGGCGCGCGCACGATGAAATATCCCGACTATCTCGACATCGCGATCGCGCTGACGGGCCGGGCACCCAGGGCGGGCTGTCATTTGCCGGAGGAGCGCGCGCCACGGCTCCGCGTCACCGTGCCCCCGCTTGCGAATGCGGACGACAGCCTCTGGCCGCTGATCGGCTATCTGATCGGGACCGTTTCGCCTGATGCTATCCCGCTCGTTGAGGGGCTATCGGAATACGAGCCGGATTCGGACGCGCTCAAGGCCTTCGGGGCTGCCTTCGCCACCACATCGGCAGCACCGATGATCCATATCGCGGGCGTGACACCGGAGGCATGCGAGCCTGAGACCTTTGCGGCGCTGGATTTGCAGACGATTGCACTCACTGCCGATGACCTGCTGCGTGCCTGGCACGAGTTGAACGGTGCGGATCCGGGTGCAGTGCAGCTCGTCTCGCTCGGCAATCCACATTTCTCCGCGACAGAAATGGCGGCCCTTGCCGCGCTTTGCCACGGCAGAACGCGGCATGCCCACGTGCCGCTCGTTGTGACCTGCGGGCGCGCAGAGATGGCGAAGGCAGAGGCCTCTGGTGCTGTGGCAGCGTTGCTGGCATTCGGGGTGACCCTCGTCAACGACACCTGCTGGTGCATGGTGACCGAGCCGATCATTCCGGTCGACGCCCTCACCATCATGACCAATTCCGGCAAATATGCCCATTACGGCCCCGGCCTCACCGGCCGTACCATGCGTTTCGGCAGCCTCGCGGCCTGTGTCGAGGCTGCTGTGGCAGGTGAGGACCGCGGCGACCTGCCCGCTTGGCTCGGCTAGCCTGTGGGTAACGGGTGGCGTCACTGAAACTTCACCCAACAGCAATCGGTGCGACATGAAGGCTCCTTAAGGACAGCGGCGTTTCCTCCCGTCCAACAAGGTGACGCCATGACCAAAGCCCTTCTGACATCTGCCGCCCTTTTCGTCCTCTTCGTCTCCCAGGCCTCGGCCGAGGAGAAGGCCTTCCCGGCCAAGCTCGTCAACCACGCCATTCTGCCGGCCAACACGATCATCGCAGCCCCCGCCGATGCGCCCGCCTATCTCAAGACCTCCGGCAAGTTCACGACGGCTGACCGCAGCCGCGCGGATGCGCTTGGCAGCGTTCCCGGCAAGGATGGCGTGCGCCTGACGGGCCTGTCGCTTCCCTTCGACGGCCAGCCGCTGCAGGGCTTCTCCGGCATCAAGGCCATGGAAGACGGCACCTTCTGGAGCCTCTCAGACAATGGCTTCGGCTCGAAGGCCAATTCCACCGACGCCATGCTGATGCTGCATCACCTGACCTTCGATTGGGAAGCCGGCACCGTAAACGTCGAAAAGACCCTGTTCCTCTCCGACCCGGACAAGAAGGCCCCCTTCCCGATCGCCATGGAAGGCTCGGACAAGCGCTATCTGACGGGTGCCGATTTCGACGTCGAGTCCATCCAGCCGGTCTCAGACGGTTTCTGGGTCGGCGAAGAGCTCGGCCCCTACATGCTGAAGTTCTCGGCCGAGGGCGCGCTGACCGACGTCATGTCCACGAAGGCCGGCGAGATCGAGGTCAAGTCACCCGACAATCCGACGCTCGTCGTTCCAGCCAATCCTTCCGCCAAGATGCCGGTGTTCAACCTGAAGCGTTCCGGTGGCTATGAGGGGCTTGCCATGTCGAAGGATGGCACGAAACTCTATGGCATGCTCGAAGGCCCGCTCTATCTCGAAGACGGTTCCGTGGAAAAGGCGGACGGTCTGACCGCACTGCGCATCATCGAACTTGATGCCGCCTCCAAGTCCTGGACCGGCAAGACCTGGCTCTATCCGCTGTCGGAAGGCGGCGAGGCGATCGGCGATTTCAACATGATCGATGAGACGACGGCCCTCGTCATCGAGCGCGACAATGGTGCTGGCGTGGCTGACAAGGCCTGCGCTGATCCGAAGGCACCGGCTGCCGACTGCTTCGCCGTTCCGGCCAAGCACAAGCGGATCTACAAGATCGAGATGACGGAAGAGAATGCCGGCAAGGCGGTGCGCAAGATCGGTTACATCGACCTGATGAAGATCGAAGACCCCGACAACAAGAAGCGCCACGGCGGCGGCGAAGGCTTCTACGACATGCCCTTCGTCACCATCGAGAATGTCGACGTGGTCGATCCGACCCACATCATCGTCGGCAACGACAACAACCTGCCCTTCTCGGCCGGTCGTGCGCTGGACAAGGCCGATGACAACGAGTTCGTCCTGCTCGAAGTCGGCGAATTCCTTGGCGCGAAGTAAGCGCGACGCCTGAAACGAAGAGAGCGGGCTCAAGGCCCGCTCTCACTCTGTTCGGTTCATCAATCAACCCTATTCGAAGACGAAGGCCAGGCGCTTGCCGGTGAGCTTGGCGAGCTGCATCAGGCGACCATCGAGCCGTTCCCCGGAGAACTCCTCGTAGGCTTTCGGCACGACAAATTCGAGGTCGAGATCGGCATTGTCGGATCGCCGGAATGTGAGATTGTGGACGACGCCCGGCATGGATGCCGAGAAGAGATAGACCACCCGCAACATGCCGCCAACGAGCTTTGCCCGGTCCAGCAGGCGCTCGGTCGCGATTGCCGCGAGCGGTCCGGTCTGGCCGTCGTCGTGCAGGCCTTCGAAGCGGTAATAGTTCGTGAGCGCGATGAAGGCGCGGCCCGGGTGGGTGATGCCGACGAAGGAGGAGTGGGCAATTACGTTGAGTGCCTGCAGGCCGCGATAATCGGGATGGGCACGCCAGCTGATATCGGCAAGCAGGCAGGCGGCCTGACGATAGCGGCTTTCCTCTTCCGTTTCCTCGATATCGAAGAAGGGCATCATCCGGCCCGTCCAGTCCGCGAGCTCGCGGGCATGTTCGGGCGAGCGGGCACGCAGGATCGCCAGCTCGTCGGCAGCCTCGATCAGGGGGTCGAGCGCCTGTTCCTCTTCGAGCAGCAGCGAATAGAGATAGCCCTCGCGCACACCCTGGGCTGAGAAGCAGACGCCTTTCGGTTTCATCACCTCGATCACCTCGCGCATGGCGATCGCGCCGAAGGGGATCAGGTTGCGTCGGCTCTTGGAAATGGTCGACCAGGCCGGATCACGGCTGTTCGCACCCGAGATGATCTCTTCCAGAAAGAAAGCGATCTCGTCATAGGGCAGTTCGTAGCCTTGCATCATGTGCAGCGGATATTTGCGGATCTCCATATGGAGCTTGGCGATATTGCGCCATGTGCCGCCCACGGCATAAAAGGTGCGCCCCTGCCCCTTCTTCAGCAGGGCGGCATCGCCGACGAGCTTTTTCGCCAGCGTGCGGGCCTTGGGAAGCGAACCATCGACGCTCTCCGAGAGACGCAGGCCGCCGAGCGGCATCGTGATGCCTTTGCCGAAGCCCTTGCCCTTGATGTCGATCAGTTCGAGCGACCCGCCGCCAAGGTCGCCGGCAATGCCATCCGCGTTGTGGAAGCCGCTGACGACGCCGAGAGCCGAGTATTTCGCTTCCTCCTCGCCGGTCAGTACCTGAACCTCGTGGCCGAGGATCTCTTCAGCACGGGCAATAAAATCGGGGCCGTTGGAGGCCTCGCGGGCAGCTGCGGTGGCGAGCACATACATACGAGTCGCCTGGGCCTGGTTCGAGAGCGCCCTAAACCGGCGCAGTGCCGCCAGCGCCCGCTCGACACCTTCCTCGTCCATCCGACCGGTCGTGGCCACGCCCCGGCCAAGGCCGCAAAGCACCTTCTCGTTGAAGAGAACCGTCGGCGCGCGCGAAAGCCCTTCATAGATCACGAGACGAATGGAGTTCGAGCCGATGTCGACAACGGAGACAGGGGCAATACCCGGAAGGCGCCCCTGCGCTTCAGATCTTGTCATGAGGGTCCAGTGTTATCGTTTCCTGCCGGAAATCAGACCGGCGATCAGTTTCGGTGCACTCGACTTCAGAGCTTCACCCCGACCAGACAGGCTGGGATTGGTCATGAAATAGTGCTGGGCGTTGAAAGGTTCCTCACCCTGTCGCACTTCGATGCGGCGTGACGTCCCGTCGGCCAATATCTCGTAGCTCTGCTGATTGTCAATCAGGTTGCCCAGCATGATCTGCGACAGGACTTGCTCATGCACCGTCGGATTGATCAGGGGCACCAGAGTCTCGACGCGGCGATCGAGATTGCGCGGCATCATGTCGGCCGAGCCGATATAGACGAGCGCCTTTTCCGACGGGAGGCGATGGCCGTTGCCGAAGCAGAAGATGCGACTGTGTTCGAGAAAGCGCCCCACGATCGACTTGACCCGGATATTTTCCGACAGACCGGGCACACGTGGCCGCAGGCAGCAGATGCCGCGGATGACCAGATCGATTTCGACGCCGGCGCCACTCGCCGCATAGAGCGCATCGATGATCTCGGGATCCACGAGGGAATTCATCTTCATCCAGATCGCGGCCGGACGCCCTGCCTTGGCGTTCTCCGTTTCCTCGCGAATGTGCGTGAGGATCCGTGGGCGCAGGGTATGCGGCGACACAGCAAGCTTCATTCCTTCTTCCGGCTCGCCATAACCGGTGATGAAGTTGAAGATGTTCGCCATGTCATGGGCGATCTTCGGGTTGCAGGTGAAGAAGGAGAGGTCCGTATAGATCTTCGCCGTGACCGGATGGTAATTGCCGGTGCCCAGGTGGCAGTAGGTCCGAAGCTTGCCATCCTCGCGGCGCACGACCATCGACATCTTGGCATGTGTCTTGAGTTCGATGAAGCCGAAGACGACCTGCACACCGGCGCGTTCCAGGTCGCGGGCCCAGCGGATGTTGGCCTCCTCATCGAACCGGGCCTTGAGCTCGACCAGGGCCGTCACCGACTTGCCGGCTTCGGCGGCATCGATCAGGGCGCGCACGATCGGGCTGTCGTTGGAGGTGCGGTAAAGCGTCTGCTTGATCGCCAGCACATCCGGGTCGCGGGCCGCCTGCAACAGGAATTGCACGACGACGTCGAAGCTCTCATAGGGGTGGTGGACGATCATGTCCTTTTCGCGGATCGCCGCGAGGCAGTCGCCGGCATGCTCGCGGACACGCTCGGGAAAGCGGGCATTGTACTGCTCGAAACGGAGGTCGTCGCGCGGCGCCTTGGTGATCTCGGATATGGTGTTGAGCGCCAGCAGGCCGGGAAGCACCGCGACGCGATTATCGGCAACACCGAGTTCGTGCACGACGAACTGGCGAAGCGCGACCGGCATTTCGGAATCGACCTCGATGCGGATGACCGAACCGCGACGACGGCGCTTCAGCGCCGTTTCGAAGAAGCGCACCAGATCCTCGGCCTCTTCCTCGACCTCGATATCGCTGTCTCTGATAATGCGGAAGGTGCCGAAGCCCTTGACCTCATAGCCCGGGTAAAGCCGGTTGATGAAAAGGCCGACCATGTCCTCCAGCGTGATGTAGCGGATCGTGTTGCCGTCATCAGGCAGGCGAATGAAGCGGTCGAGGGTGGTCGGGAGGCGCAGCAGCGCGGTCATCGGATCGCCATTGCGGCTCGAGCAGAGCTGCAGGCCCATGGAGAAGCCGAGATTGGGGATGAACGGGAACGGATGCGCCGGATCGATGGAAAGCGGTGTCAGGACCGGGAAGATCGACTCCTCGAAAGTCGTCTCCAGCCAGGTGCGATCCGCCTCGGAAAGGGCGGCCGGGCGCACGATCAGGATGTCCTCCTGCGCGAGATATTGCTGCAGGACGGCGAGCGACGCCTGCTGCTCCATCTGCAGATTGTCGATTTCCTTCAGGATGTCGTCGAGCTGCTCGGCCGGGGTCTTGCCGTCGGGGCTCTTGATGACGATGCCCTGGCGGACCTGACCTTCGAGGCCGGCGACGCGGACCATGAAGAATTCGTCGAGATTGGCTGCCGAGATGGACAGGAAACGAACGCGCTCCAGCAACGGGTGCGCGGTGTTGAGCGTTTCCTCGAGAACACGACGGTTGAACTGCAGCCAGGAGAATTCACGATTGATGAAGCGCAGAGGGCTGGCCAACAGGTCCTCGGCGGATGCTGTCTCGCCTCTGTCGCCGCCCGTACTGTGTACCGCGCTGTCCATGATTCCGTCCCTTCGTTATCGTTCCCGGCCAATTATAACAGTATGACGACAGATCTGTGACGCTCAATCCGTACCGTCGGCCGCCTCCAGCGTTTCCAGCACCTCTGCCGCCAAGCTGCGTGTGATCCTGACGCGCCTGGCAAGCGCCAGCCTGTCCATGCGATCGACCACCATCTGGGCGGCAAGGAAGGAGCGCTCCATGCGGCTGACGATATAGCCGACGATCTTGTCATCGATGCAAAGCTGGCGGTCGGCAAAGAGTTTGGTGATCAATTGACCGAGAAGGTCTTCGTCCGGAGCCCCGATCTCGACCACAGTGGCCGCCTTCAGGCGCGAGTTGAGATCCGCCAACTGGACATTCCACGAGGGCGGAAAGCTGCGCGACGTGATGAGCAGCGTCGTGCCGTGCTGGCGCACCGCATTGATGACGTGGAACAGCTCGACCTCGTCGAAACCCCGGCGGTCGGCATCCTCGAACAGGACGGGGCCGATGGCCGCGACTTGCGATGCCCCCTCGCCCGGCTGCGGCAGAATATCGGCCGCACCGCTGATGTCTCGAAAGATCTGGGCGAGATGCGATTTTCCCGAACCTTCCGGGCCTGCGAGGATCACCACCGGCGACGGCCAGTTCGGCCAGGCGTCGACGATCGACACGGCCGCGGCCATGCGCTCGGAAACCAGCAGGTCGTCGCGGCCGGTGGCAGAGCCATGCTCGAAGGCGAGCGGCAGCTGTTCGGCGGCTCCACGCTTTGCGGGAGCCATCTTGGCGTCAGTCATTCACGTCTCGGACACGTCTCTGGAGCTTGGAGGTTCGATCTCGCCGACGGCAGGGGAAGGCGGCGCAATGACGAGCGCCGTTCCGTAATAGAGATCGCTGTCAAGATAACGCGATATGGCGAACCGGACAAGCACGCCGATGGCGGCGGCAGCCGGCACCGCCACGAGCACGCCGACGAAGCCGAAGAGCGCGCCAAAGGCGAAGAGCGCGAACATCAGCCAGACCGGATGCAGGCCGACGCTCTTGCCCACCAGCTTGGGCTGCAGGATGTTTCCCTCGATGAACTGGCCGAGGAAGAAGATGCCGGCAATGACGCCGACCCAGATGAAGTCCGGCCAGAACTGGACGATGGCGACGCCGAGCGACAGGAGCAGGCCGACCGTCGAGCCGACATAGGGAATGAAGCTGATCATGCCGGTGAAGAAACCGATGAGCAGGCCGAAATTCAGGCCGGCGGCCGAGAGCGCGATCGCGTAGAAAATGCCGAGGATGAGGCAGAGCGACCCCTGGCCGCGCACGAAGCCGGCAATCGTGTTGTCGAGTTCGGTCGCGAGCTGACGCACCGTGCCGAGCTGGTTGCGCGGCACCCAGCTGTCGACCTTCTCGATCATGCGATCCCAGTCGAGCAGCAGGTAGAATGCGACGACCGGCGTCACGACCAGAAGCGAGGCGATGTCGAGTAGCGCCTTGCCGGAATTCCAGATCTGCTCAACCAGAGTTCCCAGGAAGCCGACGCCTTCGCTCAGATAACGCGAGAAATTCTCCCGGATCGTGCCCATCTGGCCATCGACCCAATCCGGAAGCCAGGAAGCATTCGAGGTCGCGATGAAGGTCTGCAGCTGCGTGATATATCCGGGCACGCGCTGGATGAATTCGTTGAGCTGGCTGGCGAGCACCGGGATGATGATCATCAGGGACAGAACGAACACGATGACGAAGGAGACGAGGATCACCACTGTCGCCATCAGGCGGCTCAGGCCGATACGCTCCAGCCTGTCGGCGACGGGATCGAGGAAATAGGCAAGCGCCATGCCGGCGATGAATGGCAACAGGATGGACGAGAACAGCATCAGGAAGGCGATGAAGATCGCCAGTGTCACCAGCCAGAAAAACACCTGGCGGCGCAGGCCAATTGCACTGATGTTGCGAGCCATATGCGTCTCCATTCCCACGTAACCTGCCACTTGCAAACGAGGTTCGCATGCTGCGGCGCCAGAGAAGGAGATAGGGTACAGGCAAAGGCTTGGTCAAGAACTCCGACCCGATCGGCAGCGACAAGGTGCAATGGGATGCCAGAATGCCCGGGAAATCGTGGGCTTCTGCACCTCGCAGCTTGCATCTGAAGGCTCTTCATGCCATGGCCAGCCGAAATTCTCGCAGGATCGGAGGCAGGCATGAGCCAGGCTGGCAAGAACGGGTTGACCTATAGCGATGCGGGCGTCGACATCGATGCCGGCAATCTGATGGTCGAGAAGATCAAGCCGGCCGTGAAGTCGACCCGGCGCCCCGGTGCGGATGGCGAGATCGGCGGCTTCGGCGGGCTCTTCGACCTGAAGGCCGCCGGCTTCAAGGATCCGATCCTGGTGGCAGCCAATGATGGCGTCGGCACCAAGCTGAAGATCGCCATCGACGCCAATATCCACGACACGGTCGGCATCGACCTCGTTGCCATGTGCGTCAACGACCTCGTCGTGCAGGGCGCAGAGCCCCTTCTCTTCCTCGACTATTTCGCCACCGGCAAGCTCGATCCGGACCAGGGGGCTGCCATCGTTCAGGGCATCGCTGCTGGCTGCCGCGAGGCGGGCTGCGCGCTGATCGGCGGCGAGACCGCTGAAATGCCGGGCATGTATTCCAAGGGCGATTACGACCTCGCAGGCTTTGCCGTCGGTGCTGCCGAGCGCGGCGAACTGCTGCCATCAGGCGATATCGCCGAGGGCGACGTGATCCTCGGGCTTTCCTCCTCGGGCGTGCATTCCAACGGCTTTTCTCTGGTGCGCAAGATCGTCGAGCTCTCGGGCCTTGCCTGGGACGCACCGGCTCCCTTCGCCGAGGGACAGTCGCTGGGTGCTGCCCTGCTGACCCCGACCCGGATCTATGTGAAGCCGCTCCTGAAGGCGATCAGGGAAACCAAGTCGCTCAAGGCGCTCGCCCATATCACCGGCGGCGGTTTCCCGGAAAACATTCCGCGCGTGTTGCCGAAGCACCTCGCCGCCGAGATCGATCTCTCCTCCTTCCAGGTGCCGGCCGTCTTCTCCTGGCTCGCCAAGACCGGTGGCGTTGCCCAGAATGAAATGCTGCGCACCTTCAACTGCGGCATAGGCATGATCGTCGTGGTCTCCGCCGACAAGGTTGACGACGTCACCAAGGCGCTGGAAGCCGAGGGTGAAACCGTTGCCCGCCTCGGCCGCATGATCGCCCGCGAAGAGGGTGCGCATGGCGTGACCTACAAGGGTACGCTCGCCCTATGAGCGACAGCCGCAAACGCGTCGTCGCCTTCGTTTCCGGCGGCGGGTCGAACATGCTGGCACTGGCCAGGGCTTGCGAAGCGGCCGACTATCCGGCCGAGATCGTCGCGGTCTTTTCCGACAAGCCTGAGGCCGGCGGCCTTGCGAAAGCGCAAGCGCTCCGCATTCCGACACGCGTCTTCGAGCGCAAGGCCTTTGGCTCGAAGGCCGAGCATGAGGCCGCGATCCTTGCCGCACTCGCCGAGATCGGCCCTGACCTGATCTGCCTCGCCGGCTACATGCGTTTGCTCTCAGGCGACTTCATCCGCGCCTATGAGGGAAAGATCCTCAACATTCACCCGTCCCTGCTGCCGCTTTTTCCCGGCCTGCACACGCATCAGCGGGCCATCGATGCCGGCATGAAAGTCGCCGGCTGCACCGTGCACTTCGTCACCGAAGGCATGGATGAGGGGCCGGTCATCGCCCAGGCGGTCGTGCCTGTGCTGATCGACGATACGGCCGAGGCGCTGGCCGCACGGGTGCTGACAGTGGAGCATCAAACCTATGCGGCGGCGCTGAAGCTGGTCGCATCGGGTGGCGTCACCATGCGCGCCGACGGGAGTGTCGAGCGGCTGGCATCCGAGACGGATGCGAACGTCAGGCTGATTAGCGCCTGAGGCACTGCGTCAGCGCTTGTTCAGTGCTGCCCATTGCAGCAACATGATCGTCTTGGCGTCGATAATCTCGCCTGCATCGACCATTTCCATAGCTTCAGAGAAACCGATCTCGACGACCTCGAGATCCTCGTGCTCATCCTCGAGCCCGCCCCCTTCGGCGACATGGTCGGCATCGGTGACGGCGGCGTAGAAGCCGTGCAGCTTCTCGGTGACGGAGCCGGGCGACATGAAGGCGGCAAAGGCTGGCGTCGCCTTGGCAACCTGGTAGCCGGTCTCTTCGCGTGCTTCGCGCAGAGCCGCCTGCAGCGCCGTTTCACCGTCATCGATGAAGCCGGCCGGGGCTTCAAGCAGATAGGGATGTTCGCCGCAAAGATGGGCGGCGATGCGCAGCTGTCGCACCAGGGTGACGGTGTCGCGCTCGACATTGTGCAGAAGAATGGCCGAGGCATTCCAGCGGTCGAAGACCTCCCAGGTCAGCCTGTGCGGCGCCCTGCCCTCGCGGAAAAAATCGAAGGTGATGCCGCGCAGGTGGCTCCATCCCTTCCACAGCGTCTTGTCTTCCAGGATCGAGATCCGGGCCTTGTCGAAAATGCTCATGACTTCAAGCTTTTCTCATCCAGACCTTATTGTCGTGGAAGGCGGCACCGCCGTGCGGGGCCGCCGGATCGGCACCGGTCAGGACATTGATGCCCTCGCCGTCGAGATGGCTCTTGTTCGGCCAGAGGCCCTCGGCCACGAGCACGCCTGATTTCACCGCATCGGTGATCTTCGCATGGATGCGGAGTTGCCCGCGTGTATTGCCCAATTGCACGATGTCGCCCTCGGCGAGGCCAAGCGCTGCTGCATCGACCGGATTGACCATGACCTCGGGTCGGCCTTCCTTATCGCGGGACGTTTTGGTTTCGGCGAAGGTCGAATTCAGGAAATTGCGCGCCGGTGATGTCGCGAGCCGGAAGGGATGCTCGGCATCAGCGGTTTCGATCAGGTCGACCTGATCGGGGAAAGTTGGAAGCAGTTTGACCGGACCAAGCGATCCGAGCCTTGCCGGTGGCTTGTTCGGGGCCGGTGTGTTTTCCCAATCCGGCTTGAAGCGGAACTTGCCGTCCGGATGGCCAAAGCCGTTCAGGTAATGCGCGTCTTCGAAGGCCGGCTGGCAGTCCAGCCACTTGTCTTCGATCAGCGTGTCGAAATCCGGCTTGCCGCTGATGTAGAGCATGCGCTCGATATGCTCTCGCTCGGTCTTGCCGAAGCCGGCGCGACCCGCCACGCCGAGGCGCTTGGCCAGTTCCTCGATGACGAAGAGATTGGTGCGCACCAGCGGCGGGGCGTCGACGAGCTTCGGCCCGACCAGGATATGGCTCTGGCCGCCGCCGCGATAGATGTCGTCATGTTCGACGAACATGGTCGCCGGAAGCACGATATCGCCGAGTTCCGCCGTTTCGGTCATGAATTGCTCATGCACGGCGACGAAGAGGTCGTCGCGCAGGAAGCCCTGCTTCACCAGCCGCTGTTCGGGAGCCACATTCACCGGGTTAGTGTTCTGGATGATCAGCGCGTCTACGGGTCCGCGATGGCGTAGCGCCTCCGCATCGCCGGTCAGCACGCGGCCGATCTGCGACTGGTCGAGCATGCGGATGTCAGGATCGACCATGGCCGTGCCCATCAGCTCCGCCTTGTTCAGCTGGAAGATGTCGCTGTTCGAATGGAAGGCACCGCCGCCTTCGTATTGCCAGGAGCCGAGAACCGTTGCGAGCGACAGGGCCGCATGCATGGAAACCGCACCGTTGCGGCTGCGGGTAAAGCCGTAGCCGAGGCGGAAGTAACTCTTTTTCGTCTGGCCGACGAGGCGGGCGAAGGCCTCGATCTCCTCGACCGAGAGGCCTGTTATGGCCGAGGCCCATTCCGGCGTCTTGTCCTTCAGATGCGCTTCGAGCCCTGCCGGATCGTCGGCGAATTTCGCCATGTAATCGCGGTCGGCATAGCCGTCGCGGAACGCAACATGCATGGCAGCACAGGCCAGTGCCGCATCCGTGCCCGGCTTCAGGATCAGGGCCATGTCGGCCTGCTTCATCGTCGGATTGTCGTAGATATCGACGACGACGATCCTGGCGCCGCGATCCTTGCGGGCCTTGATTGCGTGGGTCATCACATTGACCTGGGTGGCGACCGCATTGGTACCCCAGATCACGACGCAGTCCGACACCGCCATTTCGCGCGGGTCGGGGCCGCGCAACGTGCCGGTGCCCATGACATAGCCGGTCCAGGCCATGTTGGTGCAGATCGTGCCGAAGAAGCCGGAATATTGCTTCGCATGGCGCAGGCGTTCGATCGAATCGCGCTGCACGAGGCCCATGGTGCCCGCATAGAAATAGGGCCAGACGGCCTCCGAGCCATGACGCTGTTCGGCCTTGACGAAGGCGTCGGCGATTTCGTCAAGGGCGGCTTCCCAGGTGACATCCTGCCACTGACCGGCCCCTTTTGCGCCGGCGCGGCGCACCGGCTTCATCAGGCGATCCGGGTGATAGAGCCGCTCGGCATACCGCGCGACCTTGGCGCAGATGACGCCGGCGGTGTAGCTGTTCCCGGTCGCTCCCCGCACACGGCCGACGCGGCCGTCCTCCGTCAGCTCGACGTCGAGGGCGCAGGTGGATGGACAGTCATGCGGACAGGCCGTATGACCGACCGACCGGTTTCGGATGGGGCTCTGGATGTTCATGGGCCGGTTATAGGCCATGGCCTGACACCTCAAAAGCCCCATTCGAACAAATCATCGACGCCATCGGAACCGCACATGAATTATCGCCATATCTATCACGCGGGCAATTTTGCCGATGTCTTGAAGCATCTCGTCCTGTCGCGGCTGATCGTCTATCTGCAGCAGAAGGACAAGGCGTTCCGCGTACTCGACACGCATGCCGGGATCGGCCTCTACGACCTCTCCTCGGACGAAGCGCAGAAGACCGGAGAATGGCTCGAGGGCATTGGCAAGGTCATCGATGCCGAGCTGCCGGACAAGGTGGCCGAGATCATGGCGCCCTATCTCGATGCGGTGAAGGCATTGAACCCCGATCGCAAGCCTGGCGGGCCGCTTGTCAAATATCCGGGTTCCCCGAAGCTTTCCCGCGATCTCTTCCGCCCGCAGGACCGACTCTCGGCGATGGAACTGCATCCAGAGGATTCAAGGGCGCTGTCCCGTCTCTTCGAGGGTAACTTCCAGGTGCGTGTGACGGAACTCGACGGCTGGCTGACACTGAACGCCCATCTGCCGCCGAAGGAGAAGCGCGGCATCGTGCTGGTCGACCCGCCCTTCGAGATCGAAGGCGAATACGAGCGACTGGTCGACGGGCTCGCCAAGGCGCATCGACGCTTCGGCAACGGCGTCTACTGCCTTTGGTACCCGATCAAGAAGGGCGCGCCGATCAAGGAGTTTCACGAGGCGCTGCAAGCACTCGGCATTCCGAAGATGCTCTGTGCCGAACTGCACGTGAAGAGTGACCGGGAGCAGACGGGCTTGTCCGGCACCGGGCTCGTCATCGTCAATCCGCCCTTCACGCTGAAAGACGAAATGCATCTGGCACTTCCCGAGCTGAAGCGGCTGATGGCACAGGACCGCTATGCCTCGCATCGCTGTTTCTGGCTGCGTGGGGAAGACTGAGCGGAGGATCGCAATGGGACGCTATACCGGCTTCATCGCCTTCGGCCTGATGCTTGCTGCAGCTGCCGTCTACAGTTTCCTGCCGGCCGAGGCACCCGCCGATCGGACGGTCGCAACGGTCTCCTCGCCCACGCCCTCAGCCGAGCCTTCGGCGGAGCAATCCCCTTCCCCCATCAAACCGGCCTCGTCGGTCCCACAGGGGCGCGGCTTCGATTTTTACGTGCTCGCGCTTTCCTGGTCGCCGACCTTCTGCGACAGCGAAGCGGCAGGCCGCAATCGCGAGCAATGCGGCGAGGACAAGGAATTCGGCTGGGTCGTACACGGGCTCTGGCCGCAGAACGACAAGGGTTGGCCGGAAAACTGTCCGACCTCGGAGGGCTCCCGGGTGCCGGAACGGATCGGACGCACGGTCATGGACATCATGCCGAGCATGGGCCTGATCGGTCACCAATGGCGCAAGCACGGGTCCTGCTCCAGCCTTTCCATGAGCGACTACTTCAAGCTGGTCCGCCAAGCCTATGATAGCATTCGCATTCCGGCTGAGCTTTCGGATGTCGACAGGGAAAGCCGCACATCTCCGCAGGCGGTTGAAGCAGCCTTCATCCGCAGCAATCCGGGCCTTGCCCGCTCGGCAGTGGCGGTGACCTGTGATAGGGAGAGAGTCGATGAAGTCAGGATCTGTCTGGACAAGTCGCTGGGCTTCCGGACCTGCCCCGAAGTCGACAGCCGATCCTGCCGCCGGTCAGACATCGTCATTCCAGCCACACGCTGACCCCCGCAACGAGAGCCACAGGAACCCATCATGAAGCTGCTCTTCGCGCCCGCCTCGCCCTATTCTTCCAAAGTCCGCATGGCGGCCCGCCATCTCGGCATCGAACTGGAGGAGATCCGGGTGAACACGGCGGAAAACCCGTCGCACCTGCTCGACGCCAATCCGCTCGGCAAGATCCCGACACTGGTTACCGAGGATGGCACCGCCATTTTCGACAGTCGCGCGATCATGCAATACCTGCACCGGGCCTCGGACAAGCGTCTCTATCCGAAGAAGAACGAAAAGCGGACCGAGGCCGAGGTTCTGGAAGCGCTGGCAGACGGGATCGCCGATTGCCTGCTGGCCATTGTCTACGAGAAGCGCTTCCGGCCACCGGAACTGGTCAGCCAGGACGTCATCGAGCGGCAGTGGGCGAAGATCAATCGCAGCCTCGACCATCTGGACAAACACCTGCCGAAGATCGGCAAGAAGCTGCATGGCGGTCATTTCGCGCTTGCAGCCACACTTGGCTATCTGATGCTGCGTTTCCCCGGCGATTGGGAGAAAGGCCGGGCCGCGCTCACCGAATGGCCGGCCAAGTTTGCGAAAGCCTTCGAGCCCTATCCAGCGCTTCGGCCCAAGGCCTGAGCCGCTATCGCTCTCTTATCTCCAGACACAGAAAAGCCGGGACGATGCCCGGCTTTTCCTTGTGCAGTTGATCGCGTGGATCAGAACTTCACGCCCATGCCGACCTTGACCGAGTGGTCGTCGAAGCCCTTGGAGATCGCACCAGTGCCGAGATCGAAGTCGCGCTTCTGGTAGTCGCTGTAGCGGTATTCGACGCGTGCGGTGATGTTGTCGGTGACGAAGGTCTCGACACCGGCACCAACCGTGTAACCAGCTGCCAGCTTCTCGTCGTTCGTGCCATTGCCTTCCAGCTCGTGGTTGGCAACAGCCACACCGGCCGTACCGTAGACGAGGAAGGGGTTCAGGTCGTAGCCGACGCGACCACGGACCGAGCCGTTGACGCCCTGGGTGCCCTTGAGGCTGCCTGCAGTTGCGTCTGTGCCGGCCGAGCCGTCTTCGCCGGCGTAGCTGATGTCGGCTTCAGCACCGTAAACGATGGAGCCGCTCTGCATGTTGTAACCGCCGTAAACGGTGCCGCCGATGCCATCGGCGTCGCGGCCGTCCGACGAGCCGGTGAACTTGCCCATGTCATAAGTGATGCCACCGCCGACATAGGCGCCAGACCAGTTGCCGGCCGGCGCAGAGTAGGATTCGGCAGCAGCCGGAGCTTCCGGTGCCTGGTAGATGGCGTCAGCAGCCTGGGCGGCGAAAGCGACGACGGTGGTGGCGGATGCCAGAAGCATGATCTTGAGGTTACGCATGTTAGTCTCCTTTACAGTTCCGGGCCGCACTTCAATCAGAACCAACGGCGGCCTGAACGTTTATTGGGTATTCCCTGCCCGTTCCGAATGTACATTTGGCGGCCAATTGAGGAATTGAAAGAGCCGAAATGTGAATTCATTGTGGCACATCAGTGACCAAATCGGGACGTTGCTTAAAAGACACAAACTATTCGTTAACCATAACAAATCCTTTACAGAATTAGTTGAAGGTCATCAAAAGCTATACTCGCTCTGTACTGATGAAAGCCGAAGCTAAATACCCGCCGAGATTCCCTTTCGCACGGTTTAAAACTCGCAAAGACGACATATATGCAGTGCACCAACCCTGACGACGCAAGGTAATCCGATGCAAAACAGCATCCCCAAGGTGGCTTTGGTCACCGGTTCCGGGAAACGACTTGGCCGCGCTATAGCCGAAGACTTGGCTGCACATGGATTCGCCGTTGCCCTTCATGCAAACGGCGCGCTCGAGGCGGCGGAAGCTCATGCAAAGGACCTCAGGTCACAAGGAAAGCAGGCGATCGCGCTTCAGGCGGATTTCGGTAACATTTCCGAGATCGAGACACTTATCGCCCGGACGACGGCGGAATTCGGCCCTGTCGGCCTGCTGGTCAACAATGCGTCGGTCTTCGAAGACGATACGGCCGTCGATTTCGATGCCGCTGTCTTCGATCGTCACTTCAATGTGCATGTTCGGGCGCCCGCCATTTTGAGCGGTGCCCTGGTGAGGGAATTGCCGCAGGATCGATCCGGCCTCATTGTCAACATCATCGATCAGCGAGTGCTGGCGCTGAAGCCCACCTTCTTCTCCTACACGCTCTCCAAATCGACGCTCTGGACAGCGACAAAGACGCTGGCGCAGGCCTTTGCACCTCGGGTGCGGGTCAACGCCATCGGCCCCGGCCCCACCCTGATTTCCGAGCGACAGCGGCCGGAGGATTTCGAGGCGCAGATAGACAGCCTCCCCTTGAAGCGCGGCCCTTCGCTCGACGAATTCGGCCGTACGATCCGGTTTCTTTTTGACACACCGTCGATCACCGGCCAAATGATCGCCTTGGATGGGGGCCAGCATCTGATTTGGCACGGCACGGAGATCAATGAATGAATGGAGGAAAGCTGCCCGACGGTGGCGTTCTCTATGACGGAACGGAAGACGACGACGAGGACATCGCCGTCGATCCCGAACCGGCGCGCACCGGGATCGAGATCGACTGGCATGTCGATGGTCTTGATGAGACCGGGCTGACCGGTGCCGACCTGATCGGCGAGTTCGTCAAGCGGTTGCCGAACGCTCCAGGCGTCTACCGCATGCTGAACAAGGACGGCGAGGTCATGTATGTCGGCAAGGCGCGCAGCCTCAAGAAGCGCGTCAGCAACTATGCCCAGGGGCGCGTGCATTCGAACCGGCTGGCGCGCATGGTGCGCGATACCGTCCACATGGAATTCGTGACGACCCGCACCGAGGTCGAGGCGCTGCTGCTCGAAGCAAACCTGATCAAGCGCCTGCGGCCGCGCTTCAACGTGCTTCTGCGCGACGACAAGAGTTTTCCGTATATCCTGATCACCGGCGACACCCGCGCGCCTGCCATCTACAAGCATCGCGGCGCACGTGCCCGCAAGGGCGACTATTTCGGCCCCTTTGCTTCGGCCAGCGCCGTTGGCCGCACGATCAATTCGCTACAGCGCGCCTTCCTGTTGCGCACGTGCACGGACAGCGTGTTCGAAAGCCGCACCCGGCCCTGCCTGCTTTATCAAATCAAGCGTTGCTCGGGTCCCTGCACCCATGAAATCAGCGACGAGGGCTATAGCGGTCTCGTTCGTGAAGCGAAGGACTTTCTTTCGGGCAAGAGCCAGAACGTCAAGGAGTCCATCGCGCGTGCGATGAACGAGGCGGCCGAGGATCTCGATTTCGAGCGCGCTGCCGTGTACCGCGACCGTCTGGCCGGGCTTAGCCATGTTCAGAGCCATCAGGGCATCAATCCGGCCGGCGTCGAAGAAGCCGATGTCTTCGCCATCCATCACGAGGGCGGGCTTTCCTGCATCCAGGTCTTCTTCTTCCGGGCCAGCCAGAACTGGGGCAACCAGGCTTATTTCCCCAAGGCCGACCCGCAACTCAGCGCAGCGGAGGTGCTCAACTCCTTCCTTGCACAGTTTTATGATGACAAGCCCGTTCCGCGGCTCATCCTCCTGTCGGAAGAGGTCGAGGAACAGGACCTTCTGGCCACGGCGTTATCCGAGAAGGCCGGCCACAAGGTATCGATCAGCGTGCCGCAGCGCGGGGAAAAGAAGGATCTCGTCGATCACGTCAATTCCAATGCCCGCGAGGCGCATGGGCGGAAGCTGGCCGAGACGGCCTCCCAGTCGCGCCTGCTTGCAGGGCTCGCCGAGACCTTCCAGCTCCCTTACGTGCCGCGCCGCATCGAGATTTACGACAACTCGCACATCATGGGCACCAATGCCGTCGGCGGCATGGTGGTCGCGGGGCCCGAGGGTTTCGTGAAAGGCCAGTATCGCAAGTTCAACATCAAATCGACCGACATCACGCCGGGCGACGACTTCGGCATGATGCGGGAAGTGATGACAAGGCGCTTCTCGCGTCTGTTGAAGGAAGAAGGCAAACCGGACCGCAGTGCGGCGCCCGAGGACAGCGCCGATACGGCATTTCCCGCCTGGCCCGATGTCATCCTGATCGATGGTGGCCAGGGTCAGATGTCGGCGGTGCGCAAGATCCTTGACGAACTCGACATCACCGACAGCGTGATTGCCATCGGCGTTGCCAAGGGCGTGGACCGCGATGCAGGTCGCGAACGCTTCTTCGTCCAGGGCAAGCCCGATTTTACGCTGCCGCCGCGCGATCCCGTCCTCTACTTCATCCAGCGCATGCGTGACGAAGCCCACCGCTTCGCCATCGGCTCCCACAGGGCGCGCCGCAAGAAGGAGATGATCAAGAACCCGCTCGACGAAATCTCCGGCATCGGTCCGACTCGCAAGCGGGCATTGCTTCAGCATTTCGGCACGGCCAAAGCCGTGTCGCGGGCCGCCGTCAGCGACCTGATGGCGGTCGAGGGCATATCCGAAGCCGTCGCGCGCCTGATCTACAACCATTTTCACGACAGCAGCGGCGACTGACACGGAAATGACGCATCCGGGGTCGAGAGGTTCGCGAAGGTCATTCAAAATTCTTAGGTTGACGGCCCCGACCGAAAACCCTCACATCTATTGAAGCACCAGAATACAAAGACAGGGCATCATGGCTTCGCGCGCATACAACATTCCCAATCTCCTCACCTACGCCCGCATCCTGGCCGTGCCGCTCATCGTCGTGTGCTTTTTCGTCGAAGGCAAACTGCAGAGTTCCGATTTTGCGCGCTGGACGGGCCTTGCGATCTTCATCGCCGCCTCGATCACGGACTATCTCGACGGCTATCTGGCACGGATCTGGAACCAGACGTCGAACATCGGCAGGATGCTCGACCCGATCGCCGACAAGCTGCTGATCGCCTCGGTACTTCTGCTGATGGCGGCCGATGGCACAATCGCCGGCTGGTCGATCTGGGCAGCGATCACCATTCTCTGCCGCGAAATCCTGGTTTCGGGCCTGCGCGAATATCTCGCGGCACTGAAGGTTAGCGTGCCGGTCACGCAGATCGCAAAGTGGAAGACGGCGGCGCAGATGTTCGCGCTCGCCTTCCTGCTCGCCGGACCCGCTGGCGCCAAGGTGCTGCCCTACACAACTGAAATCGGCATCTCCCTGCTTTGGATCGCGGCGATCCTGACCATCTATACCGGCTATGACTATTTCCGCGCCGGTGCGAAGCACATGGTGGATTGAGATGGCGAAGATCGTCTACTTCGCCTGGGTTCGCGAGCGGGTCGGCAAAGGCGAAGAAGAGCTCGACATACCGGTCGAGGTGAAGACCGCCGGTGATCTCGTTGCCTGGCTCGCGACGCTCGGCGAAGGATATGAAGAGGCTCTCCGCTTTCCGAAAGCGATCCGCGTCGCTGTCAACCAGGAGCATATCGAGCACCACGAATCGATCGCGGGCGCCCGCGAAATCGGCATCTTTCCGCCGATGACCGGGGGCTAAAAGGCCCGCCGCGGGAGTTGAGACCATGACGGCCAGGCCCATACCCACCATTTCCGTTCAGCCGGACGATTTCGACGCTGCCGCAGAATCGCGGAAGCTCACGAACGGGCGAAAGGATGTCGGTGCGCTCGTCTCGTTTGTCGGCCTGTGCCGTGACGAAGCCGGGGCCCTGGCCGCACTCGAACTCGAACATTATCCCGGCATGGCAGAAGCCGAGATGCAGCGCATCGCAGAGATTGCCATGGACCGGTTTTCGCTTCTGGGCCTCACAGCCATCCACCGTTTCGGCCGGATCGAGGCGGGCGCGCAGATCGTGCTTGTGCTTGCCGCAGCACCGCATCGCCAGGCGGCCTTCGATGGCGCCAATTTCGTCATGGACTTCCTCAAGACCTCCGCCCCCTTCTGGAAGAAGGCGCACGGGAAGGATGGCCATAGCGGTGCGTGGGTCGAAGCGAAGGATGCCGACGACAGCGCGCGGGATCGCTGGCTCACGGAATGATCCGTTCGCGCCTGCTGATCACCAGCAGCCAGACAAGCGCTGAAATGATGACAACGTCACGCCAGATCATCGTGCCATAGGCGCTCCAGAGTTGCTCGGCAAATCCGACTGCAGCAGCACCCAGCGCCGAATGCAGCGGACGCGAATAGCCGCCGACGGCCGCGATCAGAACCACTTTCAATCCAAACATCAGACCCGCGCCGAAATCCATGGTGCCGTACACTACGGTCGCGGACAGGCCGCCGAAGGCAGCGAAGGCGCTCGCGGCCACGAGCGCCGCCACGAAGATGCGGTCAGCGTCGATGCCGACGAGCCTCGCGGCGAGAGGGTCCTGGCAGACAGCCTGCCAGAGACGTCCTGCCCGGCTGACCGACAGCAGGCAATGGCCGCCGGCTACCAAGGAGAGCATCAGCCCGACATGCAGGATCTGCAGGCGGGTCAGACCGATCTGGGATCCCTCGATCACGAAGAGCGGCACGAACTGCTCCCCCATGGGCGGCAGCCAGAGACTTCGGGTGTCGAGTGCAATACGAGCGCCTTCCGAGAGGAGAAGCAGCACGCCGAGCGAGGCTGCGATTACCGCATTGGGGGAGCGTTTATGCAGCGGCAGCATCACGGTGCGCGCATTCCAGAAGCCGGCGAAAAGGGTATAGCCAGCGCCTGCGAAGAGGCCGAGCCCGAGCGCTGCCGGCAGCACGAGATAGAGGTGGTTCCAGCCATAATCGGTGAACAGGAGGCATATCTGGCCGGCAAAGGCGACAAATGCGCCGAAGGTGATGTCCGGTCGCCTGGTGACGCCGAATGCGAGCGAATATCCGAAGGCCAGGCAGGCATAGAGGCTCGCCAGCGGCAGCGCATTCAGGAGCTGTTGGACCAGATAGACCATATGTCCCTCCAGTGACGTTTATAACTGTCAAAATGATATTTACCAGTTATATTAGACGCCATGATCTTCACATGGACCCCTCACCGCTTCGTCGGCGGCGCGCTCGCGCTCGATGTGGCGAACAGCGTCATCCTGCGGCACGAACCAGACGGCCGCAGCGACCGTTTTGCCGTGCCGGAGCAGCTTGGGGCTTTCGCGGATGCGGCCTCGCGACTTTCTGCAGAACGGGGCAGGTTCGACGTCTTGCAGCCGGTGCGGCCGCAAAACGCGCCACTTTTCTTCGAACTCCGGGAAGCGATCGACACCTATTTTCGTCAACGGGTGCTCGGCGAAGAGGGGCGCCACCAACTCGCCGCACTGCTGGAAGCGGCGGCGGCTGCCCTGCGCGCCGCCCCTGGTGATGACAGTCTGGAGGCGGCGACAGCGCGCTCGGCGCTCACCCTCGTCTGCGAACCTTGCCCCGAACGCATGAAGATCTGCGGGCATTGCGGATGGCTCTTCATCGACCGAAGCAAGAACCGCAGCCGGACATGGTGCGATATGGCGGTCTGCGGCAATCGGGTGAAGGCCAACCGCCACTATCACCGCAAGAGGAAGGAGGTTTCGCCATGAAGGCTATACCGATCGTCGTCAGCCTGTTGTTGGCGCTATCCTGGCTTACCGGTTGCCAGCGCGAGGACCTGGACGAACCCCTCAAGCTCTCCGGCAAGGTGTTCATCTTCAATTATCGTGTGGCGCAGGCAACTTATGTCGTGACGCTTGCCCGCAATGGGCCGCTGCCCGATCCGAGTTTCGTGGAGACGACATTTGAGAACCCTGCCGGCGGCGCTCCCCTTGTCACCCGCACCAAGATCTTCCCGTTCTGGGAGAAGGTGTCGCTGGAGAGCCCGCCGGTGCATTGCGTCATCAAGGACCGCCCCTATGCGGTCTCGATCCGTATCCTCGATGCGTCGGACAAAGTGCAGCAGACAATCGAGACGACTTTGACCTCAAGCCTCGACCAGACGGTCATGCCGGGGAAGGCATTGGTGGTTGGGCCAGTCTACACCCCAAATCCCGAGGTCTACGGCGCCGACGGGACGGTAGATTATGCCAAGGGGCAGACCTGCCCAGCCGCTTGAGCTCCAGCGTCTGTCGCCGGCCATCGTCTCGCAACGAAAAACCGGAGCCTTTCGGCCCCGGTTTCTCAGGTTTTCAAGATATCTGGAAGCTCTCGCCTCGGGACTTGATTCAGCCGACGATCTCGGTGTCTGCGAACCAGTACTTGATTTCTTCGGCAGCGGTTTCCGGAGCGTCCGAACCGTGTACCGAGTTTTCGCCGATCGAGAGAGCGAACATCTTGCGGATGGTGCCTTCATCAGCGTTGGCCGGGTTGGTGGCACCCATGATCTCGCGGTTCTTCAGGATGGCGTTTTCGCCTTCGAGAACCTGAACGACGGTCGGGCCGGAGGTCATGCCTTCAACCAGTTCGCCGAAGAAGGGGCGTTCCTTGTGAACGGCGTAGAAGCCTTCGGCTTCGCGCTGGCTCATCCATACGCGCTTGGAAGCGACGACGCGCAGGCCGTTGTCTTCGAAGACCTTGGTGATCGCACCGGTCAGGTTGCGCTTGGTGGCATCGGGCTTGATCATCGAGAAGGTGCGTTCAATCGCCATCTGTCTCATCCTTTTGTCTGTCAGGGAAAGTGGGCGGTATCTACCCGCCCCGAATCACGAAGACAAGAGGGGTCTTCTATTTTCACGCGGACGTCACAATCCGACCCTGGAAGACAGTCATGCAACCGCCCGAGCGGCACCGTCGTAGAGACCGAGGCAGCGGTCGAACCAGAGGCTCACCGGATCGTCGCCCGGAAGATGAATCGACCCCGTGGTGACCCTCAACCACTGCAAGGCGCCGAAGAGGATATAGTCGCCGAAGAGTGGCGTCGTGCCCCCGACATAGGACTGGAAGGCGAGCGTGTGGCGCAGCGGCTGGAGGGCTGCCGGCAAGGCGGCGATCGCGGCATCGCGTCCTGCGGCCATTTCTTCGAAGCTTTTTCCCAGCCGCTCCTCACGGCTCTTGCGGAAATAGGCCTGGTCGGCGGGGGCTAGCATGTCGTGGATGTCGATCAGCAGGATCCGCGTGATCACGCTATGCACGACATGCAGCGAATAGCCTTCCACCAGGCGCGCCGCAGCCACACCGCCCCGCCCGCCGAAGAGGCTCGGCGCATCCGGATAGGCCTCTTCGAGGTATTGCGCGATGCGGAAACTGTCGGAGATCAGTTCCTGTCCATCGCGCAGGACCGGTACGGTCTTCGAGGCTCCGTTCTCCACCGTCGGGATCACCGTGAAGGCCAGCGGCCGCTCCTCGAAGCTCAGGCCCTTGTGACGCAGCGCCATGACCACCTTCCAGCAGTGCGGCGAGAAGGGTCGAGCGGCATCAGCACCGCACAGCGAATAAAGCGTGATCGTCATCGGTTTCTCCTTGTGTCCCATCACACATGCCCATCCGGCAGCGGGATGCAAATCAGCAATTTTCATGGGACCCATCAATCCCATTTCGGCGAAACCTGTCTAGACTGAACCTGGACCTTGACCAGGAGCACGACATGCAAAACTACCACATGCTCGCCGACTACAATGCCTGGGCCAACAGGCTCGTCTATGCTGCGGCAGCGCAGCTGTAGGAAGAGCTGCATCAGGACACGGGTGCCTTCTTCGGCTCGATTTTCGCCACTCTCAGCCATCTGATCACCGCTGACCGGATCTGGCTCAACCGCTTCACCGGCCAAGGCCCGAAGCCAAAGGCCCTCAACGAACGCCCCTATGAGCGGCTCGAGGATCTGCGTGCCGCGCGGGTGGAAGAAGACGACCGCCTCATCCGCTTTACCCGGAGCCTGACACCGGAGGCGATCGAGCAGCCGTTCAGCTATTCGCCGGTCAGTTCACCCGAAATCGTCACGCAGAAGCTCTGGCCTGCCCTCACCCATATCTTCAATCACCAGACCCATCACAGGGGACAGGTGCATGCCGGATTGACGTCAATGGGCAAGCCAAGCCTCGGACTCGACCTCATCTATTTTCTGCGCAGCGAGGGCAAGGCCTGGGTGTGAGGTGTCGCACCAGCGCTCTGAACGATCGGGCCTCGACACAAAAAAGGAGGCCGCGGCAACCGCGACCTCCCGTGTTTCACAACTTGTGGAAACCCGTCCGCCGTCAGGCGGCCCGCCGGGACGTGTGGCCTGTCCTCGAGCCCACCTGGAACTGAGCCATCAGCTGATCGAGGGTCGTTGCCTCCTGGACGAATTGCTGGATTGCCGCGCTCGATTCTTCAACCATTGCCGCATTCTGCTGGGTGTTCCTGTCAATGTGGCCAATCGCTGAGTCGATTTCGGCCAGCCCCTGTGCCTGGCTCTTCGCACCATCGATGATCTTGCAGATCTCCCGGCTGATCGCCTGAACCTCCGTCGAAATCGTGCTCAGCGCCTCGCCCGCCTGGTCGACCAGCGACACACCGTGGCGGACTTCCTCGCCCGAGGTGTTGATCAGGGCCTTGATCTCCTTGGCGGCATTGGCCGAGCGCTGCGCGAGCTCGCGGACTTCCTGGGCGACGACTGCGAAACCCTTGCCGGCTTCACCGGCGCGGGCTGCTTCGACGCCGGCGTTGAGCGCGAGCAGGTTCGTCTGGAAGGCGATTTCGTCGATGACGCCGATGATGTTGGAGATCGACTGCGACGACTGCTCGATGCGGCTCATGGCGGAGACGGCATCAGTAACGATGGTTCCGGAACGCTCTGCACCCGTTCTTGCCTGGTTGACCAGCTTGCCGACCGAATCTGCGACGGATGCCGTCTCCTTGACGGTCGACATCACGCTGGACAATGCGCTTGCGGTCTCTTCGACGGAAACCGCCTGGCGTTCACTCCGCGCTGACAGGTCGTTGTTGGCGTGGTCGATCTGACCGGCACCATTCCGCAGGACAGTGGCGACCTGGCCAACCTGGGACACGACGACTTCGAGTTTCTGGACAGAAGCGTTGAAGGAGGTCCGCAATTCATCGAGCGGGCCGGAGAAATTGCCGTCGATACGGCACGATAGATCGCCATCTGCCAGCTTCTGCAATGATTTCGCCAGTTCGGCCACGGCGTAGTCGATTGCTTCGGCTTCCCGCGCCTTCTCCGCTTCCCGTTTGGAGCGTTCAGCCTCGGCAGCGGCATCCGTGCGTCGGGCACGATCGGCCATCTCAACCGCTTCGCGCTCGGCGGCAACCGCCTCGGCAACCGCCTTGTCCGAGACATCGAAGGCTTTGACGACGGCCGATGTCAGGGCGATCAGAACCACGCTCTGCACGATCAGCACGACGGCATGCAGAATGACGCGTGAGAAATCGGAATCGCCCGGGAACACGGCCAAGGGCATAGCGACATAAAGCAGGAGATGGTGGACCGCGACGAGGGCGGCATAGCCGATGATGGCCCGCCAATCGATCCAGGCTGCGCAGATTGCCAGGCTTGCGAAGAAATACATATGCAGGTCGATCTGCAGCGGCGATCCCTGGAACGCGAAAACGAGGATGGCAACGGTTGCTGCATTGGCCATCGAGGTCACCATACGGGTGGTCGCGCCAGTGCGATCGCGGCTCCACAGCAAGGTGGCCGGCAGCAACAGCATGACCGTGCCGAGGATCATCGTCCAGTCGGCACCTTCCTCGCGAAAGAGGTTGCGGATCACGATCAGGGCAAAGTTGGTCCAGAGCAGTCCGACGATGCCGTAAGAGACCCTGTCTCTGAGCTTCTCAAGTTCGTTCATGTGTTCATTCCTTGCAGGCAACCAAGTGCCAGATCATGGTTGATGACGAGCAACGCGCCCGCGTCGAGCAGCCGCTCCGCGAAATCGGGAGCCTGCGAGTAGGCGACCGACATCCAGGGGACGCTTCCGGCCCAAACAAAAGCGCCGTCTGCCCGGTCGATGACGGCCATTGAACCAGCCGCTTGCGCAGTGGGTGAGGTTACGACGAGCACGAAGGGGCCGGACGGCCTTGCCGCAATGACAGCGACGACGGCGACCGCCAGCGAGAAGTAGACTGCGGAAATAAGGAACTTCATGGGCCTATGGATGTTCGCCGGGCGAAGGCTCCAGCGAAAGCCATACGCCCGGCATGCAATCAGACAGTTGGTTAAACCATGAACATTTCTAAGATATGCTTAATTGAACGGTGAACCCCCCACATTCTTTGGGGAATTCAGCTTCGCAAGCGCCATAGGAAAGCCAGGACAAATCGTCTGCCTTAACCGTTTCGTATGTATCGGCATGTTAGAAGACCTAAATACTGCGGGAAGAAATCGGGCTTCCGGCAGACGAGGCCCAACACATCGCATGGTCAGGACGGTATTGATGAGCGGACTTGCAGAAGATTTCCAGAAGGTCACGGCCTTCATGCTGAAGCACCAGATCGCCGGTCTCCCGCGCAATTTCGAACTGGTCCATGAAGCCTTTACCGCCGGAAATCTGGAGCTTGCGCGCGAACTCGCAGCACTCGGCACACGCCCGCCGCAAATGGCACTCGACCAGCTCGGCCTCAAGCATCGCATTTCCGCTCATTGCGGCGTTTCGGCCGAGCGGTTGCAGGACGAGACCCTGAAGACGCTGACCCGAATGAGCAATCACCTGTCGCTCGGCCTCACCCAGAAGCGGGCCTTTACCAATTCGGTGGAGGGTGTCATCCGCTCGATCCGCGAAGATGAGTCCATCGGCATCAATCAGCTTCTCGGCGAGCTGAACCTGCTCTCCTCGATCGCAACAGACATGATCAAGGCCGAGACCGCACTTTCATCAGAGGTCGCGGAAGGGCTGGAGAGCCTGATAAGCGCCGATCGCGGCATCCGCGCCGCCCAGGCAGCGATGAACCGAGATCACCTGACGGGGCTCGCGAACCGCATCAGCCTCCTCCAGAAGCTGGAAGAGGCCCATGCCGAGGCCTCGGCTGCCAAGCCGAGTGCGCTCGTGCTGATCGAGATCCTCGATCATTCCGGCCTGAAGCAGCAGTATGGCGACGAGGCCGTGAGCAAGCTCATCAGGGGACTTGCCGGCATTTTCCGCAAGGCCATCAAGAAGCATGACGTCATCGCGCGGATCGAGGCCGACACCTTTGCCTTCGTCTTCGATGGCATCAATGCCGATGAGGCGCATATCATCGCCGAACGGCTGTTCACGACGGCGGAAAACAATCTCGTCTTCGCCTCGGCAACCTCACAAAATGCCGGCGGGCTGCCGCTAGCCATCGGCCACGCCATGGCCCACGAGGCGCCGGATCCGACAAGCTGGCTTGCCATTGCCAAGACAGCCACGATGCTGGCCCGGCAGAACCCGCGCCAGCCGATCATCGGCCACAAGCCCGGCAAGCGCAACGTCGCCTGACGGAATCGGCTGACAGCTTCGACTGACGGCTTCGACTGGCAGGTTGAACTGGGCGCCCTCGCCCGCTTGCCTTTGGCCGTGACATCGGCCAAAAGCCAGAACCATGATCACCATCAACGACATCTCCGCCCGCATCGCAGGCCGCCTGCTCATCGACCATGCCAGCGTCTCGCTGCCGGCCGGCACAAAGGCTGGCCTTGTCGGCAAGAATGGAGCGGGCAAGTCGACCCTCTTCCGCATCATCACGGGTGATCTGGCCTCCGAAAGCGGCAATATCTCGATCCCGAAAAACGCTCGCATCGGCCAGGTCGCACAGGAAGCGCCGGGGACCGAAGATTCGCTGATCTCGATCGTGCTTGCCGCCGACAAGGAACGGGCGGCACTGCTTGCGGAATCCGAAACCGCGACGGACCCGCATCGGATTGCCGAAATTCAGACGCGTCTGGCGGACATCGGCGCGCATTCGGCTGAAGCCCGCGCCGCAACGATCCTGTCGGGCCTTGGCTTCGACCACGCGGCGCAGCTGCGCCCGGCTTCATCCTTTTCCGGCGGCTGGCGCATGCGCGTGGCGCTCGCCTCAGTGCTTTTCGCCGAGCCGGACCTGCTGCTGCTCGACGAACCGACCAACTATCTCGACCTGGAAGGCACGCTCTGGCTTGAGGACTATGTGCGGCGCTATCCGCACACGGTCATCATTATCAGCCATGACCGGGATCTTCTGAACACGGCCGTCAATTCAATCATCCATCTCGATCAGCAGAAGCTCACCCTCTATCGCGGTGGCTATGACAGCTTCGAGCGTCAAAAGGCCGAGAACGACGAACTGCAGACCAAGGCCAAGGCGAAGAACGACGCGGCGCGCAAACATCTGCAGAGCTTCATCGACCGCTTTCGCGCCAAGGCAACCAAAGCCAAGCAGGCCCAGAGCCGCATCAAGGCGCTGGAGCGCATGGGCACCGTGGCAGCGGTGATCGAGGATCACGTCCATCCGATCACCTTCCCCAAGCCGGAGAAGCAGCCCGCCTCCCCGATCGTCGCGATTTCCGCGGGGGTGGTCGGCTATGAGCCCGGCAAACCGATCCTGAAGAACCTCAATCTGCGGATCGACAATGACGACCGCATCGCGCTGCTCGGCTCGAACGGCAATGGCAAATCGACCTTTGCAAAGTTCATTTCCGGACGTCTGGAAGCCCAGGGCGGACAGTTGAAGACCGCGTCGAGCCTGAAGATCGGCTTCTTCGCCCAGCACCAACTCGACGATCTGATCCCGAATGAAAGCCCGGTCGCCCATGTGCGCCGGCTGATGCCGCTGGAGCCGGAAGCCAAGGTGCGTGCCCGTGTCGCGCAGATGGGCCTGGCGACCGAGAAGATGGAAACGGCCGCCAAGGATCTCTCGGGCGGCGAGAAGGCCCGTCTTCTCATGGGGCTTGCGGCCTTCCACGCGCCGAACCTTTTGATCCTCGACGAACCGACGAACCATCTCGACATCGACAGCCGCAAGGCACTGATCGAGGCGCTCAACGACTATGAGGGCGCCGTCATCCTGATCAGCCATGATCGCCATCTGATCGAGGCGACCGTCGACAGGCTCTGGCTGGTCAACAACGGCACTGTGACCAGCTTCGACGGCGACATGGAGGAGTATCGCTCGCTGATCATCGCATCGGGCAAAAAGCCGGTCGAGAAGGACAAGGTCGACAGCGGTGCTGACACCGTCAACAAGGCCGAGCAGCGCAAAGCGGCGGCCGACCGGCGGGCGAGCCTTGCGCCCCTGAAGAAAAAGATCAACGAAGTCGAGGCCTTGACGAAGAAGCTGGAGAGTTTGATTCAGGCGCTCGACAAGGAGCTTGCTGACCCGATGCTGTATGAAAAGGCACCCGCCAAGGCGGCCGAAAAAGCCAAACAGCGCGGCGAAGCGGCCGCCAAGCTTTCAGCGGCGGAAGAGCAGTGGCTCGAACTTTCGGCCGAGTATGAAGAAGGCATGGCCGGCTAAAGCCCACGCGCCTGCTTCCCCCAGAACGGCGCCGAGGCCTCCAGCGCTATCCTTCTCCATGCTGGCGAGGATCCTCACCGCACCGATATCGGCGGCAGCCGCGATCTGCATCAGGCCGCTACGCCTTCTTTTCCCACCGCCCCTCGGGACTCTGCTGCCAGTAGGTCAGTGCATGTCCCGCGGCCTTGAGCTTCTTCCACTGGCCGCGCGCTGCCTCGAGCTGCGCAGCGTCATAGCCGTCGAAAACAAAGACCACGCGGTCATAGGCGAGATCCTCCGGCGGCTCGGCTCCATCCACCAGGAAACGAACGCTCGCTGCATTGCGGTTTTCCCGTTCGATCGTGAGCAGCACGGGTTGCCGATCCGGCGATGCACCCTCATCCGTGCCATGCGGGAGAAAACTCTCCTCCCGAAAGGTCCAGAGATGGGCATCGAGCGCATCACGCCGTTCGGCATCGCGCGTCTGCACGGCAACTTTCCAGCCGCGCTCGACGCTCTTCTCCAGGAGAGGCGGCAGCGCATCCTCGAGTTTCGATTCCGTCAGGTGATAGAACAGGACTTCGGCCATCCGGCGCTCAGGCTCCAGGATCACGACTCGTAGTTTGCCCGCACGAGTTCGTCGAGCAGGCGGACACCGTAGCCGGAGCCCCAGGACTGGTTTACCTCGTCGTTGGGCGAGCCCATGGCGGTACCGGCGATATCGAGATGCGCCCAGGGGGTGTCCTTGACGAAGCGCTTGAGGAACTGGGCAGCCGTGATCGAGCCCGCCAGACGACCGCCGGTGTTCTTCATGTCGGCGAACTTCGAGTCGATCATCTTGTCGTATTCCTTGCCCAGCGGCATGCGCCACAGGCGTTCGTTGGTCACCTTGCCCGCCGCCAGCAATTTTTCGGACAGGTCGTCGTCGTTCGAGAACAGGCCGGCCTGCTGATTGCCGAGCGCAACCGTGATGGCGCCCGTCAGGGTGGCGAGGTTGATCATGAAGGCCGGCTCGAAACGATCGTTGCAATACCAGAGTGCGTCACAGAGAACGAGGCGTCCCTCGGCATCGGTGTTGATGACCTCGATGGTCTGGCCCGACATGGAGGTCACGATATCACCCGGACGCTGGGCATTGCCGTCCGGCATGTTCTCGACAAGGCCGAGGATGCCGATGGCGTTGACCTTGGCCTTGCGGGCCGCCAGCACGTGCATGAGACCGGCCACTGCGGCTGCGCCGCCCATGTCGCCCTTCATGTCTTCCATGCCGCCGGCCGGCTTGATCGAAATACCGCCCGTATCAAAGACGACACCCTTGCCGACGAAGGCGATCGGCTTGTCCTTGGACTTGCCGCCCTTCCACTGCATGACGACGAGGCGCGGCGGACGCACCGAGCCCTGTGCCACGCCGAGAAGTGCGCCCATGCCGAGCTTTGACATCTCCTTCTCGGTGAGAATTTCGACCCCGACGCCGAGCTTTTCGAGTTCCTTTGCTTTGGCGGCAAATTCGAGGGGACCGAGAACATTGGCTGGCTCATTGACCAGATTACGGGCGAGCACGACGCCTTCGGCAATGGCTTCGGCTTCGGCAAATGCCTTCTTCGCGGCGGCCGCCTGCTCGGTCACGATGGTCACCTTGACAGTCTTTGCCGTCTTTTCCTCTTCGTCGTCCGCCTTCTTCTTCGTCTTGTAGGTGTCGAACTTGTAGGCGCGCATCAGCATGCCCAGGGCGAAATCGGCAGCCGCCTTGGGCGTTACGTCAATGCCAGACGCATCGAGATAGACCGCGACGTTCTCTGCCCCCTTCAAGGCGGCCGTCGCAGAACCGCCAGCCTTCAGCCAGTCATGGGCAGCCAGTGAATCAGGCTTGCCCATTCCGAGCGCCACGAGGCGATCTAGCGCGGAACCATGCGGTGCGACGATATCCAGCGTCGAAAGTGCCTTGCCGGTGAACTTCCCAGCCTTCGCTGCACGGGCGAAGACACCCGCCGGATCCGCCTCCGTCGCCCCTGCAGGCTTCTCTGCGCCAGACGCCGTCAGCAGGATGGCGAGGCCGCCTGTCGCAGTGTGGGACTTGGCGAAAGAGATGACGAGTTTCAACGACATTTGGGGGCACCTTGAATTGGTATGACGGAAGGGTTGCAGGGATCATGGTCTTTTCGCAAACGATGGCAAGAGTTTGCCCCGTCATTCGTCGCCTCATCCCCGGATTGCTCGGATCCGTCACGAGCGTGTCCGATTTATCGCGGTGCCAGAAAAAACAATTTTACGGGACCGGGGAAAATGCGATGGGCTGGTCGCCAAATCGACGCAAGCGTCGTAGAGAAAGTCGATCCTCGGCGCGAAGTCTGCGTGTCGCGCCTGCAAGGGAACCCTATGAAGATACTCGAACAATACATTCTGCGACGGGTCGTCCTGATGTTTCTTACAGCACTGCTTCCGGTGCTGGCGATCATCTGGACCACGCAGGTATTGCAGCGCATCAACCTCGTGACCGACAGCGGGCAGTCCGTAGGCTCCTTCATGGTGCTGGCGACGATGATCCTGCCCACCATCGTCGCGACGGTTTTGCCCTTCGCACTCGTCATCGGCATCACCCATACGCTGACCACGATGAACAACGATTCGGAGCTCGCCGTGATCGACGCGGCCGGGGCACCTCGTTCGATCATCCAGCGGCCATTGATCCTGCTTGCTGCCGGGCTCAGCATCTTCTCCTTTGTCATGATGGGCTTCGTCGAACCCGCCATGCGCGTCAATGTTCGCACGATGATCGCGACCGCCTATGCAGACCTGCTTTCTTCGGTCATTGAGGAGAAGACGTTTCGTCAGATCGAGCCTGGTCTCTATGTCCAGATTTCCGAGCGCCAGTCGGGACGGACGATGAAGGGCCTTCTGGTTGCCGATTCCCGCGACCCCGCCTCCGAACTCATCTATTATGCGCGCGAGGGCGCCGTGGACGAGAGCGGCAAGTCGCTCGTGATGCAGGACGGCGAAGTGCAACGCAAGGCGCCGAGTGGCGACGTAACCGTAATCCGCTTCGATCGCTACGCTTTCGACCTTTCGGACCTGTCCGAGGAGCGCGGCCAGGCACGGTTCAGTGCGAAGGACCGCGATCTCTTCTATCTGATGGATCCGGATCCGCTCGACGAGCGGTACATCGCCAAGCCGAATGATTTCAGCGCAGAACTTCACCGCCGGATCAGCGCCTCCTTCTTCCCGCTCGTCTTTGCCTTGATCAGCCTGATGATGTGCGGGGATGCCCGCTCCCATCGCGAGGCGCGCCTGCACCCGATGGCGTCGGCCTTGCTGATGGCGCTCACATTGTTCTGGGCGTCGAACTACATGACTTCGCTGGCGGAGGCTTCGACCGCACTCGTCCCGCTGCTTTATCTTGTTCCGCTCGCATGCGGCGCTGCGGCTGCCTTCATGCTGGTCACGAACCGCAGCCCGAAGCTGCCCAAAGCGATCTCGTCCCTGATCCAGACTGCGGTGACGCTGACACAGAAGCGCCTCGGCGCAGGAACCGGAGGTGCCGCGTGATCTGGACTCTGGGCCTCTATTTCTTTCGCCGCTACATGATCACCGCGTTCTGGTTTCTGCTTGGCGTCGTCTCGATTACCTATCTCATCGATTTCACCGAAACCTCGGGCCGGTACGACAGCCTGCCGGGTTACTCGGTCCCCGGCGTCCTCTACCTGACCGCGCTACGGCTGCCGCTCATCCTCCAGCAGACCGTGCCCTTCATCGGCCTGTTCGTCGGAATGGCGACGCTGATCGCGCTGAACCGCAAGTCCGAACTGGTGGTCGCGCGGGCGGCGGGCATTTCCGTGTGGCAGTTCATGACCCCCTTTCTTGTCGGCGCCACTCTGCTCGGATTGCTGACGATGCTGGTGATCAACCCCCTGGCAGCCTGGGGCGCAAGGCAGGGCACCGAAATCGAGACACAATGGCGCGGAACCTCGGGCAGTTCCAAGCCCGCACCCATTCCGTGGCTGCGCCAATCGAGCGGAGATAACGATGTTGCGCTTGGCGCGCGCGCCGTCCTGGAGGATGGGGCGCTGCTGGTCGATGCCGTATTGCTGCACTTCGACCCGGATGGCCGCATCATCCTTCGTCAGGATGCACGCACTGCGAAGTTGAAAGATGGTTACTGGATGCTTACCGACGTGCTGGAGACACGTCCCGGCGAGATCCAGTCGCGCGTGGCCGATGCGCGCGTGGCCACCAACCTCAACGAGGAATTCGTTCAGCAACGACTGGCAAAGCCTGAAAGCGTTGCTTTTTATGATCTTTTTCGGAAAATTGAAGTTGCCCGGTCATTCGGAATCGCGCCATATGCGCTCGAGACCCAGTTCCACTCGCTGCTTTCGCTGCCTTTCCTGATGATTGCAATGACACTTATCGCGGCAACCGTTTCGCTGAAATTCAGCCGTATCAACCAATCGAGGACGGTGATTCTCGGTGGAATATTGTCAGGCTTCGTGCTTTATGTTGTCACAGTGCTCGTCAGGGCATTCGGAAGCAGCGGCGTCATGCCGCCGTATGTTGCGGCCTGGGTCCCAGTTGTCGTAGCGATGGCATTAGGGGCAACGATTCTGCTTCACAAGGAGGATGGTTAGTGGCGGTAAAAGACCGCGGGAATATCAGGAGGCTCTCAGTAGCCCTGCTGACCAGTGTCGCTGTGTGCGCTTTGCCGTTCACCGCGCCTCTCGTGCATGCGCAGAGCCTGTCGGACTCAGCGACGACGGCAAGCAAACTCCCTGATGACGCGAAGCTGCTCCTTGCAGCCAATGAACTCGTTTATGACCGTGATGCCGAGCGCGTTGTCGCGAATGGCGCGGTCCAGATCAATTATGCGGGCTACCAGATGGTTGCCCGACAGGTCGTCTACGACCAGAAGACGGGTCGCGTCACCGCGGCCGGCAATATCGAACTCGTGGAGCCGACCGGCAACCGCATCTATGCGGAATCGCTTGATGTCACGGACAATTTTTCCGACGGTTTCCTGAGGGCGCTTCGCGTCGAGACCTCCGACAATACGCGTCTTGTTGCCGAAAGCGCCGAGCGCGTTGGCGGCACCCAGATGATCCTGCACAAGGGCGTCTATACGGCCTGCCTGCCTTGCGCCGAAAATCCGTCGCGACCGCCGATCTGGCAGGTCAAGGCGGAACGGGTCGTGCAGGACGGCAAGAAGCAGACCGTTCGTCTGGAGAAGGCACGGTTCGAACTTTTCGGACGCTCGATTGCCACTCTGCCTTTCATCGAGGTTCCCGACAATACAGTGAAGCGGAAGTCCGGTTTCCTCTTCCCCGAATTCCGCTCGGGTGAAAATGTCGGCTTCGGCATTTCGGTTCCCTATTATATTGCCATTGCGCCGGATCGCGATGCAACGATCACGACGACCGGATTCAGTGCCCAGGGCGTGCTTCTGGAAGCCGAAGTTCGTCAGCGGTTTGAAAAGGGACAGGCCAGCCTGCGCCTTGCCGGCATAAGCCAGATGAATACCGACGAGTTCACCGCTGGCACCAGCGACGCCCAGCGGGATTTCCGCGGCCTCGTCGCGTCCAAGGGCGACTTCAAGATCAATCCGCGCTGGAGCTTCGGCTGGGACGTGATGTTCCAGACGGACAACAACTTCGCGCGTACCTATGGCGTTGAAGGTCTGAACAGCTCGACCAACACCAACACCGCCTACCTGACCGGTGTCGGCGAGCGCAATTTCTTCGACATGCGCGGCTACTACTTCGACGTTCAGGACGCGGATCTTGAGAACACCGCCGAAGAGAAGCAGGCTACGGTCCTGCCGGTCATCGACTACAGCTATTATGCGCCTGAACTCGTGGCAGGCGGCCAGCTGTCCGGAACGCTGAATTTCACCTCGCTCTCCCGTTTCTCGGACGAAACGGCTGATATGGATGACGACGGCGTCGACGATCTCTATCGTGGCCTCAAGGGCAATATGAACCGCCTCAGCGGCGAACTCGCATGGGAGCGCACCTTTGATGGGCCGGGCGGCCTGCAGATCACGCCTTTGCTCGCCGCACGCGGCGACGTCTATGGTCTCGCAATGGATACGCCTGCCAATTATGCCGGCAGCTACACCTCGAACGACGCTCCGGCGCGCGCCTTGCTGACGGCTGGCGTCGAGGTTCGGTATCCCTGGCTGATCACCAGCGACAACAGCACGCATATCATCGAGCCGATCGCCCAGATCTATGCACGCAACGACGAGGACTACGCGGGCGAATTGCCCAACGAGGACTCGCAAAGCCTGGTCTTCGATGCGAGCAACCTCTTCTCGCGTAACAAGTTTTCAGGCTTCGACCGCGTCGAGGGTGGAACGCGGGCCAATGTCGGCATGCGTTACACGGGCAGCTTCGACAATGGCGTCGGTGTCCGCGCGGTTATCGGCCAGTCCTATCATCTGGCTGGCCTGAACTCCTATGCGACCGAGGACCTTCTGGCTGTCGGCACCGATTCAGGTCTCGAGACGGATGTCTCCGATTTTGTGGCATCGGCTGGCTTCGAACTGCCGGTGGGCCTGTCCCTTTCCGCCGGCGTGCGCCTGGATGAGAAGACGCTCGAAGTTCGCAGAACCGACCTGAACGCCACTTACGCGCAGGACCGCTTCGAGACGAGCCTGACCTTTACCCATGTCGATGCCCGTCCCGAATATTCCTTCGACGAAGACAATCAGACCGTCGCCAGTTCATCGACGATCAAGCTCAATCAGAACTGGTCCGTTTTCGGTTCGGTCAACTACGATATCGACGCGAATTCGTTCAACCGCCGCAGCGTGGGCATTTCCTATGCTGACGAATGTACCGTCTTCTCGATCGCCTATTCGGACAAGTATGACCCGAACGACGAGACCGCAAACGACTGGACGGTCGGCGGCAGGCTGGTCTTCCGCACGCTCGGCGAGATCAATCTGAGCGATACGTCGTTCTGACGTCGGAACCGCTTCTGCGGAGGTCATTGTTTTGCCGCACGGATTGTGCAATCCGTGCGGCAGTTTTAAACTCCGTCGTACGTTTAATGTTGAACGTCCGGATGATGCATGATCTTCCGGAGAAAGGATTACAGATGGCTACAGCGAAAAAGGGCACCAGCGTCTTGCTTGCCGGCGTCATCGCGCTGTCCCTGAGCGTGAGCCCCACTCCGATGAGCGCACCGGCTCAGGCAGCGACATCCGTCGTCGCCGTCGTCAACAAGACGGCGATCACGAGCGGTGATGTCGCGCGGCGTGCCGCTTTCCTGCGCCTGCAGCGCCGCAGCGGCAACCTGCAGAAAATCGCCAAGGAAGAACTCGTCAACGAAGCTTTGAAGCGCGAAGAGATCGCCCGCGTCGGCCTGTCTGTTAGCACGGCGGATGTCGACGCCTCGTTCGAACGCTTCGCCAGTTCGAACAAGCTGTCGGTCTCGCAGCTCACTTCGGTCCTCGATCGGGCCGGCGTCGGCGCGGCACATTTCAAGGCTTATATTGCGGTTTCGATGAGCTGGCCGCGTCTGGTCAATGCCCGTTACGGCGCCGGTTCGCGCGGTCGTCTGTCGAACCAGGATCTCGTCACGCGCCTTCTGGAAAACAAGCAGAAGCCGATCACGACCGAATACTTCCTCAAGCAGGTCGTCTTCGTCGTACCCGCATCGAAAAAAGGCATCGTGGGCAAGCGCAAGGCGGAGGCAGAGAAGTCCCGCGCCTCCTTCCCAGGCTGCGATCAGGCGATGGAATTCGCCAAGAACTATCTCGACGTCTCGATCCGCAATCTTGGCCGGGTGCTGGAGCCGGAATTGCCACCGGAGTGGAAGCCCCTGATCGAGAAGGCGAATGGCGGGACGACCGGCACACGCGTGACCGAACGTGGCGTCGAATATCTCGCCATCTGCAATCAGCGCCAGGTCTCCGACGATGTCGCAGCAGAGGTTGTGTTCCGCGCCGAGGACATCGGCAAGGAACAGCAGGGCGAGAACCCGAACGCCGAGAAATACCTCGAAGAACTGCGGTCCAAGGCCCAGATCGTATTGCAGTAAGCGGCGAAAGGCCGATCGATGACCGATGGCGTCCTCCCGCTTGCCCTCAGCCAGGGCGATCCGGCCGGTATAGGGCCGGATATTGCTCTCCAGGCATGGCTGAGACGGGGCGAAAGCGGACTGCCGCCGTTTCTCTACATCGGTGATCCGGCCGTCCTCCGGGTCCGTGCGCGACAGCTCGATCTGGATGTGCCCATCATCGAGACGGATGCGCCAAATGCCGGCGCGCTTTTCGGCGATGCCCTGCCGGTCCACAGCATTCCGACCGGGGTCGATGTCCTCGCCGGCAAGCCGCATGTTTCGAATGCGCGCGGCACGATCGCAGCGATCGAGACGGCCGTTTCGCTCTGCCTGTCCGGCCAGGTTCGGGCCGTGGTCACCAATCCGATCGCCAAGTCTGTGCTCTATGAGGCCGGCTTCGGCTTTCCCGGCCACACCGAATTCCTCGCCGATCTCGCCACGCGGACGACCGGCACACCCTGCATGCCGGTGATGATGCTGGTCGGGCCGAAGCTCAAGGCGGTTCCCGTGACCATTCACATTCCGATCAAGGATGTCCCGACGGCGCTCACCGAGACCCTGATCGTCGACACGTGTCGCATCGTTGCGCGGGATCTCGGCGCCCGCTTCGGCCTTGCGTCGCCACGGCTCGCCGTCGCGGGCCTGAATCCGCATGCGGGAGAAGGTGGCGCCATCGGGCACGAGGACGACGACATCATCCATCCCGCGATCCGCCTGTTGCGCGACGAAGGCGTCGACGCATTCGGCCCCCTGCCCGCCGACACCATGTTCCATGATGATGCCAGGGGTCGTTATGACGTTGCGATCTGCATGTATCACGACCAGGCCTTGATCCCCGCCAAGGCGCTGGGTTTTGACGACAGCGTCAACGTCACCTTGGGACTGCCTTTCATCCGCACGTCACCAGATCACGGCACGGCCTTCGGCCTTGCCGGCACAGGGCATGCCAGGGAAACCAGCCTGGTTGCAGCGTTGCAGATGGCCGATAGAATGAGCCAGGCGAAGGGTGTAACCGGCTGATGGCTGCACTCGACGGACTGCCGCCGCTGCGCGATGTCATTGCGCGCCATGGACTGGATGCCAAGAAGGCACTCGGACAGAACTTCCTGCTCGACCTCAACCTGACGCAGAAGGTCGCACGTACGGCCGGCTCACTCGAAGGGGCGACCGTCATCGAGGTGGGACCGGGACCGGGCGGATTGACCCGCGCGATCCTGGCGCTCGGGGCAAAAAAGGTGATCGCCATCGAGCGCGATGCGCGCTGCCTGCCGGCACTCCAGGAAATCGCAGATCATTATCCCGGCCGCCTCGAGGTAATCGAGGGGGATGCGCTGAAGACGGACTTCGAAACGCTGGCTCGGGGCGAACCGGTCAAGATCATCGCCAATCTCCCCTATAATGTCGGCACGCAATTGCTGGTCAACTGGCTGCTACCCGGGCATTGGCCGCCATTCTGGCAGTCTTTGACGCTGATGTTCCAGAAGGAAGTCGGACAGCGGATCGTGGCCAGCGAGGACGACAATCACTATGGCCGTCTCGGCGTGCTCTGCGGCTGGCGGACGAATGCGCACATGGCTTTCGACATACCGCCGCAGGCCTTTACGCCGCCGCCCAAGGTGACGTCGACCGTGGTCCATCTGGAGCCGATCGAAAAGCCTCTGCCCTGTGATCCGGACAAGCTGGAAAAGGTGACGCTGGCGGCATTTGGCCAACGTCGGAAGATGCTGCGTCAGAGCCTCAAGCCGATCGGCGGCGAGGCGTTGCTCGCCCGCGCCGATATCGATCCGCAGCGCCGGGCGGAAACGCTCAGCGTCGAGGAATTTTGCCGGATCGCCAACCTGATCTGAATTTCAGCAAGCGGTGAGCCGCACGCCCTGTGGGCCGGCCTCAGGGCGCAGCCGCGACCGGCGCTGTCGTTTCGTGGACCAGCCAGGTGGCCAGAAGTCTGGCAGCAGGGCTGTCGGTCCCATCCACCAGCCAATATCCCCGTTCCGGAACCTGCACTGTCTGTCCGGTCACGACCAGCAGGTTGGAATCGATCAGTTGATCGATGATGCCCAACCAGCCGAGGGCAAACCCCTGCCCGCTCAAGGCGGCCTGGATGACCAGCGCATAGGTGTTGAAGCGCAGATCACCTGGACGATCCTGCTCTATGGCGCCGATCGAAGCGCCTGCGCAATAGGATTTCCAATCGAGCCAAGGGGAGAGATTATCCGCTTCAAGATGGATTAGTGGTCCCGCCTGAACCAGGGCGCTCGCGTTCCCAGCCAGTCGCGCGGCGAGGGCCGGCGTGCAGACCGGCACCACCCGCTCCGGCATCAGCAACCTGCCCCGGGCCGAAAACTCGTCCACGGTTCCGAAGGCGACCGCCAGATCAGCATCTTCACGCCAATGGTGTCCGAGTCGTTGTGTGGCGACGATCTGCAGGTCGATTTCCGGATGACTTTGGCGAAACGCATGCATGCGCGGAATGAGCCAGAGGCTGGAAAACGCGTAATCGGTCGCAAGACGGACTGTCGGACGGCGGCGAGCGGCGCGCAGGCTCCGTTGCAGGCTGTCCACCTCTGCCACGGTGCGTTCGGCGATCGCCAGCAGGCGACGGCCCTCGTCGGTAAAGCGCACGCCTCGGTGGAGCCGCTGGAGAAGCGGTAGACCGGCACGCTGCTCCAAAAGACGGATCTGATAGCTGACGGCCGGCTGACTGAGGCCGAGCGCCTCGGCGGCGGCCGACAGCGAACCTCGGCGATCGACCTCGACCAGAAGCCGCATCCAGGCCAGATCTATCAGCTCGTCAGACATAGAGAGGACTTATGGCAAACATCAAAAAATACCAGCTTCACAGGCACTCGTACCGCATCTTGAATAAGCGAAGACAATACCACAAAAAGAGGGAACCACCATGCGCATGACATCAGGCAATCGCAGCAGGCTCGGCGGCTTAGCGGGTCTTGGACTGCTTCTCATGGCTGGCAGCACAGCCGCGCAGGACGCCGAGAGTTGCAAGACCGTCCGCCTGTCCGATCCGGGCTGGACCGACATCACCGCGACCAATGGCGTCGCCACGGTCGTCCTGGAGGCTCTCGGCTACCAGCCGGACGTCAAGACGCTCTCTGTGCCGATCGGCTACCAGTCGATGAAGAACGGCGAAATCGACGTCTTCCTCGGCAACTGGATGCCGGCGCAGCAAGCCTTCATCGACGACCTGAACAGCGCAAAGGCCATCGAGGTTGTCGCGAAGAATCTGGAAGGTGCCAAGTTCACGCTCGCCGTACCCACCGCGACCGCGGAAAAGGGCATCAAGGATTTCGCCGATCTCGGCAAGAACCCGGACGAATTCGAAAGCAAGATCTACGGCATCGAGCCGGGCGCTCCGGCAAATGCCAACATCCAGAAAATGATCGATGCCGGCGAGTTCGGCCTCAAAGACTGGCAACTGGTCGAGTCGGGTGAACAGGCCATGCTGGCCCAGGTCGAGCGCGCCTCGAAGGAAGGCAAGGGAGTCGTCTTCCTCGCCTGGGCACCGCATCCGATGAACGAGCGCTTCGATCTGACCTATCTCTCCGGCGGCGACGCCTATTTCGGTCCGAATTTCGGCGGCGCCGAAGTCTACACACTCGCGCGCAGCGGCTGGAGCGAGGGCTGCCCGAATGCCGCAACTCTGTTCACGCAGATGACGTTCGACATCTCGATGGAAAACGTGCTGATGGGCGAGATCCTCGGCGGCAAGGATTCCAAGGAGGCCGCATCGGCCTGGCTGAAGGCCAATCCGGCTGTTCTGGACGGCTGGCTGAAGGGTGTCACCACCTTCGACGGGCAGCCGGGTGATGTGGCGGTCAAGTCGGCTCTCGGTCTTTGAGGGATCGACGCATGACCCCTCGCCCCAACATCCTGATCCTGATGGTGGATCAGTTCAACGGGACCCTCTTTCCGGATGGTCCCGCCGACTTCCTGCATGCGCCGCACCTCAAGTCCCTGGCGAAGCGCTCCGTGCGCTTCGCAAATACCTATACGGCAAGCCCGCTCTGCGCCCCGGCACGGGCCTCCTTCATGTCGGGCCAATTGCCGAGCCGCACCCGCGTCTATGACAACGCGGCCGAATTTGCCTCAGACATCCCGACCTATGCGCATCACTTGCGAGCGGCCGGCTACCAGACGAGCCTTTCGGGCAAAATGCATTTCGTCGGACCGGATCAGTTGCATGGCTTCGAGGAGCGGCTGACGACCGACATCTACCCCGCCGATTTCGGCTGGACGCCTGACTATCGCAAGCCGGGCGAGCGCATCGACTGGTGGTACCACAATCTCGGCTCCGTCACCGGTGCGGGTGTCGCTGAAATCTCCAACCAGATGGAGTATGACGACGAGGTGGCCTACAACGCCACCCGCCGGCTTTACGATCTCTCGCGCGGCCATGACGAGCGCCCCTGGTGCCTGACGGTGAGCTTTACGCATCCGCACGACCCTTATGTCGCACGGCGAAAATACTGGGATCTCTACGACGGCTGCGAGGCCCTTGCGCCGCGAGTGCCTGCAATTCCCTACGACAGCCAGGATCCGCATTCGCGCCGCCTGATGGATGCTTGCGACCATCTCGAATTCGACATCACTGACGAAAATGTCGCGCGGGCACGCCAGGGCTATTTCGCCAACATCTCCTATGTCGATGACAAGATCGGCGAGATCCTCGACGTGCTCGATCGCACCCGCATGTCGGACAATACGGTCATCTTCTTCGTCTCCGATCATGGCGACATGCTGGGCGAGCGCGGCCTCTGGTTCAAGATGAACTTCTTCGAGGGCTCCGCGCGGGTGCCGATGATGATGGCAATCCCGGGGATCGAAGGCAGACTGGTGACGACGCCGGCTTCCACGCTCGATGTCACGCCAACGCTTGCCGGCCTTGCGGGTATCGACATCTCGACCATCTCCGACTGGACCGATGGCGAGGACCTGATGCCTCTTGCGACCGGCACCGGTGGGCGAGGCATCGTGCCCATGGAATATGCGGCGGAGGGTACGGTGAGCCCAATGGTCGGGCTGCGCAATGAGCGGTACAAACTGACGCTCTGCGAGGCTGATCCGCCGGTCCTGACGGATCTCGAAGCCGATCCAGACGAACTCACCAATCTGGCGGAAGATCCGGCAGCAGCCGAGATCATGGCCTTGCTTGGCGAGGAAGCCTCAAGCCGCTGGGATCTTCAGCGCTTCGATGCAGCCGTTCGGGAAAGCCAGGCGCGGCGACACATCGTCTATGCCGCGCTGCGCAACGGCGCCTACTTCCCCTGGGATTACCAGCCATTGCAGAAGGCCTCGGAGCGCTACATGCGCAATCACATGGACCTCAACATTCTCGAGGAAAACCAGCGCTTCCCGAGAGGCGAATGATCCAAGAAGAAGGGCGGCCGATACAATCTGCCGCCCTTCTTTCATTCGCAATTTTAAAGTGTCAGGCGATCAGCCCCTCGACGAAATCGAAGAGACCGTGACGGCGGTCGCGGCGCAGACGCTCGGCCTTGACGATTGACTGAACCGCGTCGAAAGCCGCCTGCAGGTCGTCGTTGACGATCACATAGTCATATTCGCGCCAATGGGCGATCTCGGCACGGGAATTGTCAAGGCGGGTCTGGATGACCTCCTCGGTGTCCTCGGCCCGGCGATGCAGCCGGGACTGGAGCTCCGCCATGGTCGGCGGCAGGATGAAGATCGAGACGACATCGGCCGACATCTTGTCCTGCAACTGCTGGGCGCCCTGCCAGTCGATGTCGAAGAGCATATCGCGCCCCTCGCCCATAGCCGTTTCCACGGCCTCGCGCGGCGTGCCGTAATAATTGCCGTGCACCTGCGCCCATTCTAGAAGCGAGTCGCTGTCGCGCAGTCGCTCGAATTCCCGTTGCGACACGAAATTATAGTGCACGCCTTCGATTTCGCTCTGGCGACGCTGGCGCGTGGTGACGCTGACCGAAAGGCCAATCCGCTTGTCCTTGTCCATCAGCGTGCGGGCAATGGTGGATTTCCCCGCACCCGATGGTGAGGAGATGACCAGCATCAGGCCGCGCCTGGCAATCTTGACGTGTGCAGACTCACTCTCGGCCATGGACTACTCCAGATTCTGGACCTGTTCGCGGAACTGGTCGATGACGACCTTCAATTCGATGCCGGCAGCGGTGACGGCGACGGCATTGGATTTGGAACAGATAGTATTTGATTCTCGGTTAAATTCCTGCGCCAGAAAATCGAGCTTGCGGCCGACAGGGCCGCCTGTGGCGAGCAATTCGCGGGCGGCAGTCACATGCGCCTTCAGCCGGTCGATCTCCTCGCGCAGATCCGCCTTGGTGGCGATCATGGCGACTTCCTGATGCAGGCGATCGCGGTCGAGGCCATTGGTCGTATCCATCAGCGTGGCGAGCTGGGCTTCGAGGCGGCGGGCGATCTCTTCCGGAGAACGGGAAGGATCGGCCTCGATCTGGAGGGCGAGATCCTCGATCCTTGCGATCTGTTCTTCGAGGATACGGCGGAGCGCCGCGCCCTCCGCCGTGCGCATCTCGGTGATCGCAGCGATCGCGCGCTCGAGGCCTTCAAGGATATCGGTGTCGCGAGCGGCAATCGCATCCGCGTCGTCGGTCGCCTCGCGCATGTCCACGAGGCCCCGGATCGACAGCAGCGTGTCGAGCCGCAGCGGCGCGGGATCGAGCATGTCGGGGCCCAGTTCGTCGCGAAGCGAAAGCACGGCTGCGAGCGCATCCCGGTTAAGCACGGCCTCCACCCGGTTTTCACTGACTGCCACGCTGAGGCCAATCTGCAGGTTACCGCGGGTCAGACGCTCGCCAGCGAGCCGACGAATGTCGGCTTCCAGGGCTTCATGTCCCTGCGGCAGTCGCGTGCGCAGATCCAGCCCCTTGCCGTTGACCGAACGCAACTCCCAGGCCCAGCGGTATCGCCCGGACGAACCTTCGATGCGGGCGAAGCCCGTCATGGATTGCAGTGTCATGCCCCGCCCCCTGATGCCAGTCTCAATCGTTCGCCGCCGGATCGATTTCCGGTTCGACATCGAGGGTCGCCGGCGGCGTCTGGGCGCGTTCGGCCTCGATCTTGCGCCAGCGGCGCACGTTCGCATTGTGCTCGTCCAGCGTGGGCGCAAAGGCGTGGCCACCATTGCCATCGGCAACGAAGTAGAGATCTTCCGTCTTCCACGGATGGGCGACGGATTCGAGTGCCGCGCGGCCCGGATTGGCGATCGGACCGGGTGGAAGGCCCTTGATCACATAGGTGTTGTAGGGCGTCTCCTTGCGGATGTCCGACTGGAAGATCGGACGATCGGCCGGTTTGCCGTCACCGCCAAAGAGGCCATAGATGATGGTCGGATCCGACTGCAGGCGCATGCCCTTGTTCAGGCGATTGATGAACACGGAGGCCACGTGGGCGCGTTCGTCGTCCTTGCCGGTTTCCTTCTCGACGATCGAGGCGAGCGTGACGAATTCTTCCTTGGTCTCGACCGGCAGATCCGGATCGCGCTTCTCCCAGATCTGGTCGATCAGCCGATCCTGCGCCGCACGCATCTGCGTGACGATCTCGGCGCGGTTGGTGCCGCGGGTGAACTTGTAGGTGTCGGGGCGCAGGCTGCCTTCCGGCGGCAGTTCCGTCGGCAGTTCACCTTCCAGCACGGTATCGGCAGCAAGACGCTGGAACATCTGCTTGACGGTCAGGCCTTCCGGGAAGGACACCGCATAGAGGATCGACTTGCCGGACTCGAGCAGGGCCGTGACCTCCTTCATCGAGGCACCGGCCTTGATCTCGTATTCACCGGCCTTCAGGGTCTGGCCGTCGGCGAGATAGGTCGTGGTAACGTATCGATAGATCCGGGCATCCGAGACAATCCCGTTGCGCTCGAGATTGTTGGCGATCTCGGCGAGACCGGCGCCGCTGCGCACCACGAAATTGGTGTTGGCCGCCAGAGGTCCGGGCTTCTGATAGCTGTCCATGACATAGAAGAAGCCTGCGACAGCGACGACACAGACGAAGACCGCCATGGTCATCAGGAAGTTCAGGAAGATCACGAGTTGGCTGCGAGCCTTGCGCGAGCGGCGCGGCGGCTGCGGCACGCGCTCGGGGCGCAGCGCCTCGTTGGGCGACTTCGGAATGAAGGGGCCCTTGCCCGGCTGGTTATCGGCATCGCGGCCGAAGGAGACACCGTTGTTCTGGCTACCGCCATTCTGGCTGTTGTCGGTCACCGGCAATCCTTCTTTGTTTCGCACTCGCGGCTGTTTCATCCAGCAATGCGGCAAAAATCCGGGTCATCGTCCGGCGCGGTGCGCCGGGCGTTGGCATGATTTCTAACCGCAGTCCAAGGGAGCGGGCAAGAGCATCCCGCCTTCATCCAGAGCTATCACGGGCGACGGGACCAAACTCCTGCCGCCCGGGTTCAGATCAGCCCTCGTAGCGCTTCAGCACCAGCGATGCATTGGTGCCGCCAAAGCCGAAGGAATTCGACAGGGCGACGTTGATCTCACGCTTGCGCGCCTTGTGGGGCACGAGATCGATCATCGTCTCGACATCGGGATTGTCCAAGTTGAGCGTCGGCGGCGCGATGTTGTCGCGAATCGCCAGCGTCGAGAAGATTGCCTCGACGGCACCGGCGGCACCGAGCAGGTGGCCGATTGCCGACTTGGTCGAGGACATCGAGACCTTCGGAGCATGCTCGCCCAGAAGCCGTTCGACGGCGCCGAGTTCGATCGTGTCCGCCATGGTCGAGGTGCCATGGGCGTTGATATAGTCGATATCGCCCGCCGAGAGGCCGGCACGCTTCAGCGCCATGGTCATGCAGCGGAACGCCCCGTCGCCGTCTTCCGAAGGCGCCGTGATGTGGAAGGCGTCGCCAGAAAGACCATAGCCGACGACTTCGGCATAGATCTTGGCGCCGCGAGCCTTGGCGTGTTCCAGTTCTTCGAGCACGACGATGCCGGCGCCCTCGCCCATGACGAAACCGTCGCGGTCCTTGTCATAGGGACGGGAGGCCGCTGTCGGATCGTCGTTGCGGGCGGTCGAGAGTGCCTTGCAGGCGGCAAAGCCCGCGAGAGAAACGCGGTTGATCGGCGATTCCGTGCCGCCGGCGACCATGACGTCGGCATCGCCGAGGGCAACGAGACGGGCCGCATCACCGATCGCGTGCGCGCCGGTGGAACAGGCCGTGACGACGGAATGGTTGGGGCCACGCAGTTTGTGGCGGATGGAGACATGGCCGGAGGCCAGATTGATCAGGCGGCCTGGAATAAAGAAGGGCGAGAGCCGGCGCGGCCCCTTGTCACGCAGGATGTGCCCCGCCTCGACGATGCCTTCGATGCCACCAATGCCGGAGCCGATCAGCACGCCGGTCTGGCACTGGTCTTCGTAGGTGCTCGGCGCCCAGCCGGCATCCTTCAGCGCCATGTCGGCCGCAGCGACCGCAAAGATGATGAAATGATCGACCTTGCGCTGCTCCTTGGGCTCCATCCAGTCATCCGGATTCCAGGCACCTTCGCCCTCGGTGGGCAAGCGGCAGGCGATCTTGGCAGGCAGATCTTCGACCTCGAACTCCGTGACGCGCCGGGCGCCGCTCTGGCTGGCCAGCAGCCGCTGCCAGGTCAATTCCGTTCCACATCCCAGAGGCGATACCATGCCGGTACCGGTGATGACGACACGTCTCATCGTGCGAGGCCCACCCAAATTCTTTGACCGAAGTCATTGTAAACAAAGGTCCAGATACAACAAGGCCCGCTCATCGCGGGCCCAAGCGGACAGGACGGGCATAAAGCCCGCCTTCCGCAGCAGTGTGATCGATCAGGCCTGAGCCTTCTCGATGAACTTCACAGCGTCGCCGACCGTCAGGATCGAGTCAGCAGCATCGTCCGGGATCTCAACGCCGAATTCTTCTTCGAACGCCATGACGAGTTCGACGGTGTCGAGCGAGTCAGCGCCCAGATCGTCGATGAAGCTGGCGCCTTCGACAACCTTTTCAGCGTCAACGCCGAGATGATCAACTACAATTTTCTTCACGCGTTCTGCGATATCGCTCATGTCGGTATCCTCGACCTTCTAAAATTCAGAGGGAGCCTTAATGGCGTCCCTGCCCTGCATTCCGCCAGTGATCGCTTTCGTCCCCACCAGCAAACCCGTTCGGCCCAGACCCAGAGCGGTTTATGCGAACAAAAGCATAAACTTCGGCTCATGAGACGGAGCAACTGCTCACAGTCATGGCCCGCTTAACACGGTTTCAGCGCGCCGCAAAGCCAGAAATTCGCCCCTTTGCCTCGGTCAACATCCTATTGCAGAGGGGCAGTTTCCGGCAACGAGATCAGATCATCGCCATACCGCCGTTCACGTGCAGCGTCTGCCCCGTCATGTAGGCTGCCTCATTGGAGGCGAGGTAGACAACGGCGGAGGCGACCTCGGCTCCGGTGCCCATGCGCTTCATGGGAATTGCTCCCATGATGGCGTCCTTCTGCTTGTCGTTGAGCTTGCCCGTCATCGCGCTTTCGATGAAGCCGGGCGCGACGCAGTTGACAGTCACGTTGCGCGTGGCGATTTCCTGGGCGAGCGACTTCGAAAAGCCGATCATGCCGGCCTTGGATGCGCAGTAATTGGCCTGACCCGGATTGCCGGTCACGCCGACGATGGAGGTGATGTTGATGATGCGGCCGAAACGGCGGCGCATCATCGGATGGGTCAGTTCGCGTGTCAGGCGGAAGACGGCGGTCAGATTGACCTCGAGAACCGCATCCCAGTCGGCATCGGACATGCGGACAAACAGGCCGTCCTTGGTGATGCCGGCATTGTTGACGAGGATGTCGACACCTTCCAGTTCGGCTTCGGCCTTTTCGCCGAGCGCCTTCACTTCGTCGCGATCCGACAGGTTTGCCGGGAAGATCTTCACGCGGTCGCCGAGTTCGGCTGCGAGCGCTTCCAGCTTTTCGACACGCGTGCCGTGCAGGCCGACGATTGCGCCCTGGGCATGCAGCTGCCTTGCGATTTCTTCACCAATGCCGCCGGTGGCGCCGGTGACAAGTGCCTTGCGGCCGGTCAGATCCAACATGATTGAATTCCTTCTTGTTCGTTGAGGCGATCAGCCGTTCAGCGCGGCGATCGCCGCGTCGATATCGGCCGGGCCATTCACGGCAATGCCGCTGATGTTCTTGTCGATGCGGCGGGCGAGCCCCGTGAGGACCTTGCCGGCGCCGATTTCATAAAGCGTTGTGACGCCGTTGGCGCCGAACCATTCGACGGTTTCGCGCCAGCGGACCTGACCCGTCACCTGCTCGACCAGCAGGTCGGCGATTTCGGCAGCGGAGGTGACAGGCGTTGCGCGGACATTGGCGATCAGCGGCACCGCGGGATCCTTCTTCTCGACCTTGGACAGAGCTTCGCGCATCGCGTCTGCCGCCGGGCCCATCAAGGCCGAATGGAAAGGCGCAGAAACGGGCAACATGATGGCGCGCTTGGCGCCCTTCTCGGTCGCCAGCGCTGCAGCCTTCTCGACCGCCGCCTTGCCGCCGGAGATGACCAGCTGGCCGCCGCCATTGTCATTGGCGATCTGGCACGGACCGACGGCAGAGGCCTCCGCGCAGATGGCCTGTACGTCGCCGTGCTCCAGACCGATGATCGCGGCCATGGCGCCAGCGCCGACCGGCACGGCTGCCTGCATGGCATTGCCGCGAATGCGCAGGAGACGCGCGGTATCGGCGATCGAGAACGTGCCAGAGGCACACAGCGCCGAGTATTCGCCGAGCGAGTGGCCGGCAACGAAGGCGACCTTCGTCTTCAGATCGAGACCCTTGGCTTCGAGCACGCGGATGACCGCCATGGAGACCGCCATCAAAGCCGGCTGGGCATTGGCGGTCAGAGTGAGCGTCTCTTCCGGACCGTTCCACATGATGTCGGACAGGCTCTGGCCGAGCGCTTCGTCGACTTCCGCGAAGACGGCGCGGGCTTCGGCGAAATTGTCGGCAAGTTCCTTGCCCATTCCGACGGCCTGGCTTCCCTGGCCGGGAAATGTGAATGCGACTGACATGGGCGTTTCTCCCTGGGTTTTTCCCTGTCAATTCACATATGGACCTTGCGAGTCAAGCCTCGCACCCCTTCCGCAACCAGCCCAACGGGCCTTCCACAAGGGCTGCTCCACAGCTATCGGCATCTTGCGGTGCATCAATTTCTGCCTAAATTGCCGCTGACCGCTCTCCGTCTCCCAAGACACTCTCTCCATTTATCGAGGCATACCCATGAAGATGAACCGGCTCGGCCGAACCGATATCCTTGTTTCCGAAATCTGCCTGGGCACGATGACCTGGGGGTCACAGAACAGTCCCGAGGATGCGTTCGCGCAGATGGATTATGCGCTCGAGCATGGCGTCAACTTCTTTGATACGGCCGAACTCTACCCAACGACGCCGCTTTCTGCAGAGACCTATGCCGACACGGAACGCCTGATCGGCGACTGGTTCAAGAATTCAGGCAAGCGTGACAAGGTCGTTCTGGCAACAAAGGTCGCAGGACCGGGCCGACCCTATATCCGCGAGGGCAAGCCGATTACCGGCGCCACGGTGAAGGAGGCACTCGATGCCAGCCTTATGCGGCTCAAGACCGATTATGTTGATCTCTATCAGATCCACTGGCCAAACCGTGGACATTTCCATTTCCGGGGCGCCTGGAGCTACAACCCCTTCAAGCAGGACAAGGCAAGGGCTTCCGCCGAGATCGCGGAGATCCTTGAGGCTCTTGGCGACTGCGTGAAGGCCGGCAAGCTGAAAGCCATCGGGCTATCGAACGAGACCACATGGGGCACGCAGAAATATCTCTCGCTTGCGGAAGCCACAGGTCTGCCGCGCGTCGCGACCATCCAGAACGAATACAATCTGCTCTACCGGCATTACGATCTCGATCTCGCCGAACTCTCGCACCATGAGGACGTCGGCCTGCTCGCCTATTCGCCACTCGCCGGCGGCATTCTGTCGGGCAAGTATCTCGACGGACGGAAGCCGGCCGGTTCACGCGGTTCAATCAATGGCGACATCGGCGGACGTCTGGTACCGCAGCAGCAAGCCGCCACCCGCGCCTATGTGGAACTGGCCGCCAAACACGGGCTCGACCCCTCGGCCATGGCGCTGGCCTTCTGCCTGACACGCCCCTTCATGGCCTCGGTCATCATCGGCGCGACCACGATGGACCAGTTGGAGATCAACATCGGAGCAGCCGACCTTACCCTCTCCGACGACATCATCAAGGAAATCGCGAAGATCCACCGCGAGTATCCGATGCCGATCTGACATTTCGCGGATAGTCGGCGTCCAGCACCTACAAAAACGTGAATAGGTGCACCCTACCATCGCCGCTGCCCAATCCCATTTATGGCGGCGATCAGGACATCGGCCATTGCGTCCGGAACACAGGGGGAATGCTTGGATTACCTATTCGTAGCCGGAGGCCTGGTCGGCCTTTACTTCGGGGCGGAGTGGCTTTTGCGCGGGGCGATTGCCGTCGCACAGAAGCTGGCCATTCCAACGCTGATCGTGTCGCTGGTCATCGTCGGCTTCGGCACATCCATGCCAGAACTTCTGGTCTCCGTCCGTGCCGCCCTGACCGGCTCATCCGATATCGCGCTCGGCAATGTCGTCGGCTCAAATGCCGCAAACATTCTTCTGATCGTCGGCGCCTGCGCTATGATCTTTCCCATCACCCATTGGGATAAGGGTGTGAAGCGCGACACCTATGTGATGATCGGCGCGGCAATCCTTCTGCTCGGCCTCACGCAGTTTCCGACCATCGGACGGCTGGCAGGGCTGCTGATGGTCGTGGCCCTGCTTGCCTACATCGTCTATGCCTATGTTCAAGGCAAGGGGTCGCTCGACGAGCTCGCGGATGAAGACGTCAGGCACGAGACGCTCGGCACGGGCTTCATGACCGTGCTCATCCTCGGCGGCCTCGCAACGCTTTTCGTCGGTGCCGAACTTCTCGTGCGCGGCGCAACCAGCCTCGCTCGCGACTTCGGCGTCTCGGAGGCGGTCATCGGACTGACAGTGGTCGCCGTCGGGACATCCCTTCCGGAACTGGCCACGGGGGTCATGTCGGCGCTTCGAAAGCATTCCGACATCATGATCGGCAATATTGTCGGGTCGAATATCTTCAACATCCTGTTCATTCTCGGGGTGACCTCGGTCATCCAGCCGATTGCCGTCGCGCCACGCTTTGGAAGCTTCGACGTGCCCGTCATGCTGGCCGTCACGCTCGGCTTCGCCTTCCTGCTTCTGGCCCATCTGGGGGTGCGCAGGTTGACGGCAGGCGCGATGCTGGTCGCCTATGTCGGCTACACAGCGGCACTGACGCAGGTTTGAAGACGGGAAGGCCACAGATTATCGGCAGGGCCGCCGGCAGAAATTGCCGTGCGACCCTTGCTTTTGTGGCCAATGCGCGTATAAGCGCGCCGTTCACAACACCCGGTCCTCTGGCTGGTGGCTGAACGGAGGGCTGGCAGGTCGCGAGGCTTGCAGCAGGAACCATAAGGGTTTCCGGCCTCCCGTGTCTCCGCTCTCGACCGTCTCGAACACAACGCTTTTCTTGCCGTGGCCTGTGCCGCACAGGAGCAGTCGTTGAGGCTTAGCGCCGGATCCGGGTGACGACAACCGCAAGAAAAGGCAAAGCTTACATGGCTCTCTACGAACACGTATTCCTTGCCCGGCAGGATATGTCCGCTCAGCAGGTTGATGCCCTCGTCGAACAGTACAAGGGTGTTATCGAAGCTCACGGTGGCAAGGTCGGGCGCGTTGAAAACTGGGGCCTCAAGTCCCTGACGTACCGCATCAAGAAGAACCGCAAGGCTCACTACGCTCTCATGGACATCGACGCTCCGGCGGCTGCTGTTCACGAAGTCGAGCGCCAGATGCGCATCAACGAAGACGTTCTTCGTTACATGACCATCGCCGTCGAAGCCCACGAAGAAGGCCCGTCCGCGATGATGCAGAAGCGCGACCGTGACGACCGTCCGCGTCGTGACGGCGACGATCGTGGCCCGCGCCGCGACTTCGGCGATCGTGGTCCGCGTCCGGACCGTGCCCCCCGCGAAGGTGGCTTCGAGCGCCGTCCGCGCGAAGACCGCGCGTAATCTGAGCAAAAGGAGAAAACACAATGGCTGATGCATCCTCTTCTCAGGCACGTCGTCCCTTCCATCGTCGTCGCAAGACCTGCCCCTTCTCGGGCGCGAATGCTCCGAAGATCGACTACAAGGACGTCCGTCTCCTGCAGCGCTACATTTCCGAGCGCGGCAAGATCGTTCCTTCGCGTATCACCGCAGTTTCCCAGAAGAAGCAGCGCGAACTGGCCCAGGCCATCAAGCGCGCCCGTTTCCTCGGCCTGCTGCCTTACGTCGTAGCCTAATCTGATCTGAAGCCTGCCGGCGCCTGCCGGCGGGCTTCATCCCTTCCGCGTTGGGCGCGGATCGGAACCGACGCCCGGTGGCGCGCTTGTCGCGACGCCAGGCGAAATCCCATGTTGGGGATGCTTCTGCGAGATCGCTCGAGCTCTCCCCTAACTGCTTGAACCAGCAGGACAGCGACGTTGCAGAAACTGAATGCGAAATTGCTGACGACCGGCTTTGTTGCCGGTATCACCGCCGCCCTGCTCGTGCTGGGTGCTGCGGCGCAGCCGACGCTTGCCTCCATTCTTTATGCAGCATCCGCCCTTCCCGTTCTCATCGTCGGCCTCGGCTGGGGCAATGCCGCGGCGATCACCGCGATCGTGACCGCCGCCCTGCTCGGCACGGTCAGCGTCTCGCCGATGTTTGCCTTCGGCATGGCGATCTTCACGCTCGCCCCCGCCGGCTGGCTGGCCCACCTGTCGAGCCTGGCGCGCCCCGCGTCCGAACTCGGCGGTCCGGATGATCTGATCGCCTGGTACCCGCTCTCCGACATTCTTCTGCAGCTCTGCAGCTTCGTGGCGATTGCCGTCGTCGTGCTCGGTGTCATCATTGGCTTTGGGCCGGAATTTACCGGCCAGCTGGTCGACGCCATGACACAGGCGATGAATGCGCAGGATCCGGCCATGGCGCCGGATGCGGTGGCGCTCGAACAGCTGAAGCGCAGCATGGTCGTGCTGCTGCCGATCATCCAGGGCGGCACCTGGGTGCTGCTCCTGACGATGATGTATTACATCGCCATGCGCATCGTCACCGCTTCGGGCCGCAACAAGCGTCCGCGCGAGGATTTTCCGTCGGCTCTGCGCATGAACCGCAACACGGTCTTCATCTTCCTCGCCGGCATCGTTGCCTGCTTTATCGGCGGCGTACCCGCGATGATTGGCGCAACCGTCTGCGGCACTTTCGGCGCCGGCTTCCTGATGGCGGGCTTCGCCTCGCTGCATCTGAAGACCCGCGGCAAGGACTGGCGCCTGCCGGCACTCGTACTCGCCTACCTCTCTTCGATCATGCTGCTTCCGCTCATGATCCCCTTCATCATCGGCCTTTCGGACACACGAAGGACCGTTGCCCTGACGCCGGCCGGCAAGGCCGACACATCAAACTCCGACACTGACAACTGAAAGGAACAGGATCATGCAGGTCATTCTCCTCGAACGCATCGCAAAGCTCGGCCAGATGGGCGAAACCGTCAAGGTTCGTGACGGCTTCGCTCGTAACTTCCTGCTGCCGCAGGGCAAGGCGCTGCGCGCCAACGAAGCCAACAAGAAGCGTTTCGATTCCGAGCGCGCCACGCTCGAAGCTCGCAACCTCGAGCGCAAGTCGGAAGCCCAGACGGTCGCCGACGCTCTTGGCGGCAAGTCCTTCATCGTCGTCCGCTCGGCGGGTGAAACCGGCCAGCTCTACGGTTCGGTCGCTGCCCGCGACGTCGTCGAAATCCTGGCTGCCGAAGGCTTCAACATCGGCCGCAACCAGGTCGAGCTGAACACCCCGATCAAGGCCATCGGCCTGCATCAGGTCACGCTGCACCTGCATGCGGAAGTCGAACTCTCCGTCGAACTCAACGTTGCACGTTCGGCCGACGAAGCTGAGCGCCAGTCCAAGGGCGAAAGCCTCACCTCGGCCGACGCCATCTACGGCATCGACGAAGACGCCCTGCGTCCGGAAGACTTCTTCGATCCGGATGCCGACATGGACGGCGACGACGCCTGATTTTCAGCCCCAGGTTGAAGCGAAACGCCCGGATTTTTCCGGGCGTTTTTCGTTTGTGCTCTGCTAAAATAGAGCATCCCAACGCCGATTCGCCGAATGTCACAGTCAACCGAAAAGATCGGATTCCTGGGCTTTTTGTGAAGTGGAGACAATGTGCCTGTGAATCAATGTGGGTTGCGGTGGAAGCCATTCCGCCGGCCCGCTTTGTCGCTATGGTGCAGCCACCGCCGACACACTGAACGGATGCGAACGAATGAACGATGCTGCGCGCAAACTGAGCCCGGTCCAGCCGGCCGAGCCCCTCTACCGGGAGGCGCCGAACAACATCGAAGCCGAACAGGCCTTGCTGGGCGCGATCCTCGTCAACAATGATGCCTTCTACCGTGTGTCCGATTTCCTCAAGCCCGAACATCTCTATGAGCCATTGCATCGGAAGATCTTCGAGGTCGCCTCGGAAATCATCCGCATGGGCAAGACGGCGAACCCGGTCACCATCAAGACCTTCCTGCCGGCCGACCAGAAGGTCGGTGACCTGACGGTCGCGCAATATCTCGCACGTTTGGCCTCCGAAGCGGTGACGATCATCAATGCCGAGGACTATGGTCGCGCTATCTACGATCTGGCCTTGCGCCGCTCGCTGATCCAGATCGGCGAAGATGTCGTCAACATCGCCTATGATGCGCCACTCGACATGCCACCGCAGGCGCAGATCGAAGACACCGAACGCCGGCTCTTCGCACTCGCCGAAAACGGTCGCTACGACGGCGGCTTCCAATCCTTCTCGGATGCGGTCGCCCAGGCCGTCGACATGGCGGGCGCGGCTTTCGAACGCGACGGCAACCTCTCCGGTGTCTCGACCGGTATCCAGTCCCTCGATGCCAAGATGGGCGGGTTGCAGCGCTCCGACTTGATCGTTCTCGCCGGACGCCCGGGCATGGGCAAGACCTCGCTTGCGACCAACATCGCCTGGAACATCGCGGCGGCCTATGAGCCCGAAGTCCTGCCCGACGGCTCCTTCAAGGCAAAGAACGGCGGCGTCGTCGGCTTCTACTCGCTGGAAATGTCGGCCGAACAGCTCGCCACCCGTATCATGTCCGAGCAGACGGAGGTCTCCTCGTCGAAGATCCGCCGTGGTGACATCACCGAGCATGAATTCGAGAAGCTCGTCGGCTTCAGCCAGACCATGCAGAAGGTGCCGCTGTTCATCGACCAGACCGGTGGCATCTCGATTGCCCAGCTTTCCGCCCGAGCCCGCCGCCTGAAGCGTCAGCGCGGCCTCGACTTCCTGGTCGTCGACTATATCCAGCTGATGACGGGTGCCGGAAAGGCGGGCGAAAACCGCGTGCAGGAAATCACCCAGATCACCACGGGCCTCAAGTCGCTCGGCAAGGAGTTGAACGTACCGATCGTTGCCCTGTCGCAGCTCTCGCGTCAGGTGGAAAGCCGCGAAGACAAACGCCCGCAGCTCTCCGACCTTCGCGAATCGGGTTCGATCGAGCAGGACGCCGACGTCGTGCTCTTCGTGTTCCGTGAGGAATACTATGTGAAGAACATGGAGCCCCGGGATCTCGCCGATCCGAAATATCCCGAATGGGAAGCGCATATGGACAAGGTCAAGGGCACGGCCGACGTCATCATCGCCAAGCAGCGCCACGGACCGACGGGTACCGTCAAGCTCGCCTTCCAGTCGGAATTCACCCGCTTCGCGGACCTGGCCGAGCCGAGCTTCATTCAATACGAAGAGCCGTGAGATCGAAGGGCGCCCCGCAAGGCGCCCTTTCTGTTTGCTAGAGGCCCAGCGACCGAAGGGCCGCGACCACACCCACGCCACATGCGGCGGCGGGCAGGAGCGACAGGCGGGTTGCGGCAATCGCCACCACGACGCATCCGATCGTCTCGGCCCAGCCGGTTGCAAAGGCGGTGGGTGCCACCACGGCCATCAGAACCGAGGGCGGGATGGCGCCGAGGATCTCCTCGGTATTCGGCGACAGCTTCAGAAGCCGACCGACCCACAGGCCGGCCAAACGGGTCGCGACGGTGGCCGCCGACATGGCGCAGATCGCAAGCACCGTCATCAGATCGAGGGTCATGGACGAACCTCCCGCGCCCTGCGCGAGGCAAGGGCGGCCATGGCAACGCCGCCGAGTGCGCCGCCCAGGATATACCAGACACCCGGCACGACATGATGAACCAGGAGGGCTGAAGCCGCGCTTCCGACGAGGATCCATCCGGTATGGTTGCCACGCCAGAAGCCGAAGATCAGGATGACGAAGACGGCCGGGAAGACAAAGTCCATGGCAATTACTGCCGGATCTCCGACCATGGCGCCAAGGAGGGCACCGGTGAACCCCGACAGCACCCAGGCAAGATAGAAAGGCAAGGCGGCGGCGAAGAACCAGACCGGGGTCAACCGGTGTCCGCGCGCGCGAAACTCTGCGACCGCCCAGATCTCGTCGGCGAGAAAGAGCATCGACATGACTTTCTGCCGACCAGAGAATTCAGCCATATGCCGCGAGATAGAGGCCCCCATGAGGACATGCCGGATGTTGACGAGAAGGGCAGCGCTGCCGAGCGCTGCCATGTTTGCCGGATGGGTCCAGAGGTCCATCGCGACGAATTGCGAGCCACCGGCAAAGACAAGCGCGCTCATCAGCATGGCCTCAAGAGCGGAAAGTCCCTTGGTGGCAGCGACGGCGCCGAAGACGAGCCCGATGGGTACGACTGCGACGGTCAGCGGAAGGATGGAGTGACAGCCCTGGCGCATCTCCAGGCGTGCAGCGGATGTCATGGCGTCTCCCATACAGAACACAGTCGCCGGGATAGGCGCCTGCCTGCGCCGGGTCTTGAATGAAAGTGATCAGCCGGCGCGAAAGACCGCTGGCGTGAGACCGGTACGGGCCTTGAATTGACGGGTCATGTGGGCCTGGTCGGCAAAGCCGCAGGCGGCTGCCGTTTCCGACGGGGTGGCGCCCATACGCAGAAGATGTCTCGCATGGCGGATGCGCATGTCCGTCTGGAAGGCATGCGGCGTAATGAAATAGTGCTTGCGGAAAGCCCGGATCATGTGGGCACGGCTGAGACCTGCCGCCTTGGCCAGGGCTTCCAATCCGATTTCCGCGTCGAAATGGGCGGCGATGTAATCGCGCACGCGGCGCATGGCGCGCGGCTCGCTGTGATCGGGTGCGCGGAGGATATCGCTGCCGTGGCGGGCGAACATGGTGGCGAGCACGCAGTACATGCTCTCCTCGCTTTCCAGTTCCGCCACCCCGCCGTTCTCCATCCGGCTGTGTGCGAGGTTGAAGGCCCTGGCGACTTCTGGATCACTGAGCAATTGCCGGTCGAAGCTTGGCATGCCGTTGAAAGCGCGGCCGGTCACGTCCTCGATGATATCCGTCAGCAATGACACCTCGGGATAAATCATCCGGTAGCGATAGCCTTCCGGTGCGCCTGGCTGGCCGTCATGCACCTCGCCCGGATTGATGAGGTAGAGCGCCCCGGGGCCAGTGTGCTCGCGCGTGCCGCGGATACTCGCGACCTGGCAGCCGACCTCGATCGCTCCGATCGAGAAGGTATCGTGCGAGTGCGGCGAGAATTCATGGGTGATGAAAGAGGCGCTCAGGCATTCCATGTCACGGAAGCGTGCATCCCGCCAGAAGCGGGTCTGCTCCTGCCGTGAGACCGGGTTGGCTTCGGCCGCCTCTTGCTGCGAAACACTGTGCATAGCAGCATAATATCGGGCCGCCGCATTTTCGTCTTGAAGAAAAGTGCTAGGGTCGCGGGACAGATCAACCGACCAGAAGCCTTTATGACAGACCGTTTCACCATTCTCGATGCGCCGGAGGAGTTTCTTTCGGCACCGCTGCGCCTGACCGTGGATCTCTCGGCAATCGCCGAGAACTGGCGCGAAATGGCGCGGCGATCCGGCCGGGCGCGGGCCGCCGCCGTCGTCAAGGCGGATGCCTACGGCCTCGGCATAGAGGATGTCGGACAGGTGCTTTACCGAGCGGGGGCGCGTGACTTCTTCGTCGCCGTGCCGGCCGAAGGAGCGACACTCCGGCCCTATGCTCCGGAAGCCCGGATCTTCGTGCTGTCAGGCATCTGGCCGGGACAGGAAGACGTCTTCTTCGCCAACGATCTGGTCCCGGTGATCGCCTCGGAGGAGCAACTCGCCTTCTGGATGGCAGTGCTGACCGAGCGCGGCCCTTACCCCTGCGCGCTGCATGTCGATACCGGCTTCAACCGTCTCGGCCTGCCGCTTGCCGATGCGCTCGCCCTGACCGACGACGTCTCGCGCCCGGCAAGCCTCGATCCCGTGCTGGTGATGAGCCACCTCGCCTGCGGAGATGATCCGGCCTCGCCGATGAACCGGCTACAACTGGAGAAATTCCGGACGGTTAGCGCGGCTTTCGAAGGAATCGATTCCAGTCTTTCGGCCTCCGCCGGCATTTTCCTCGGATCCGATTATCACTTCGATCTCACCCGTCCCGGCATTGCACTTTATGGCGGCGAAGCCGTCAACGGTGCGGAAAACCCGATGCAGCCGGTGGTCAAGGCCGAGGCGCGCATCCTACAGATCCGCGAGGCGAAGGCCGGCGAGAGCGTCTCCTACGGTGCGACCCATGCGCTCGCGCGCGACAGCCGGCTTGCAGTCGCGAGCGCCGGTTATGCCGACGGCTATCTGCGCAACCTCTCCGGCTCCGGAATCCCGCTGCGCGAGACCGGGCTTCCGGGTGCGCACGGCGTTATCGCCGGCAAGCGCGTGCCCGTCGTCGGGAGGGTCACCATGGACCTCACCATCTTCGACGTCACCGATCTGCCAGAAAATGCTGTGCGCAGCGGCGATTATGTCGAACTCTTTGGACCTTCGATGAGACTCGATGACGTCGCCCGCTCTGCAGGCACGATCGGCTACGAAATGCTGACGGGTCTTGGTCTGCGGTATGAACGGATCTATCTGGAGGGCGAGGACTGAGGTCTGGCGCGGCCGGGTTTGTTCTGCTATTGTTCCAGCAATGGAGTCACCGATGACCGAAGGCCATCCATCCCATTCGACCGTGCAGGTGGACCTGGAGCCGGACGAATCCGCGTTTGTCGAACGGCAGGTGAGCAACGGCGCCTATGCCTCCGCTGAGGATATGTTGCGTGCCGGTCTTGGTCTCCTGGCCGAGAGCGAGCGTCAGCAGGAGCGGGTCGCCGAACTGCGATTTATGATCGATCAGGCGGATGAAGCCATAGAGGCCGGCGACGTCAAAGAGTTTTCCGAGCCGGGCGATCTCACTGCATTCGTCATCGCGGAAGCGAAGGCACGACGGTGAGCAGCAGCTCCGGTCGACGCTATCGACTGCCCCCCCAGGCCATCGAGGATCTGATCCAGATCTACAATTACCTCTATGAGGGAAGCCCGCTTGCGGCCGAGCGCTTCACGAGCGATAGCGAGCGGAAGATCATCGACCTTGCTGGCTCCAGAAACCCCGGCGTCTGCCGTGAATGGCTGAAACCAGGATTACGCGCATTTCCCTACAGGCCTCGATGCATCTATTTCCGTGTCGTCAAAGACGCTCTTGTTGCTCTCCGCATCACGCATGGTCGACAAGGCATCACTCCCGACACCTTTCCTGAAAGTGAAGACTGAATGGCCAAAGCCAAGACCCAATTCGTCTGCCAGAACTGCGGCACGGTTCATTCCCGCTGGGCGGGCAAATGCGATGGCTGCGGCGAGTGGAACACCATCGTCGAGGAAGATCCGATGGGCGGGATCGGCTCCGGCCCCGGCAAGGCGCCGAAGAAGGGGCGTGCCGTTACGCTCACCGCGCTGTCGGGCGAGATCGAGGAGGCACCGCGTATTCCGACCGGCATGGGCGAACTCGATCGTGCCACCGGCGGTGGTTTCGTCCGAGGTTCTGCCGTGCTGATTGGCGGCGATCCCGGCATCGGCAAATCGACGCTACTCATGCAGGCGGCGGCGGCCCTGTCGAGGCGCGGCCATCGCGTCATCTATGTGTCGGGCGAAGAGGCCGTGGCACAGGTTCGGCTCAGGGCTCAGCGCCTCGGTGCAGCCGATACCGACGTGCTGCTCGCCGCCGAAACGAACGTCGAGGATATCCTTGCGACCATTTCGGAAAGCAAACGGCCGGATCTCGTCATCATCGATTCGATCCAGACGCTGTGGAGCGACACCGCCGACAGCGCGCCGGGCACAGTGACCCAGGTGCGCACCGGCGTGCAGGCGATGATCCGATATGCCAAACAGACGGGCGCCACCATGGTCCTGGTCGGGCACGTGACCAAGGAAGGCCAGATCGCCGGCCCCCGTGTCGTCGAACACATGGTCGACGCGGTCCTCTATTTCGAGGGGGATCGCGGCCATCACTACCGCATCCTGCGCACGGTCAAGAACCGTTTCGGGCCGACGGATGAGATCGGCGTCTTCGAAATGTCGGACAAGGGGTTGCGGGAAGTGGCCAATCCATCCGAGCTTTTCCTCGGCGAGCGCAACGAAAAGGCGCCCGGGGCGGCCGTCTTCGCCGGCATGGAAGGCACGCGACCCGTGCTCGTCGAAGTGCAGGCGCTTGTGGCTGCGACATCACTCGGAACCCCTCGCCGCGCCGTCGTCGGTTGGGATTCGTCACGTCTCGCCATGATTTTGGCGGTATTGGAGGCGCATTGCGGGGTCAGGCTCGGGCAGCATGACGTTTACCTGAACGTCGCCGGCGGCTACCGGATCCGTGAACCGGCGGCCGACATGGCGATTGCTTCAGCACTGGTTTCATCGCTGGCCGGTCTTGCCCTTCCCGCCGATTGCGTCTATTTCGGCGAAGTCAGCCTGTCGGGGGCAGTGAGGCCGGTGGCCCACACGGCCCAGAGGCTGAAAGAGGCGGAAAAGCTTGGTTTCTCCGCCGCGGTCTTGCCGGCTGCCTCGCCGGACCTGCCGAAGGGTTCGAAGGGCAAATGGAGGGAAGTGGACAGCCTTCCCGATCTCGTGGCGCGGATCGCCGGTTCCCGGCTGAAAGCCCCCGCAGATCAGGAGGACGGTTGACCCGGTCCGACGCGTGAGAGAACGCGTTCCGGCGGGTTCGCGGTGACATCAATGCCGGTTTTTGCCGGTGGCCCTGGAGTTGGAATTTATGCCCATCACTATTTTTGACGGTATCGTCCTCGGCGTCGTCCTGTTTTCAGCGGTGCTGGCGATGGTGCGCGGCTTTTCGCGTGAAGTGCTGTCCATCGCAAGCTGGGCGGGCTCGGTGGCAGCCGCCTACTATCTCTATCCCCTGCTCGTGCCCTACCTCATGAACTATACGAGCGACGCGCGCATCGCGCTCGCGGGGTCTGCCGGCATCATCTTCCTGATCGCACTGATCGTCATCTCCTTCATCACCTCGCGCATTGCCGATTTCATCATCGACAGCCGGATCGGCGCGCTGGACCGGACGCTCGGTTTCCTCTTCGGCGCTGCGCGCGGCCTGCTGCTGCTCGTCGTCGCCGTCGCCTTCTGGAACTGGCTGATCGATGCTGGCCAGCGCCCGGACTGGGTCAACAATTCCAAGTCCAAGCCATTCCTGGACTCACTGGTCGAAAAACTCGAAGCCGTTCTGCCCGAGGATATCGAGCCGCAGATCCGGGAACGGATCCTCGGTCGCGAAGATGCCGAAGCCGGCGCTGCCGGCGAAACGGCCCCTGCAGACCAGGCGCCTGCCGAACAGACCCCGGCACCCGCCAACTGATCCTCTCGCGGCCTTGCGTCGCGCGATTTGAGACACGACAGACGCCGCCGGATCGGGACAGACCGGCGGCTTGACTGTTCAAAGCGCAGCACCCGCATCTGTCCCAGGAGCAAAGGCCCTCGCCATGAAGCAGTCCAGCCCCTCCCATGTCGTCTATGGTAGCCATGACGACAAGTTCCACGAAGAATGCGGCGTGTTCGGCATTCTCGGGCATCCGGAAGCCGCAACGCTGACGGCGCTTGGCCTGCACGCGCTCCAGCATCGCGGTCAGGAAGCGGCCGGTATCGTCTCCTTCGACGGGCGGCAGTTCTATACCGAAAAGCACATGGGGCTCGTCGGTGACCACTACACCAACCCGGTGACGCTGGCGAAGCTGCCCGGCCCGCAGGCGATCGGCCACACCCGCTACTCGACCACAGGCGAAGTGGCTCTGCGCAACGTTCAACCACTGTTTGCCGAACTCGAAGAAGGCGGCATCGCGATTGCCCATAACGGCAATTTCACCAACGGCCTGACGCTGCGCCGCCAGATCATTGCGACCGGCGCCATCTGCCAGTCGACCTCGGACACCGAGGTCGTCTTGCACCTCATCGCCCGCTCGCGCCATGCCTCGACCACCGACCGCTTCATCGACGCCATCCGCCAGATGGAAGGCGGCTATGCGATGATCGCCCTCACCCGCACCAAGCTGATTGCCGCACGCGATCCGATCGGTATCCGACCGCTGGTCCTGGGCGACCTCGACGGCAAGCCGATCTTCTGTTCCGAGACATGCGCGCTCGACATCATCGGCGCGAAATTCGTCCGCGACGTGAAGAACGGCGAAGTGATCATCTGCGAAACCCAGGCCGATGGCTCGGTGACGATCGAATCCCGCATGCCGGCACGTCCGCTGCCCGAACGCGTCTGCCTGTTCGAATATGTCTATTTCGCCCGCCCCGATTCCGTCGTCGCTGGCCGCAACGTCTACACGACGCGCAAGAATGCCGGCATGAATCTCGCGCTCGAAGCGCCTGTCGAAGCCGATGTCGTCGTTCCCGTGCCGGATGGCGGCACGCCGGCGGCCCTCGGCTATGCCCAGCAGAGCGGCATTCCCTTCGAATACGGGATCATCCGCAACCACTATGTCGGTCGTACCTTCATCGAGCCGACCCAGCAGATCCGCGCCTTCGGCGTCAAGCTCAAGCATTCGGCCAATCGGGCGATGATCGAAGGCAAGCGCGTCGTGCTGGTCGACGATTCCATCGTGCGCGGCACGACTTCGCTGAAAATCGTGCAGATGATCCGCGACGCTGGCGCAAAGGAAGTGCATATCCGGGTCGCAAGCCCGATGATCTTCCACCCGGATTTTTACGGCATCGACACCCCCGACGCCGAAAAGCTGCTCGCCAACCAGTATCTCGGCATTGAAGCCATGGCGAAGTATATCGGTGCGGATTCGCTGGCCTTCCTGTCGATCGACGGTCTCTACACCGCAGTCGGCGGCGCACCGCGGGATCCGGCAAACCCGCAGTTCACCGACCACTACTTCACCGGCGACTACCCGACGCGTCTCGTCGACAAGGAGAGCGAGAAGCCGGGCCGCAAGGAAAGCATGCTCGCCGCCAACGGCTGAGCTTAAGAACATGTCCAACAAAAGTGCGTCAGCAGTTTTGTGTCCGGACTGCGTCGAATCAAGGAGACAGAGCATTTCCGGTGACCTGGTTTTCATCGGAAGTGCTCTGGGAATACAGGACAGATCATGACCATCGACCTCAAGGGACGGATCGCGCTCGTCACCGGCGCCTCGCGCGGCATCGGCTATTTCACCGCGATCGAACTGGCCAAGGCTGGCGCCCACGTCATTGCCTGCGCGCGCACCGTGGGCGGTCTGGAAGAGCTGGATGATGCGATCAAGGCGGTCGGCGGAACAGCGACACTGGTGCCCTTCGACCTTTCGGACATGGCTGCCATCGACCAGCTCGGCGGTCACATCTTCGAGCGCTGGGGCAAGCTCGACATCGCCGTGCTGAACGCGGGCGTTCTTGGCGTCATCGCGCCGATCGGCCATGTCGAGGCGAAGGTGTTCGACAAGGTCATGACGATCAACGTCACAGCCACATGGCGGCTTATCCGCTCGCTGGAGCCGCTGCTCGTCAAGTCTGATCAGGGCCGCGCACTGATCCTGTCCTCAGGCGCCGCTCACAAGTGCCGTCCGTTCTGGGCGCCCTACTCCGCCTCCAAGGCCGCCGTCGAAGCCCTTGCCCGCACCTGGGCTGCCGAGACACAACGCCTGCCGCTGCGTATCCTTTGCGTCGACCCCGGTGCCACTCGCACCGCCATGCGTGCGCAGGCCATGCCGGGCGAAGATCCAGAGACCCTGCCTCACCCTTCCGAAGTCGCCGGGAAGCTTCTGCCGCTGGTCGGCCCGGAGCAGACGGAAACCGGCAAGCTCTACCAGGTGCGCGAAGGCAAGATCGTCGACTACCGGATGCCGGAATAAGAGTTTCGGCCTTCTCATCTGCGGCCCGAGTGCCGCCAAATCTCGAGACCAGCGCATGGCCCCCAGAGACTTTGCAGCCTATGCCTATCTGTCGCTGGCCTGGGGACTTTCCTTCCTCCTTCTCTTGCATGTGGTCGACGCATTCGGCTGGATCGGCGCGGTCACTTTCCGCTGCTTCATAGCGGGCGCCCTGCTCTATGCGATCGCCAGGATGATGCGGCGGCGGCTCGACTTTGGCGCCGGCTGGCTGCCTTTCACTGTTGTCGGCGCCACCACGGTGGCCGGGCAGCTGATCGGGCTGTCCTATGCGACGCCGCTGATCGGGACGGCCATGGCTGCGATCTTCGTCGCTTCGATCCCGCTCTTTTCCATGGTGATCGCCCAGCTCTGGGGACTGGAACGCATCACGCAGGCGCGTGTGTTCGGTCTCGTGCTCGGGACGATCGGCATCGTCATG